>JAJSAL010000092.1 GCA_024274705.1 Spirochaetota bacterium
CCCCTATGGGTACAGTCAGAATGAGATTGCCTTTTTCATTTCCGCACTTACCCAACTGGAACAGGAGTTTTCCCGGTCGGCTGAGCTTCTGGAAATTGAGTATGCAGGGAGTTATCATGCGTACTATGCCAGGCAGTACGGTGATAAGACGGTCAGACTTTCAAGGATAAACGGGAATACGGCGGTGTTCACTATTCTTGATGAAGGGAGAGCAGTAGCGGAAATACCGGTAATAACGCATGTACTCATCCCGGTACTGGTAACCACCGTGTATGTGAACAAAGGGGATGTGCTGATCCGGGAAAATACAACCCTTGAGTTTATGGAAAAAAACCGGCTTACCAGGGGCAAGCCGGTTTTTTTCTTGAACCCGGAACAAAACACCGCATTAAGAAATATTCCTTTAGGAGTACCGGTGATGGAGGAATACCTCTCAGCGAAACGTATCGTCACCAGGGGAGAAACTGTATCGATAATACTAAAGAAGAACAATATACGGCTGGAAGTTCAGGGTATTGCCCTGGAAAGCGGCGGTACCGGGCAGGGTATTCGTGTCCGGCCTCTACAGGGTATGAAGAATATTATGGCAACGGTAAATAGAAAAGGTGAGGTACTTGTAGATGCACCGTAAACGAACCGTCTGGATATGTATAGTTTTTATGGTGGCATCTGTATTCGTTTATTCTCAGGAAACGGTGCGCATTAAAGACATAGCCTATATTCAGGGGGTGCGGGAAAACCAGCTTATCGGTTTCGGCATTGTTACCGGACTTGCAGGCAAGGGCGATTCTGATAGTTCTGTTCTATTGAAAAAAATACTTTCGAATCTCCTGTCAGGATTCGGAATAACCATACCGCCGAAGGATATCAAAAGTAAGAACAGTGCTGCTGTGATGGTTACAGCTGATATACCTCCGTTTATCAGGCCTGGGGACAGAATCCCTGTTACGTTGTCCAGTATTGGCGATGCGAAAAGCCTGGAAGGGGGTGTTCTTCTTCAGACCAACCTGAAGGCTGCCAACGACAAGGTATACGCTGTTGCCCAGGGCAAGATTGCCTACACCGACCTGGGAAAATCTGTTCAGACTGTCGGCTATATACCCGGGGGTGCCATCGTAGAACGGGAAGCAGTCTCGTCCATTTCGGATAATAACTACGTTTCCATTATCCTCTACCAGAGCGATTTCGCCACTGCCTGGGAAGTCGCCCAGGAAGTACAGCAGGTATTCCCAGACACTCCGGTAAGCGCAGAAGACGCATCCATGATACGTGTGGAAATACCGGAAAACTTCCGCGGTAATCATGTAGGATTTATCGCGGGAATAGAAAATATCACCGTAGTACCGGATACGTCCGCAAAGGTGGTGATAAATCCTCGTACCGGGATCGTGGTGATGGGAAAAGATGTCAAAATCGGCAAAGTGGCGGTATCATACAAAGGAGACCGCATATCCGTAGGTACGGGATTTGGTTTTGGAGAGGAACCTAAGGAACAGTTCGTACTTGAAGAATTAACCACAGTGGATCAGCTCGTTGAAGTAATGCAGGAAATCGGGATGAAAACCGATGCAATAATTGAAGTGCTCAAAGCCATTGAAAAAGCCGGAGCTCTATACGGGCGTATTATCATTATGTAGGGGGCGTATTTTGACAATTCAGGATCTGAATTCATATCAAATTGATATAACCACCGTTCAGCAGACTCAGCGGGGCCTCGTTAAAAAGGACGATAAATTATATGAAGCATGTCAGGATTTCGAAGCCATCTTTATCAAACAAATGCTGAATTCCATGCGTAAAACGGTGAATAAGACCGGTTTGCTGGAGGGCGGAATGGCGGAAGATGTGTTTGAAGATATGCTCTATGATGAATATTCGAAACTTATGGCGAAAAATGCCAAACTCGGCTTGACGGATCTTCTCTATAAACAACTTTCAAATAAATAAATATAATGAGAAAATAGTGTATAAAAAATCATACATTTACGGTGTTTGAACATAATATCCGTACAATATCAACGTAATTTATTGTAATACAAAGAAATATTACCTCATTTCATAAAGACCGCGGTTGGTACGATTATTGCTTATATAATTACAGGAGTTGTACATGGGTATGACGATAAAGAGAGACGGTTTATCTGACGACAGTTTACAGGCTTATTTTAAGCAGATCAAGAAGAATCCTCTTTTGAGTTTTGAAGAGGAAAAAGCGCTTTCAAAACGGATCCAGAAAGGGGATGAAGCTGCCAAAACAAAACTTATCGAGTCGAATCTAAGGCTAGTGGTGAAAATATCAAAAGGGTACATAACCCCGGATGTTAATCTCCTGGATCTCGTTCAGGAAGGAAATCTGGGCCTCATTAAAGCCGCTGCAAAATACGATCACAGGAAAAATGTGCGTTTCAGTACGTATGCTGCCTGGTGGATAAAGCAGTCTATTGTAAGATCGCTTTCCAATAAACGGCGTCCCATCAGACTGCCCCACAGGAAAGAGGAAGCATTAAAACGGGTACAAAAAGCGTATAATTATTTAAGCCAAAAGTACTTACGGAAACCGTCGCTGAAAGAGATCGCAGTGGAAGTTCATATGCCCGAAAATGAACTGGTTTCGATTATCACTGTAGCAAACAACGTGGTATCCCTGGAAGCAGAAACAAATGATGAGTCTGGAATTCTTCTGGATTTCTGTGAAGATTATTCCTTTGAACCGGCAAGAAAAATGCTCGAGAAATCGATGAGAGAAGATACCATGCGTTTCCTTGAACACCTTCTGGACAGAGAGAAACAGATACTTCTGTACCGCTTCGCCTTTTACGGCCAACAGAAATATACCCTCAAATCAATCGGTGAAAAGCTAGGCATATCACCCGAGACAGTCAGGCAGATAGAGAAACGGGCGCTTAAAAAACTGAAAGAACACTCGGAAGAACTGCGGGATTACATCTACAACTGATCCTTTTTATTGACCAACAGGTGTAATCTACGTATGTTGTGCCAAGGTGAACAGAAAACATGTCCTGATACTATTGCTCTCTTCCGTTGTCGTCCTTCTCGTTGTGGTACTGTTCATTATTCAAGAGAAAGAACCCATAGAGAAAGTGGAGGAAATAGAGTCGGAAGTAGTGGAAGGGGTAACTGAGACGGCGGCTGGTACCGAAAAAATAAGCAAAGGCACCCTGTATCTGGTTATCGATGACGTGGGTTACAACATGGAAGAGCTGGATCGTTTTCTCGAGCTTTCTGTACCTGTAACCTTTTCAATTCTGCCGTTCCTTCCTTTTACAGCGGAGAGTGCAGAAGCAATTAGGAAAGCGGGAAAAGAGTATATCATCCACACACCGATGGAACCATTAAACGGAGAAGATCCCGGACCCGGAGCACTGTACACATCCATGACGGATGTTCAGATTGATGGTGCCCTGACAGCAATTCTGCATGAGCTTCCCGGTGCCATCGGTGCGAATAATCACATGGGTTCAAAATTCACTTCAAGCAGAGAGGGAATGCTCGCCGTACTGAAGCAATTGAGGGAAAAGAGTCTTTTTTTTCTGGACAGTTATACAACTAAGGAATCTGTGGTAAGGGAAGTTGCGGAGATACTGGATATGACTTACGTTAAACGGGATGTTTTCCTGGACAACACCGATGAAGCGGATGCGATCAAGGAAGAGTTTGTCAGGGGCATCCGGACCGCCGAATCTGCAGGCACTGTAGTGTTCATCGGCCATGTGTGGTCTGACTATCTCCCTGAGGTTATCAGTGAGCTGTATGAAACTACCTACCGGGAGGGTCTGACTTTCGGGTATGTATCAAAATTGTTTGAATAAGGAAGGGAAATGATAGTTCTGGGAATAGAAAGTTCCTGTGATGAGTGTTCTGCAGCAGTGGTAGAGGACGGCAGGAACATGTTAAGCAATGTTATTGCCAGTCAGATAGAATTCCACAAACCCTATTCCGGTGTTGTTCCGGAAATCGCTTCCAGGAAACATGTAGAATGGATCGCCGGTGTTGTCCAGGAGGCTTTGGACCTTGCTGATGTAACGAAGGATGATATCCATGGTATTGCCGTCACAAGCCGTCCCGGCCTGGTAGGGTCCCTCCTGGTGGGGTTGTCTTTCGTAAAAGGACTCTCATTCGCCCTGGAAAAACCCTTCGTGTCTGTGGACCACATACGGGCACACCTGTATGCTCCGCACCTTGAATACGATATCGAATACCCCTACCTGGGTGTTATTGCATCCGGTGGACACACCATCATATGCACTGTCCGTTCGTACGATGATATTGAGATTCTAGGGACAACAATAGATGACGCCTGCGGTGAAGCGTATGACAAAGTAGCAAAGTATTTTAACTGGGGATATCCCGGAGGTCCTGTCATCGATCGTATGGCCCAGACAGGAAACCCTAAGACGTTTTCTTTTCCCCTACCGTCTCTCCATAAGGGCGATCATCAGTATGATGTATCATATTCGGGTCTGAAAACAGCGGTGATAAACCAGCTCGATCAATTCTGGAACGGTGAAGATGAAAAATCAGACGAAAATATCGCAGCATCTTTTCAGGAGAGGGCAATAGACATGCTTGCCCGTAAAGTCGCAGCAGCCCTGGAAAATACCGGGTTGACCAGGATCGTTACAGGCGGGGGTGTTGCTGCAAATACGGAGCTCAGAAAAAAATTCAGCGCCATACCGAACTCGGAAACTCTTTTCCCTTCCATCTCCCTGTGTACGGACAACGGGGCCATGATAGCGGGAATCGGGTATCACTATCTTCAGAATAAGGGACCTTCAGATTATGCTGAATCCGTGTTTTCCAGGGTGGAAGGGTTCCGTAGAATCAATCAATAAATATCAAAGTGAAAACTCATCCGCGTCACCCATGAGGTCTTTTATATCCTCATCGTCGTCGAAAAGGCGCTGTTCGCCGAAATTGAGAGATTCCATGAGCTTCTCCCGTATGAGATCGATGGATGAAGCAAAATTCGATTCCGGATGTCCGGCACAGAGAGGGGTACGTTCCACGATGGAACGGTCCACGGCATCATCATACCCGACAAAACCGATATATTCGATTTCAATTTCCAGGTTTTTTCGAACGATGTGACGGAGCTTCGCCCCCAGGGCCAGATCGTTCTGACTTTTTCCCATATTCATAACAACCCTGGGATGAAAACCGGACAGATTTTCACGAATCACCTCTTCCGCCTCAGGTGAAAGGTGCTTTAGTTGTTCCAGAATATCGGTCAGCGTAAGATCTGAGCCTTCCAGCCGGTTCGCCATGTGCGCTTTTATGAAATTGCGTTCCTCACTCCTGGGAGGAAAACTCCTGTACAGGAGCCTGAAAATCGATGATTTGATGAAGGCGTACGCATTGAGAACGGCTGTTGTCTGAGGATTAGTTACAATGAGACCGGTGTTGCTGACCAGGAAAAAATCGATCGTGTTGAATGTCGATCCTCCCCCCAAATCGATGAGGATATAATCTGCAACGAGTTTTCCGATCTCTGATAGAATTTTTTTCTTTTTGAAAAAAGGAAGGTTGGCAGTACCCGGGAAAAGTGTATCCCCCGGGATAAAATGGAGCTGCGGTATATCCGTGGGCACAACGAGAGATTCCAGGGACCTCCCTTTATTATAGATAACATATCCGATACCGGGATGCCTGTTCCTCACACCGAGACATGTGTGAAGATTGGATCCCCCCAGGTCCAGATCGATGAGTATAACGGTTTTACCGTGACGGGCCAGCGAAACGCCCAGGTTTGCGGCGAAGACGGTCTTTCCGACACCGCCTTTCCCGCTGGCTATAGGAATAATCGTTGTCATAATAAAATCCAGCATAAGGGAAGGCCTGACAAAAATCAAGAAATAAAAGTAACGGTACAATTCGGGTACAATTGACAGATGGACACATTCATATTATGATACTTCACGTGAAAGAACATGTACAGAAAGTAGCCTTGGCCTTTTCACCTTCCAGTAACGAAATGAAGGATCTGGCGGAAATCCTTGCCCGGCAGTTCGACACGAACATGTACGAAACCCGGGTGATGCCGGCGGAAAAGATCCATATTCCTGATATTACAGCCAGTTCTCTCCTTGTGTTCGGCTCAAATGAAACGGGAAAGGCATTTCAGGAAGGAGGTTTCAAGGAATTATCCCGGGCATTTACAGGCATCAGTCTTGCCGGCCGAAGTGTCCTGCTGTTTTCCTACGATTCGCCTGATGCCGTAAAGGAACTGGAAGCTGTTATCAAGGATACTGAGCTGAAAGTCGTGGGGGAACCGCTTGTGTATATGCGTAATGGGAAACCCGTGAAAGATCAAAAAGTGTCAAAACTGATAAAAGAACTTACTACACTTTAGACAGGCAGAACAATGAGTACAGGTACCTTTGATCTTGATACAGCCATACGGAAAATTCCGAATTTCCCGAAACCGGGTGTTTTATTCTACGATATTACAAGCATTCTTACGAATCCCGAAGCTTTTTCTTTCTGTTTTAACCAGATGAAGGAACTTTTCAGGAGCAGGCAGTTAGCCGGGATCGCTGCGGTGGAAGCAAGGGGTTTTATTTTCGCTTCACCCTTCGCTTATCTTATGAATCTGCCTCTCGTTCTTATTCGGAAACAAGGCAAGCTTCCGGGCAAGACGATTTCCAGGAAATACGCACTGGAATACGGAGAAGCTGAAATTCAGCTCCACGTGGATGATATTACACATGGAGGGACGTACCTGCTCGTAGACGATCTTATCGCTACCGGAGGGACCCTGAAAGCTTCGGCGGAACTGATAAGAGAAGCCGGCGGTAATGTGGAGGATATTTTCGGTGTCATCGGACTCCCTTTCCTGCCGTACGAAAGCGTACTTGACGATTATGCTGTGCACACGCTGATCCAGTATCACTCTGAATAGTACCGTCCATGGGAACATTGACAAATAATCAAGTTTTCAGTAGATTACCACAGGTTAACAGTGTCCGGTTGTGTAATGGTAGCACCCAAGATTCTGGTTCTTGTTGTGGGGGTTCGAGTCCTCCCCGGACAGTCACTTAAGGCCCCTTCGTCTATCGGCTAGGACAGGAGATTCTCATTCTTCAAAGAGGGGTTCGATTCCCCTAGGGGCTATACAGACCGCTTTTGTAAGGCGGTCTTCTTTTTATCCTGAATGAACCGGACGGATTCGGCCGTGTAATGATCGGTCAGCAATGCCTGATTCGGCACAGGTTCTTGCATTTCCCGGATAGTATACCACATTTTAAAACAAGAACCGTGACAAAAACAGAAATCTGCTCCGGCGTTTTGTTAGACGGATTTCATTTTTCTATGAATACCAATACCTCTAAAGCATTACAACAAACAATTGCCCCTTTATTAAAATCCTTTATATTCCTGGTTACTATACAATCAACTTCTTCATATCTGACTGATGCTTCTATTACAGCATCTTCATAGTCGTCAATTGCTGAATTTAAGGCATTTTTTAATATTTTTTCAGTTGTAGGTATTATTGAAAAAATGTCCAAAAGTTTTGTTATTATTAATTCCCTTTTCCTTCTTGGATATTTATACTTTCCCATGAAATATGATAGCGTCGTTATCTCATGTGAGCATATGTATCCTTTTATTTTTCTTCTTTCACAGAGATCAAATATTTTAGCAGCCGATTCATGATCTTCCCGTTTATTCAATACATCAAGAATTATATTGATATCAATTAATATTTTTTTCATGGAATTCTTTTCTCATAGTTTTTTTATCCGGCAAAGGAGCATCTGACAGAATCCCATATAGTTCATTTGTTGACTGGGATAGATTATTGATACTTTTTTTCTCTTTTAAATTTTCAAAGTATTTTTCTACAATTGATGAAATTGACTGCTTTGTCTTTTTCGAATAATCATGAGCAAATTGTATCAGGTTATCATCAATATTTAGAGTAAGTTTCTTATTCATACGTTCCTCTCCTACGTATGAATATAATATAATACTACGTATAAATCAATACATTTTACGTGGAAATATCTATGATTGATACGTATATAGAGGAATGAACGTCTTTGTATTTTCTCTTATGTCAGCGATGTGCTTTAGTGTACCCTACCGCCGTCTAACATATTATGTTACCTTGCCTGCGGCAGATTGTTGAAAAGGCCACGGGAAGTGAAATCAAAATAGCTCTTTGAATAAGAAAAAAAACGCGCGCCCCACGCAAGGAGAACATAAGAGGCCTCCGCCGGTCTGCCCTGATGGTGTACGCGGAGAAGTAGTAAATCCGCGCAATGCCTGCGCCTGGATGATGATCAACAGAGTTAAGAGACGTTTCATCTCCAACCTCCACCTCTTTCTGACCGTAATATACAATAAAGAGGGAGTAAACGTACCACAGCTCTGTTGACTTTAAGTGTCTACCTGGTATAAATTGCCCGAAAGCTGGGTGTTTTCAGGAAAAAACGTTTTTTCAAAGCAGTTATATAAGCGCAGGGTTGGTATGCAGCAGAATAATGGTTTTCTCGTACTGGAAAGCGGGATGGTGTTTCCCGGAAGGTTGTTCGGGTTCCCATCGCCGTCTCCGGAAGAGCTGAAAACGGTTTCAATAGCGGGTAAATCTGCAGGTGAAGTGGTGTTCAATACCGGAATGACCGGGTACCATGAAATCCTGACAGATCCATCCTACACCGGGCAGATCGTGGTGATGACCTATCCCCATATAGGCAATTACGGCTGTGATCCCGACTGGTCTGAGGCCGGAACGGAGAGCTCAGAGGGTACGGTAAGGATAAAAGCAGCAGGTCTGGTTGTCCGTTCATTGTATACCGGCAAGGTACCCGATTCACGTATTACCCTGGACACATTTTTAAACGACGCCATGACTCCCGGGATATCTGACGTCGATACCCGGTCTCTTACCCTGCACATCAGAGATCAGGGGAGTCTGAGAGGTGTAATTGTCAAGTCCGCCGGTTCCGGTGCAGATTTAACACCGGGTGAGGCAGCACTGTGCGGAGATTACCTTTCAGGTTTTCCGGAAATGGAAGGGAGGAACCTGGTGGCAGGAGTCGGTACGGATAAACCCTTCCGGCTGAACGAGTCCGGGAAGGGACCGCATATTGCGCTTTTCGATTGCGGGATAAAGACAAGTATTATTCGGGAATGTACAAACCTGGACTGCGTGCTAACGGTATTTCCTTCTCATACAAACGCAGAAAACGTGATGAAAGCACATCCCGACGCGGTACTCGTATCCAACGGACCCGGTGATCCGGCGGTTCTGCACGGCCTTATCCGGGAACTCCGGGAGCTCCTGGGAAAACTGCCGGTATTCGGTATCTGCCTGGGACATCAGATCATCAGCCTCGCCCTTTCAGCAGAGACATTCAAGATGAAATTCGGACATCATGGCGTCAATCATCCGGTACGGGACGAACTTACGGGAAAAGTATATATTACCTCTCAAAATCATGGATTCGCAGTGCGGGAGGGCTCCCTGCCTGACGATGCGGGAGTATGGTTTACCAATTGCAACGACGGTACCATCGAGGGGTTGTATCATAAAAAAATACCTGTAAAATCGGTTCAGTTTCATCCGGAATCCGCACCAGGGCCGGAGGATACAACCTGGATCTTTTCATCATTTTTCGAATCCTTAAAGAGTTAAGGGACACAGGAGGGAGCGTTGCCTGCTCGACGTGATCTTAAAAGAATATTGATTATAGGTTCCGGACCGATTGTCATAGGTCAGGCATGTGAATTCGACTACTCAGGTACCCAGGCCGTAAAGGCGCTGAAAGAGGAAGGTTACCATGTCATCCTTATCAACCCGAATCCTGCAACAGTGATGACCACACCGGGATTGGCAGACAGGATTTACATGGAGCCCCTTACCGTTCCGTATGCATCTGAAATTATCCGGCAGGAGCGTCCCGACGCTGTACTCCCCACCATGGGAGGACAGACGGGACTCAACCTTACCCTATCTCTCCATGCGGAGGGAGTGTTTGAGACGTATGGCGTTGAGGTTATCGGTGCATCTATCGACGCTATTAAACTGGCAGAGGACCGGGGGCTCTTTAAAGAAGTGGTAAGGAAGATCGGGCTGGACACCCCCCGCTCGGTTGCAACCACATCGGTCGAAGGAGCTCTTTCACTGAAGGAGGAGGTGGGTCTTCCCCTCGTTATCCGGCCAAGCTACACCTTGGGCGGCCAGGGCGGCAGTATCGCATACACGGAGAATGAATTCGCCTTCCTGGTGGAAAAAGCGCTGATGGAAAGTCCTGTGGGACAGGCGCTGATCGAGGAATCTCTTATCGGGTGGAAGGAATTCGAACTCGAAGTGATGAGAGACAAGGCGGACAACGCCGTCATCATCTGTTCTATCGAAAATATAGACCCCATGGGTGTGCATACAGGAGACAGTATAACTGTCGCGCCTGTTCAGACCCTTTCGGACAAAGAGTACCAGGTGATGAGAACCGCCGCTATCGGGATATTACGTGCCGTCGGGGTAGACTGCGGCGGATCGAATGTTCAGTTTGCAGTAAAACCTGAAAACGGCAGTATGGTTGTCATAGAGATGAATCCCCGGGTTTCCCGGTCATCCGCCCTGGCAAGCAAGGCGACAGGATTCCCCATAGCCATGTGTTCCGCGCGCCTTGCAGTGGGGTTCACCCTGGATGAAATAATAAACGATATTACCGGTAGAACTGTTTCCTGCTATGAACCGGCCCTTGATTACTGTGCCGTAAAGGTGCCCAGGTTTGAGATCGAAAAATTTCCTTCCGGTTACATGGAACTGGGTACACAGATGAAATCCGTGGGTGAGTCCCTGGCAATAGGAAGAACCTTCAGTGAAGCCATGAACAAGGCCATACGGGCGGCCGAATTCGGGTATGACGGGCTGACCAGCCTGAATCTGCCCGATGAGGAACTGGACCGGATCATTTCAACACTCCACCCCTTACGGATCCTTGCGGCGTACACGTGGCTTGCACGGCAAGGTGAACGGGCCATTCCGGTTATCCGCGAAAAATCCGGATACGATACCTGGTTTCTCTATCAGATGCTGTACCTGGTGCATGTAGAGAAAAACCTTACCAGGGACCTTGCCAGGGAACAGCTTATGGAGGCCAAGAGGTTTGGACTCTCGGATGAGCGGATCGCCTCTCTTATCGCCCGGGATGCCTCCTGGGTCACGGAGAAGCGGATCGCCTGGAACATCAAACCGGTGTATCATTTCATCGATACATGCGCCGGTGAGTTTGAAGCCCGGACTCCCTATTATTACTCGACCTACGGTGAAATAGATGAGGGGCAGCCGTTTACGGAAAAAGCGGTATGCATCCTTGCCAGCGGGCCCAACAGAATAGGACAGGGGCTCGAATTCGACACATGCTGTACCCTGGCCTCCCTGGCGTTCAGAAAGCATGGAGTAAAAACGATAATCATCAATTCGAACCCTGAAACCGTGTCAACGGACTACAATATTTCGGACAAACTCTACCTGGAACCCCTCACGACTGAACATGTAATGGGCGTCCTGGAAAAAGAAGGAGTTTCTGATGTTGTTGTACAGTTAGGGGGGCAGACACCGCTGAACATCGCCGATGAACTGGAGCGGAAGGGATTTTCTATTGTAGGGACCCCTGTTTCATCGATCAATGACGCGGAGGACAGAGGTCTATTTTCAAACCTGTTGAAACGGATCGGGGTGCGTCAGCCTGTAAATCGAATGGCAGCGGCCAGGGACCAGGTATTCTCCTTAAGCGAAGAGGTCGGTTTCCCGGTTCTGCTGAGGCCTTCCTTTGTCCTGGGGGGCAGAAGTATGTTTATAGCCTATACCCGGGAAGAACTGGAAGAATTCCTTAAAAAAGGGATCACCAAAAAAGGGATCACCATATCGAAAACAAAGCCCGTGCTGGTGGACCAGTTTCTGGAAGACGCGTTCGAATATGACCTGGACGCATTATGCGATGGAACGAATGTGTACATCGCCGGCATTATGCAGCACATAGAGGCAGCGGGTATACATTCCGGGGATTCCGCATGTGTTTTCCCACCGTTTAAGTCGGAACCGGGAATGCTGGAGGAAATGAAAGAGGCAACCCGAAAAATAGCGGTGGAAATCGGTGTGTCCGGTTTCATCAACATCCAGTTCGCCGTAAAGGACGACGTGTTGTACATCCTGGAGGTGAATCCCAGGGCATCCGGTACCGTCCCGTTTCTGTCGAAAGCCTCGGGCATCAACTTGGTGGAAGCCGCAGTCAGGATCTGGGGAGGGACTTCCCTGGAAGAGCAGGGGCTCACTGTAAACGGTTTCGGCGAAGGGAAGTCTATTCTCGGCTGGGCTGTTAAAGAGGCGGTGTTCTCCTTTGAACGTTTCAGGAATGAAGATCCCCAGCTGGGACCTGAAATGAAATCTACAGGGGAAGTTATCGGGCTGGGTGAAACCTTCGGCGAAGCCTTTGCCAAGGCACAGGCCGCGGTAGGAAGTCCCCTCCCTACCAAGGGAAAGATATTCGTGTCGGTTCACGCGAACGACCGAAAAACGATACTTCCTATCGTGAAAGAATTGATGGACACCGGGTTCGGGATTGCGGCAACCAGGGGAACCGCGGAATTCCTTTTCAATCACGGAGTATTCGCGGAAGTTATCTTAAAGATCCACGAGGGAAGGCCCCACCTGATCGACCACATGCGGGCAGGGAAAGTGAATCTTCTCATCAATACTCCCTTGGGAAAGTATTCCCGAAAGGGGGACCATGATATCCGGATAGAAGCAGTACGGCGTAAAGTGCCGTACACGACAACGACTTCTGCAGCATGGGCGCTGGCCCAGGGAGTCCGTTACCTGCTGAAAGGGGAAGTCACCGTACGTGCGTTACCGGAAACTTGGGGAACTGTCACACACGAATAGAGAAGGTACCGGGAATATGAGGTGCCGTGTTTTAACTTCCTTTTATTCCACGAAGTTGTTGTAATAATAATCCAGACTATCCAGTATCGCTTCCCAGGACGCTTCGACAATATTCTCTGAGACACCCACAGTGTCCCATGAACGTTCATGGTCCGATGTAGTGATGAAAACCCGTACCTTGGAAGCTGAGGCGTCCTGCGGGTTGAGTACCCGCACCCGGTAGTCAATAAGGATGATAGACTGGATAAACGGATAAAAAGGAAGGAGTGCATCCCGAAGGGCGTGGTCCAGCGTTTCAACAGGACCTATGCCCACGGCTGCGCCCATGATGTCCTTTCCATCGGAGGTCAGGAAAATCCTTCCCACTGTTTTCGAAGGTGTTTCCCAGGTTTTGTACGATTCAAGGTGATAATTATTCAGCGTAAGGAGAGGTCTGTATTTCCCGATGGTTTTTCTTATAAGGATGTCAAACGATGCTTCCGCCGCCTCGTATTCGTAGCCGGCGTTTTCCTTCTGTTTCAGCGTTTCCAGAAGTTTGTTCACCGTTTTAGAATTTTTATCAAAAGTACCGTATTTCGAAAGCTTTTTCACGATAGTCGACTTTCCGGCGAGTTCGGAAAGGATGATTTTCCGTTCATTCCCCACCAGGGAGGAGTCAAGGTGTTCCATAAGATTGTGGGCTTTTGAAATGACATCCGCATGCTGCCCGGCTTTGTGGCTGAAAGCAGCTTCTCCCACATAGGGCTGCCGTTTGTCGGGAATGATGTTAGCTTTTTCTGCAATATAACGGGAGAGAGAGGTAAGGTGTTTCAGTTGACTCGACATGTGTGCCTGAAATCCCATTTTAAGACAGAGATTCGGTACGAAAACACACAGGTTTGCGTTGCCCGCCCGTTCTCCCCAGCCGTTAATCGTCCCCTGCACCTGTACAGCGCCGTGTTCAACTGCGATCATGGAATTTGCTACGGCGGTACCGCAGTCATTGTGGAAATGCACTCCTAAGGGTTTCAGCGAATCTATAGGCAGGCCTGTCATGATCAAGGCGATTTCCGACGGAAGGGTTCCGCCATTGGTATCGCATAACACAAGGCAGTCTGCACCTGCCTGGCTGCCGGTTTCCAGCACTTGTACCGCGTATTCCCTATCGTCTTTGTAACCGTCAAAAAAATGTTCTAAGTCGAAGATAACCTCTTTTCCTGCCTGTTTTAGTACGGAAATAGAATCGAAAATCATTTCAAGGTTTTCTTTTTCATCGGTACGAAGCACATGTTCAACATGGGCTTTCCATGTTTTCCCTACCACAACTACTGCGGGAGTTTCTGCATTGAGGAGCACCTGAATATTCGGATCTCTTCGGGCATCGCTTTTCGGTTTTCGAGTGGAACCAAAAGCCACAATCTTTGCGTTTGTTAGCTTTTCAGCTTTCATACGCTCGAAAAAGAGGCTCTCTTTTTCATTGGAAAGGGGAAAACCCCCTTCTATGTAATCGATGCCTATCTCATCGAGCTTTTTCGCTATCTGTACTTTGTCATCCAGAGTGAAGTTAACTCCCAGTCCCTGTATGCCATCCCTTAAGGTTGTGTCGTATATGAAAATGTGTTTATCCATGAGTCCCGCCTTCATTTAAGAATTCAACACTGCTTCGTAACGATTCAAGGCGTTTACATAAGCCTGAGCACTTGCCTCAATGATGTCTGTAGAGGATCCTCTGCCTATGGCGGTTTTACCATCGATGGTGAGCTGCACAGAGACTTCCCCCATTGCCTGTCTCCCGGGAGTTACCGCATGAACGATATATTCATCCAGTTTCGTTTGAATACCCGTAACCCGGTCTATGGCGTTGAATACTGCATCGATAGGGCCGTCACCTGTGGCGGCTTCCTCTTTGACTTCACCTTGTGTTTCGATTCGTACCGTTGCCGTCGGCACTGAAACATTTCCGGAAATGATGTTGAAATACGTAAGAGCGTATGTTGCATATTGTCTTCCCAGTTCAACACTCACCAGGGCAAAAAGGTCCTGGTCGTACACCTCTTTTTTCCGGTCCGAAAGGTCGAGAAACCGCTGGTACAGTTTTCCCATCTCTTCTTTATTGACTTTGAGTCCGAGTTCAGTGAGACGTTTTTTGAAACCGTGCATGCCGGAGTGCCTTCCCAGCACGATGTTGCTCGCCTCCCTTCCCACTGATTCAGGGGTCATGATTTCATAGGTTTCCCGGAATTTGAGGACTCCGTCCTGGTGGATACCCGACTCATGGGCAAACGCGTTGTCTCCCACGATCGGTTTATTCCTTGGAATGGGAAACCCGATGATGTTCGATAGAAGACGGGATGTGTTAAAAATCTGTCTTGAATTGACCTTCGTCGTATAGGGAAGGATGTCTTTTCGCACGTGGAGTGCCATAACCAATTCTTCCAGGGAAGCATTTCCCGCGCGTTCTCCTATGCCGTTGATGGTAACTTCAACCTGACGGGCCCCGTTGTTGATTGCGCTCAACGTATTGGCTACGGCAAGCCCGAGGTCATTATGGCAATGAACCGATATGATGGCCTTATCCATATTGTTGACGCCGTTCATGATATTCCGGATAAAGGTACCGAATTCCTCGGGAACGGCATAGCCAACGGTATCCGGAATGTTGATGATGGTTGCACCCGCATCGATAACCGCTTCGACGAGCCTGCATAAGAATGATAATTCACTGCGGGTTGCGTCTTCAGGAGAAAATTCCACCTCAGGCAACAGGTTTCGTGCGAGGGTTACCGCTTTGACCGCCATTTCTATCACTGTGTCAGGGTCTTTTTTCAGCTTGTATTCCATGTGGATTGCTGATGACGCTATAAATGTGTGGATCCGCGGGTGGACTGCTTTGGAGACAGCGTCTGCTGCGATTGTGATATCTTTCTCAACGGCCCTGGCGAGAGCTGCAATTGCAGGATCCTTGACATTTTGTGCGATAAGCTGACACGCCTTAAACTGGTGGGGAGATGAAACAGGGAATCCGGCTTCAATGATATCAACTCCAAGGTGAGCCAGCTGTATTGCCATTTCGTTTTTCTGCTCGATACTCATGGAGGCACCGGGAGACTGTTCTCCATCTCTCAACGTTGTGTCAAATGTGTAAATCCGTTCCATAGTTCACTCCTCATTGTTTTTTCCCTCTTGCAAGGGATACAAGGCCGCTCCTGGCGAGTTCGATGATGGTGAACTCCTGCAGGAGAGAAACAAAATCGTCTATTTTTTCTGGTGAGCCGGTTATTTCAATTACGATACTTTCAGATCCGACATCCATTACCTGCGCTTTAAAAACGTCTGTAATCTGTATAATTTCCGCCCGCTGGCCGGGTTTCGCAGCAACCTTTACCAGAGCCAATTCCCTGTCCACGGTTGGAACCGTTGTAAGTTCGATGACCTCTATGATGTCGATAAGTTTATTAAGCTGTTTTTTTATCTGCTCGATGATCTGGGCATCCCCGTTACACACAAGGGTAATCCTGGAAATCGTAGGATCCGTTGTGGGTCCCGAGGTGAAGCTTTCGAGATTATACGCCCTGCCGGAAAAGAGCCCGGAGATGCGGGAAAGAACACCCTGGTGGTTCTCCACCAAAAGTGAAATCGTGTGGGTCATGGTGTACCTCCTTTCATAAAAGCATCTCCTGGATTCCGGCACCCGGGGGGACCATGGGATACACATTTTTTTCCCTCTGGATGATAAAATCGATAAAAATCGGTCTGTCCCCGATGGCGGCAGCTTCACGCAGTACCGGTTCGATACTATCAGGAGATTCTACTCGGAATCCGACTGCCCCGTAGGCCTCGGCAAGACGGACGAAATCGGGCACGTATGGAGGGCACTCCTCCCCCGGAGTGCTGCAGCCGTGGCTGCACCGTTTATCAGCCTTAAGACATGTTGATGAGTACCTGCGGTCATGGAAAATCTCCTGCCACTGGCGGACCATTCCAAGATATCCATTATTCAGAATTGCTACGACCACCGGGAGGCATTCATGGACGGCGGTTGCAAGTTCCTGGATGTTCATCTGTATAGAACCATCTCCCGCGATATCGATCACTCTTCGTCCGGGATTGCCGATCTGGGCACCGATTGCCGCCGGAAAACCATAACCCATGGTCCCCAATCCTCCCGAGGTGAGCCATGTCCTGGATGTCTTGAAATGATACATCAGTGCTGCCCACATCTGATTCTGACCGACTTCCGTGGTGATAACAGCATCAGGAAACACTTCATTTATCCCCTGGATCACGTTTTCCGGTGTTACAGCCCCGGTGTCGTTATGTTCGTCGTTTCTCATGGAACCCTCGGATTTCCAGGTTCCGATAAGCTCGAGCCAGGACCTCCGTTCCCGTTTTGTAAGACTTGCCCTAAGCTGCTGTAGGGTCTCTTTTGCATCGCCTACAACTGAAGTATCTACAGGCACATTCCTGGCAATCGAAGTAGGATCGATATCAACGTGCACGATCCTCGCACGTGGTGCGAATTTTGTTAAATCTCCTGTTGCTCTGTCGTCGAACCGGACGCCTACGCTGAAGAGCAGGTCTGTTTCACTGACCGCGTTGTTGGCGGGAAACGTACCGTGCATACCGATCATACCGAGGTAGAGAGGATGAACAGAAGGTATCGCACCGATTCCCATGAGGGAAGAGACGACAGGTATGTCCTGTTCCTCTGCGATTGCTGTTAACAGGGAGGCGGCACCGGAGATATGAACACCTCCGCCGATAAAAAACAGGGGCCTGGAGGCACTGTTTAGGAGAGCCGCCGCTTTCCGTACTTCTTCTTCATCGGGTTTGTAAACCGGCCGGTACCCCCGTATATATACGGAATCGGGATATCCGTCATCCGACGAAGCTGTGAAGACATTTTTTGGGATATCCACAACTACAGGCCCGGGACGTCCGCTGCCGGCGAGAAGAAAGGCTTTCTTTATATCAATACCTACATCTTCCCTGCAGGTGATAAGAAAATTATGTTTGGTTACAGGGCGGGAAATTCCTATGGTGTCCGCCTCCTGAAAGGCGTCATTACCGATCATTGAACTCGGTACCTGTCCTGTAATACAGACAACAGGAACACTGTCGAAATTCGCCGTGGCTAATCCGGTAATCGTATTTGTCGCTCCGGGGCCGCTGGTAACGATGCAGACACCTGTTTTTCCAGTAGAACGGGCATACCCGTCTGCAGCATGGACGGCGGCCTGTTCATGCCTGGTGAGTATGACATCGAGTTCCGGGTGACTGTAAAGAACATCGAACAGGGGTATAACAGCTCCGCCGGGGTATCCGAAGATATGTGAAACCCCTTCTGTTTTTAAGGCTTCAACGATAAGTTCTGCACCGGTTATAGTCACAAAGAACCTCCCTGAAAAAAAAAGCCGTTCCCCCAGGCAGGAGAACGGCCGGCTTTAAACACTTTAATTCAGCGCCTAACTCTTCTACCCCGGGGGTGTTGAGGATCAATAATACCAAGCAGGAGAATTAGGATTACCTCTTTAAGAAATGAAGTCATATAAAATAGTTATAAACAAATGCCTGAGTTTGTCAAGGTGTTTTGTTTTCATAAGTATTGATTTTGTGGACTATATGCATCTAGAATAACACCAGGATGGGACAGATATCGGTTTTTGACACGTTGGTTAAAACGCTCTCAACGCAGGAACGCAAAGACCTTCTTCAGGAACTGAAGCACACTCTTTCTCTGCGGGATGAACCTCTCTATCAGAAAAACCCAGCGTCCGAGGAATTTATCAATTTGGAAAAAGAATACGGTGATCTTGGATTCCTTACAAAAATTATCATATTTATCAAGAGTGTGTTTACAGGAAAGGACAGACTCATCCTCGTGGAACAGACCCTCCTTCTCAAGCTTGAAAAACAGATACGGAATGTTAATCCCGGCATCATGGATTTTACCGGCGGAAAGTATCTCAAAGTAATGTACGATGCGGTGGAACAGTTGAGTAATGCGTCCCGGTTTTTCCATAAACCGATCCGGAGTGTTTATTCGTCTGAAAAGATGGATTTTTTTTCATTTCTTGCAGGTATGGAGATTGAAAGGGTCCATGATGAGCTTTTAAAAGTTACAAATTTGTTCAATCGATCCAGTGAACTGAGGGGAAAAAACGAATATGAGATACGAAACGATTTTGAAGAACAGTTCAAGAATATTCTGACCCAGGTTACGAAGGAGGACAGAGAACGGATGTACGGTCATGCAAAAAGCCTGGACAGGATCCGTAGCTTCGTCGATTTTCCGTATACCTCCATCCTGGAAAAATTTCATACCGACGTACCTGAAACGGATCCCTGGTGTTCCCATAAGGACATCGAAAAGCGGATAATCGAACTGGGTGACATGCTCGCCGGTCTCAATGCTGTTCCGGATGCCCGCTTGATGCAGGCACTGTGTCTTTTTCAAAATAGGGAGGAGCTTGAATCCGAAGAATTCGATATGCGCATGCAGGTAAAGAAGTACATCGATAAGGCGGAGCAGTCTCTGGATATCATCCGGGATTTCAACAGGATTATCCCCCTTCCTGATATTCTGAAATACATAAAAAATAACATAAACTATCACCCCAGCGCCGCCGGCGGAGGGGAAGACTGGTTCCAGTTGTTTAAAAAATTCTGGCGGGGAAGATTCGAGGATTGTGTGCAGTCTTTCATGAGGGAGCAGAAAAGAAAGCGCCTTATCGAAGATGCATTGGAACTCGCAGGGGTGAAACAATTCAACTATCTGCAGTATTATCGCCAGGGAGAGTGGTTTAAAGGGATTAGTCTTCCATGTGAATCGTCTGTGCTGTTTATCAAAACCTTTATAGAAACCGTCTTTCTCGGTTCTATGCAGAGGGCTTTGAAGATTGTCCTTCTCAATGGTGAATTCTATAAAGATCAGAATCGGCAGGAGTTTTCCGATTCATTTAGCTTTCTTAACAACATTCCCGGGAGGCTGGAAGAGATTGATAAGGAATTTTCTCCCCAGGGAACTGCAGGCCAGGCTATAGAGCGATTGAAAGGGGATGTGATGGTCAGCCGGCTTAAATTCCGTCAGATTGAGCATCACGTACGGGGAGCAGAGCATCAGTTTGAAGAATTGATTAAAGGGTCTTTGCGCCACCTGAAACAACTGATAAGTGTACTGAAAGGTATCACGCATGGTGAAGTTGGAGGGAAATACGATACTCTCTCGAACCGCCAGTATATCGGGGGTAGAGAGAATAAAACGCTTCTGGAAGAAATAGACTCTGCAGGAGCTGTTCTGGACAAAGCGCTCAACCTGCTCTACGACCTGAATGATCTGGGTAGAGCCGGGTAATCATACCATGCAGAGTATAACACTCTTTCCCCGCCCTCCAGATGTCATTGTAACGATCCCTTTTACCACCCGGGGAGACAAGGGTGCCCCTGTATTTGCTCTCAGCCTTAACTGTGCAGGCGACATGGGACATGACAGACCGGAATCGGTAAAGAACAGGAACGTACTACTTGAACGCCTTGGAGTAAGCCCCGGCAGCTGTGCGGCTCTCTATCAGGTCCATTCTAAAGAGGTACGGGAAATCCGGGGCCCCGGAACATTTCCTGACGGTGAAGGGGACGGTTTGTTTACATCCAATGATACGGTTTCATTGAGTATCACCGTTGCGGACTGCCTTCCTGTTGCACTGTTTTCAGAAAAACCTTTCTGTTACGGGCTGCTTCATTCCGGGTGGAAGGGAACAGGAATCGTTCACAGTTTTATCGAACAGATCATCGCTGTCCATGGTATTCCGCCGGAAACCCTTCATGCGGTAATAGGGCCTGGAATAGGACCGTGCTGTTATCATGTGGATGAACAAAGGGCGGAGTGTTTTCGGGATACCTGGGGCGCAGACACGGTTCAGACCCGGGATGGAAGGTATTATCTCGATTTACCCGGGGCAAACATCAATATCCTTCATAGAGCTGGGGTTGAACATATTACCCTCGTAGAAAACTGTACTTGCTGTAATACCCGGTTCGGCTCCTTCAGGAGGCAGGGTGCAGACCGTTTTACAAGAATGGTTGCACTATTAGGGTATTTCAAGTAAGGTATCCAGCACATTTCCTGAAGAGATTAAAGGCCGAAAATGAAAGATCAGAAAAAAATCTGGAAAAATTATATTCACGAAATACTCCTGGGAAAGGCTGATGAAGGAGATTATGATTTTACCCTTTCAACGGAACAGATCGTCCTGGAGCTGCCGTCGAACCCGGATTTCGGTGATTTTGCTTTTCCCATGTTTCCTTATGCGAAGATATTCCGGCAGTCTCCGGGTGATATTGCCGGGTATGTACACGAAAAGATCGTTGGAGAACACCGGCTGCCTGGAGAGGTGTCCCGGGCAGGGGGCTATCTCAATGTGAAAATAGACAGGGTGAGTATTGTATCTGCAGTTATTGCCGAAGTACTTTCCAGGCGCGGAGATTACGGCTCATCGGAATCCCTGTCCGGCCGGAAGATCATGGTGGAGTTTTCCTGTCCCAATACGAATAAACCCCTTCACCTGGGACATCTGCGGAACGATGCCATTGGGGAGAGTATATCCCGCATCCTCGGTGCATGTGGTGCAGAAGTGATGAAGGTAAACCTTATCAATGACCGGGGTATCCACATTTGCAAATCCATGCTTGCATATGACAAGTTCGGAGGTGGTGCTACTCCTGAATCAGAACAGATCAAGAGCGACCACTTTGTAGGAAACTATTATGTCCGGTTCAACGCCTTGGCAAAAGAGGAGGAAGGAGCAGAGGAAGCAGCCCAGGCCCTCCTGCGAAAATGGGAAGATAAGGACCCTCATACCCTGGATCTATGGAACCGCATGAATACCTGGGCAATTCAGGGGATCGAGGAAACCTATGCCAGAACAGGGATATCCTTTGACCGTATTTACCGGGAAAGCGAAACCTACGAGAAAGGCAGGGAGGAAGTATTCAAGGGGGTGGAAAAAGGGACCTTTTATCGTGATGAAGAAGGGACAGTGTGGGTGGATCTCTCTGAAATCGACCTTGATAAAAAGGTCCTTCTCAGGAAGGACGGTACGTCCCTCTATCTCACACAGGATATCGGGACTGCCATTGCCAGGAGAAAAGACTGGGACTTTGACAGGCTCATCTATGTGGTAGGTTCGGAACAGAAATATCATTTTACCGTTCTTTTCCATGTGCTTACAAAGCTTGGCTTTCCCTGGGCGAAACACCTGTTTCACCTTTCATACGGCATGGTCAACCTGCCTGAAGGAAAAATGAAGTCCCGGGAAGGAACTGTTGTTGACGCGGATGATCTCCTGGATGAACTGCACACCATGGCCGAAAAAGAGATTCTCGAAAAAGAGAGGGTCCGGGAGGATGCCGGAATCCTGGAAGCAGCAGAAGCGATTGCAATCGGAGCACTCAATTACTTTCTCCTCCGGGTAACACCGGGAAAGGATATGGTGTTTGACCCGAAAGAATCTCTCTCCTTTACCGGAGATACCGGTCCATATTTACAATATATGGGCGCCAGGATAAGCAGCATGCTCCGCAAGTTCGAGGAACGGAGAAAAAAGCTGGAAGGAGGGGCGTTCAGGCCGGAACTTCTCACCATTCAGGAGGAGTGGGAACTGGTTAAAATGATAGCTTCGTTTGAGGATGAGGTGCGGCAGGCAGCGGAGGAGCTTAACCCTTCACGGATAACCTCGTACCTGTACTCTCTGGCAAAGATTTACAGCAGGTATTATCATGATAATCCAATTCTTCACAACAAAGACAACGACCTGGTACACACGAGGATCGCCTTATCACGGGCGCTCCTTCAGGTACTTAACAACGCCTTTACCTATCTTGCCATTCCCTTTTTAGAAGCCATGTAAAGCAACAAATTTGTAGGTTTTCGAGGGTGAAACATACCAATATGTTGTAAAATGTTAAAAAATATTCTATTGAAATAATTTATTTCTTTCAATACAGTTAATTACATGATGTGGCATATATTTTGCTAATATACTACTCTGACTTCAAAATTGTATGGAAGGTGACAAATGCGTACGAAATGCGGCTTATATGACCCATTCTATGAACACGATGCCTGTGGAGTAGGATTTACAGCAAATATCGATGGTAATCCAACTCATAAAATCGTACAGGACGGGGTGCAGATCCTGTGTAATCTCGAGCACCGGGGTGCTGTAGGTGGGGACATGAAGACCGGCGACGGTGCGGGTATGCTCCTCCAGATTCCCCACGCATTTTACAACGAATCCTTGGGGTTTAAACTTCCGGAGCCGGGACACTATGGAGTAGGTATGTTTTTCCTGCCGAAAAATTCCTCTCAATGTGAACGGGCAAAGGAAATGATTTCCCAGGTGGTGCAGGAGGAAGGCGGCCGCATTCTTAAAGTACGGGAGGTCCCCACCAATCCTGACTGTCTGGGTAAGACGGCACAGAGCAGGATACCTTCGTTCTGGCAGTTCTTCCTGTCCTTTCGGGGCTTTCAGAACGATCCCCTGGAATGCAAGCTCTACGTGGTGCGGAAATGCCTGGAAAGGAAAGCGGCAGAAGCGGGCTGGGACCTGGAAGATTTTTATGTTTCCTCACTATCGGTCAAAACGATCGTGTATAAGGGCATGTTCGTAGCGCCCCAGTTTATCACTTTCTACCCGGACCTTACGGACTCCCTGTTTTCCAGTGCTTTTGCAATGGTGCATCAACGGTACAGTACCAATACCTTTCCGTCATGGCCGCTGGCTCAGCCGTTTCGGCACATCGCCCACAACGGGGAGATCAATACAATCCGGCGTAATGTGAACAACATGAAGGCCCGGGAACACTTCATCGAATCTGCTCTTTTCGGCAAGGATATCGAGAAAACAATTCCTATCGTGAGCAACGGGCTAAGCGATTCCGGTATTTTCGATACAGTCTTCGAGTTGATCCACAAAGGGGGCCGTTCGGTGGAACATACGGCGATGATGATGGTTCCCGAGGCGTTCGGTACTAAATTCCATATCAGTCAGGATAAGAGAGCGTTTTTCGAATATCACGCCGCAATTATGGAACCCTGGGACGGACCGGCGGCTATTACATTTACCGACGGTAGAAAGATCGGGGCCATTCTCGACCGAAACGGTTTAAGACCCTTCAGGTATGTAATCACGAAAAGCGGCCGTATCGTCATGGCGTCTGAAGTGGGAGTGCTCCATATCGATCCGAAAGATGTACGCGAGAAGGGAAGACTCGCGCCGGGTAAGATGATTCTTGTAGATTTTGACCGTAAAAGAGTGATCAAGGACAACGAGATCAAATCCACAGTTTCCAGAAGGAAACCTTACAGGAGATGGCTTGAAGAAAACCGTATCGAGCTGCCGGGTCTGTTTCAGGTTCCCGGTCCTGTCGGGGTAGATAAAGAGGGACTCCGCAAGTATCAGAAAGCCATGGGATACACCATGGAAGATCTGAAACAGCTGATTATCCCGATGGTTCTCACTTCCCAGGAACCCTTGGGATCTATGGGAAACGACGAGGAACTTGCAGTCCTCTCTGATCGGCCACGTCTTCTCTACGATTACTTTAGGCAGCTGTTCGCCCAGGTTACCAATCCTCCCATCGATCCTTACAGGGAGAGCCTGGTTATGTCCCTGATGAGTTTTGTCGGCAGGGAACGAAACCTTCTGGATGAAACACCAAGCCATTGCCGTCAGCTGAAATTGTCTCATCCGATGCTTACCAACGATGATATTCAACGGCTCCGCAGTTCAGATATACAGGGATTCAGTGTATGTACGGTACCCGTCCTTTTCCCGGTAGATTCAAAAGAGCCCGGTTTGAAAAAAGCCCTGGACAGGATCTGCAGAGAGGCGGAATCCCGGGTAAACGAGGGTTATTATCTCATCATCTTAAGTGATCGTAATATGAGCCCCCAAAAAGCTCCTATACCGGCACTGCTTGCAACCAGCGCAGTGCACCACTATCTGGTGCGGAAAGGGATCAGGCACTTGAGCGGACTGATAGTGGAGACCGGTGAGGCCAGGGAAGTACATCACTTCGCCACGCTCATTGGATTCGGTGCCAGTGGAATCAACCCCTACCTGGTGTTCGAAACCATCGTTGATCTTAAGGACAGGAATTACCTTCCCGGTGATATGACGATCCACAACGCCATCGAGGGGTATGTTTCCGCAGTAAAAAAAGGGCTGCTGAAGGTAATGTCCAAAATGGGCGTATCGACTATCCGCAGTTACAGAGGTTCCCAGATATACGAATCCGTAGGACTGGAAGACCATTTTGTGGAAGAGTATTTTACCGGCATCTCTTCACCTATCGGCGGGATTGGTCTGGATGTGATCGAGCATGAAGTCAGACAACGGCATACCCGGGCGTACCAGGACACTGAAGGTGACGCAGCCATTTCATCCGGGGGAAAGTATCATTACCGGCTGGGACAGAGCAAACACCTGTTTACTCCGGAGGCGGTGGCTCTGCTGCAGCATGCAGTGAGGAAGGGAGATTATGCTCTTTTCAAACAGTATTCCTCTGAAATCAATAATACGGGTAAAAACCTCTGTACTCTCAGGGGCCTTTTCAAACTGAAGAAGGGGAATCCTGTTCCCATCGAAGAAGTCGAATCCGAAGAAGAGATAGTTAAGCGGTTTGTCAGTTCAGCCATGTCCTTCGGTTCTCTCAGCAAAGAAGCTCACGAAACCATTGCTATTGCCATGAACAGGCTTGGTGCCCAGAGCAATTGCGGTGAAGGGGGTGAAGATGAACAGCGGTATGCGCCGAGAGAAAACGGCGACAATGCCAACAGCAAGGTGAAACAGATTGCATCCGCCCGTTTCGGCGTATCGATACATTATCTGGTAAGTGCAGAAGAACTGCAGATAAAGATGGCCCAGGGCGCAAAACCCGGAGAAGGGGGACAACTCCCGGGACACAAGGTGAATGAGATTATCGCCGGGACACGGAATTCCACCGAAGGTGTCGGCCTGATTTCTCCCCCTCCTCATCACGATATATATTCCATCGAAGACCTGGCCCAGCTCATTTTTGATTTGAAAAACGCCAATCCTGAAGCACGGGTTTCGGTGAAACTTGTATCCGAGGTAGGTGTCGGTACTGTTGCTGCAGGCGTTGCCAAGGGTAAAGCAGATATGGTCCTCATCAGCGGATGTGACGGGGGTACCGGATCTTCGCCCCTTTCATCCATAAAATATGCGGGATCCTGGTGGGAACTTGGTCTTGCGGAAACCCAGCAGGTGCTGGTCATGAACAATCTCCGGGGCAGGATACGGGTCCAGGTGGACGGGCAGATAAAAACCGGAAGAGACGTAGTAATAGGTGCCCTCTTAGGTGCCGAAGAATTCGGCTTTGGCACAACCAGCCTGGTTTCCCTGGGCTGTATCATCATGCGGAAATGTCACCTGAATTCCTGTCCCGTGGGAATCGCCACCCAGGACCCTGACTTAAGAAAACGGTTCAGCGGTAAACCGCAACACCTGATCAACTTCATGACCTTCATCGCACGGGAGGTACGTGAAATCATGGCTGATCTCGGGTTCAGAACATTTGACGATATGGTGGGAAGCGTGGAGATGATCGAGGTTCAGGATGCTGTCGACCACTACAAGGCGAAAGGTCTCGATTTTTCCAAGATCCTCTACAAACCTGAAATTCCCGAAGGCGGTTCTCTGCGGTGCCGTGGTAAGCTGGAACATGATTTTTCCCGGGACCTGGATGAAGGTCTCATCGCAGAGGCAAAACCGAGCATCGATAAGAAGAAAAAAACTGAGATTCACAGGGATATCCGAAACTGCAATCGGACCGTGGGTGCGACCTTAAGTTCGACTATCGCCCGTAAATACGGTTCCTCCGGGCTTCCGGAAGATACCGTTAACGTGCATTTCACGGGTTCTGCAGGCCAGAGTTTCGGGGCCTTTCTTGCGAAAGGGATCACCTTTACCCTGGAAGGGGACGCCAACGATTATGTGGGAAAAGGACTTTCCGGCGGGAAAATCATCGTTTTTCCTCCCAGGGGATCCAGCTTCAGTTCCCACAGGAACAGCATAACCGGGAATGTAACCCTGTTTGGAGCCACTGCAGGAGAAGTGTACATCGGAGGAATGGCAGGCGAGAGGTTCTGCGTGAGAAACAGCGGGGCAATAGCAGTCGTTGAAGGTGTAGGAGACCATGGATGTGAATACATGACCGGCGGCCGGGTTATCGTGTTAGGCGGTACAGGAGTGAACTTCGCCGCCGGAATGAGCGGCGGCATCGCTTACATCCTGGACGACAACCAACTTTTCGATACCCGGTGTAACCTGGAACTGGTGGATGTGGAGCCGGTAATCGAAGACGAGGATGAAGTGTTCCTGAAAAAGTATTTAGAAAAGCATGTAAATTACACCAACAGCCTGTACGCGGCGAGAATGCTGGAGAGGTGGGAGGAGACACTTCCCCTGTTCGTAAAAGTGATGCCCCTGGATTACCGGCTCGCCTTAGGCCGGATGAAAGAAAAAGAGTGGCAGAAATCGGAATCTGTAGACATGATAGAGGAGGTGTACGTCTGATGGGAAAGCCTACAGGTTTTTTAGACTACAGACGGCTGCAGGAAGAAAAGCGGCCGGTACAGGAAAGGCTGAAGGATTACCGGGAAGTTAGCGTTCCGTCGGAGACTGAGGAACTGAGGGACCAGGGCGCCCGGTGCATGGACTGCGGGATACCCTTCTGTCATGCCCTGGGGTGTCCGGTAATGAACCTGATACCTGAATGGAATGATGCGGTGTATAACGGTCAGTGGCGGGAAGCTTATGAGCGGCTCTCCCTGACAAACACCCTGCCGGAAATTACCGGAAGGGTGTGTCCTGCTCCGTGTGAGGCTTCGTGTACCCTGTCAATCAATGATTACCCGGTAACGATCAAGCAGATAGAACTCGCAGTCGCTGAAAAAGCTTTTGAAAGCGGTTGGGTGTCACCGGTAAAACCAAAAAGGGAAACCTGGAAAAAAATAGCAATAGTAGGTTCAGGACCGGCAGGTCTGTCTGCGGCGCAGCAGCTGCGGAGACTTGGGCACAGTGTGACGGTATTTGAACAGTCCGATAAAATCGGCGGCATTTTGCGGTACGGAATTCCGGATTTCAAGCTTGAAAAATGGGTGATAGACCGGAGGCTCTACCAGATGGAGCACGAGGGGATTCAATTCGAAACGAGTGTGGTTATAGGAAAAGATCTTTCTGCGGCATATCTGCAAAGGAAATTCGATATCATCCTTATTTCCACCGGTGCCGGGAAGGCGAGGGAGATAGGCGTTCCGGGAGACGGTTTCGAAGGGATTCATTACGCCATGGAGTATTTGACCCCATCCAACAAATTCATAGCAGGGAAAATTCCCCGGGAACAGATTATAGACGCCCGGGACAAAACGGTTCTCGTCCTGGGTGGAGGGGATACCGGATCTGACTGCGTAGGAACGGCAAACAGGCAGGAAGCTAAGAAGGTATATCAATACGAAATCATGCCGAAACCCTTGGAATGGAAGGGACCTGAAAATCCCGAATGGCCTTACTGGCCGAAAATCTTAAGGACATCCAGCTCCCACGAAGAAGGGTGTGAGCGGGAGTGGGGAGTAGAGACTGTCCGGTTTTCCGGCAGGGGTATCCAGGTGGAAACCGCATATTTCAACAGGGTGGAGTGGAAGCCGAAAAAAAATGGGTGGGATAAGGTGACAATACCGGACTCGGAGTTCAGCCTGTCAGTGGATGTTGTCCTTATAGCAGCCGGTTTCGTCCATGCGGAGCACAGCCCGCTTCTCCACGATTTAGGTATCGAATATGACAACCGGGGAAACATTATCACCGATGAGACCTTCATGACCTCAGTCCCTGGCGTTTTTGCGGCAGGAGATGCACAATCCGGGGCTTCCCTTATCGTTCGTGCTATAAACCAAGGCAGATCAGCCGCTGCAGGTATTCACTCATATCTTTCGGGGTGATATACTGGGTCCGGCCCTTGACCGAGGAGTATTTTTTTGCTATATAACCATCTACACAAAGAGATGCGAAGGAAGTGAAGGTATGTATGCATTAGTGGAAATAAAAGGCAAACAGTATAAAGCGGAAAAAGGCGCTTTGCTGAAAGTAGATAGATTTAATGATGAACAGGGTGCCTCCCTGGAATTCGATACCGTAATGCTGGTCGGCGGAACGGAAGATGTCAAGGTAGGAGCCCCCTACCTTGAGGGCGTCAAGGTGAAAACGGTAGTCGAAGAGACAAGGAAAGACAAGAAGGTGATCATCTTCAAGTTTAAACGCCGGAAAGGATACCGGAGAAAACGGGGACACCGGCAGGAATACTCTTATCTTCGCGTAGAAGATATCACAGGAGTATAGTGATACGCATACAGAGTACAATTGATCGGAACGGCGTTATCCGCCTGCTAAAGGCTGATGGTCACGCCGGGAATCAGCTGGCCGGACAGAATCCTGTATGCGCCGGAGCAACGGTGTTGTTGCGAACAACGGCAAAATGGCTGGAAAAAGAGAAAGACCTTGAGGTGTCCGGAGAGAATATCTTTAGAGGCAGTTTTGTTCTGTAACTGAAAGGGTATCCGGAAAGCAGCAGGGAACGCCTGAAAGGGGTAACAGATTACCTCTATATGGGTGTTCTCGACCTGGAACGGGAATTCCCCCGGGAAATTTCCGTCACTATTGATGAATACAAGGAGTTATAGCTATGGCACATAAAAAGGGCGGAGGAAGCTCAAAAAACGGCAGAGATTCTAATGCACAGCGCCTTGGAATAAAAAGGTTCGGCGGGCAGAATGTTCTGGCAGGAGAAATCATCGTCCGGCAGCGGGGCACCCGGTTTCATCCCGGCGAAAACGTAGGTAAAGGAAAGGATGATACCCTTTTTGCCAAGGCTGCGGGAAAGGTTGATTTTATCACCAGGAATAACAGAAAATATATTCAGATTCTCGAGGTGCAGTCATAGCAGGTTCAGCAGGTGCAAAGTTTCGTTGACGAAACCGCGATAGAAATCACCTCCGGAAACGGAGGTCCTGGGGCGGTGTCCTTCCGCCGGGAAAAATACGTTCCCCGGGGAGGACCCGACGGCGGTGACGGCGGCCGGGGCGGAAGTATCAAGTTTATCGTACAAAAGAATCTAAAAACCCTGGCACATCTCAAGATGAAGCAGCGTTACCGTGCGAAAGACGGTGAGTCCGGCCGCAGCAGGCGTAAACACGGAAAAGACGGTGAAGATGTGATTATTCCGGTTCCTCCGGGTTCGGTCGTTAAAGACAGGCAATCGGGAATAACCCTTAAGGATCTCGTCCATGAAGGTGATGAATGGACTGCGGCTGAAGGTGGAAAAGGGGGACAGGGTAACTGGCACTATAGAACTTCTACAAACCAAGCTCCCCGGTATGCCCAGCAGGGCCGTCCCGGAAAATCCATGTCCTTCTTTGTCGAACTTGATATCATTGCTGATGTTGGATTTGCCGGATTACCGAATGCCGGAAAATCCACCCTTCTCTCTGTATTGACGAATGCTAATCCAAAAATAGCGCAATATCCCTTTACTACAAAGATACCTAATCTGGGCGTGTTGCGCAGGGATGGATATGATGTCATCCTGGCCGACATTCCCGGAATTATCGAGGGCGCCTCTCACGGGGCCGGCCTTGGACTGAAATTTTTAAAGCATATTTCCCGGACCGCCTGTATCGCTTTTATCATCGACATGGGTATGCCTGACCCCTGTGGAAACCTGGAAACTATTAAAAATGAAATCAAGGAATATTCCCGGGAACTGCTGGATAAAAGGAGTATTATCATTGGTACAAAACTGGACCTGCCTGATGCTGAAAAACATCTTGAGGAACTGGCGCAAGCGTTTCCCGAAGAAGTTATCTTCGGTGTTTCTTCAGTTACCCGGAGGGGTGTGAAGAAACTGGAGGATAAACTGTTCGAAATAACGCATTGAATTATGGGAATCCTGGTTTTTGGAGGTACATTCAATCCTCTTCATATCGGTCATATGTTTCTTGCAGAGGAACTTCACCTGACCTACAACTTCGACCCTATACTCTTTATTCCGTCGAATATTCCGGCTCACAAGGAAACGGATACATCGGTTAGTGCTGATCATAGACTCGCCATGCTTCGCCTGGCTGCAGAACTGTATTCCTGGATGGAAGTAGACGATTGTGAGCAGCGTCGGGGGGGAGTCTCCTATACCATCGATACTATCCGCGAAGTGTATGCGAAACGCAACCCGGAAGAAAGAATATCTCTTCTTGTCGGTGATGATCTTATCGACGGGTTTTGTGATTGGAAGGAGGTTGACGCTCTTGCAGGAATGGTCGATATAGTGATTGCTAAAAGAACGTTGCCGGGGTTGCCCGATTTTCCCTTTGATCATACGGTCGTTGATAATCAGGTCCTCCCGATATCATCTTCAGATATAAGACGGCGCATTCGAAACCACCGTGCTTACCGGTTTATTGTCCCGGAAGTTATCTTTCAGTACATAGAAAGGGAGGGAATCTATAAACAGTCTGACTGCTGATATCGAGATATATCTTCGAAAGAATCTGTCGAAGAAGCGGTTAATCCATTCCCTGGCAACAGGAAAAACCGCCGAAACCCTGGCGGTACATTTCGGTGTTGATCCGCAAAAAGCTTACCGTGCGGGTATCTCCCATGATATTGCCCGTGAAATTTCCCGTAAAAAGATGCGCAGATTGGCTGAAAAGAGTTATAAAGTTGAACAATGGGAGCTGGTTAAGCCGGCGATACTTCATGGAAAAGCCGGGGCTGTTATTCTCAGAGAGTGTTTTGGTATTACAGACAGGGAATTCCTTGAGGCAGTGAGCTGTCATACCACGGGGATGCCTGGAATGAGCGATCTTGCTAAAATTGTGTATATAGCCGATTATATCGAACCGAACAGAAAACATGACGGTAAAACGATAGTGAACATGAATGATGGTAGATCCCTGGAACAAGTCTTTAATGCCGTTGTTGAAGAAAAATACCGGTCCCTTTCAGCGGCACAAAAACAGCCGGCTCCGCCGACGGAGCTGCTTATGGAAGAAATAGTGTATAAAAGGCGTGATTAGTGAGAAGGAAAAAAGGATTTGATAAAGGGCTGCTCATCGTACTTTTCATCGTTCTCGTGGTTGGTGCCACCGGGGTACTGCTGGTATTCAAACTGCGAACCGATAAGATCACGGAATCTCTGCAGAGCGGCACTCCTGTCACAGTAGCATTCTTCATTACAGACCGGGAAGAACTCCTTTTCTCGGAAATTCTTTTTTATCATCCGCTAACTCACAAAGCTTCGATTCTGGACATGCCCGGGGAGGTGGGATCTATCATCAAATCTCTGCAGAAAATCGAAAGAATCGATGTGCTTTTCAGTCCCTCAAAACCGGAGCTGTTCCTGGGTAAAATAGGTGAACTCATCGGTCAGGAAGTTCCTTACTATATCATCCTGGATCTCGGAAACCTGGAGGCTGTAGTCGATATCCTCGAAGGATTGGAGATGTTCATCGCCAATCCGGTGGAATATGTCGACGAAGACACAACGATTCTTCTCCCTTCCGGCAGTGTTATACTGGACGGCAGCAAAGTAACGACATATATTACATACGAAATATCAGAAGTGGAAACCGAACTGGATAAAATCAGCAGAAAACAGAAATTTCTGCAGGCTTTGGTAAAAGAAATAGGGGAAAAGAACAGTTATCTCACAGATGACCATGTTTTCCCCCTTTTCCGGTCTCGTCTTGATACCAATCTCGATAAAAACTCTCTCATATCACTGATTCTGGAACTTTCCAAGCTCGATACAGAGAGAATCGTGTTCCAGAGAGTACTGGGTGTTGAAAGGAAAGTGGATGAGAACATACTTTTGTTTCCTCATTACGACGGCCGGCTGCTTAAAGAAACGGTCAGCCAAACCATGGAGTCCCTTGCGAATACAGAGTTGCTGGCAGAAGATGACCTGACAGTCAGTCTTCGAATATTGAACGGTACGGACCGGAACGGTCTGGCAGGGAGGACTTCCCAGATCTATAAGAGTTTCGGGTTCGATGTTATATCAGTTGGGAATGCGGATCAGGGAACCTATGACAAAACCGTTGTAATCGACCGTACCGGGGATATCACGAAAGCCCAAAAAGTAGCCAATGTTATCGGCTGTAGCAACATACAATCGGTGCAGGCTCTTGTTGATACAGAGTCATTTTTTTCAGAAGATGAGATCGAAACAGATGTTATTATCGTTTTGGGGAAGGATTTTGATGGTAGATACTGCAAGTAAGAAGGAAACGGTACTAAAAATTGTCGAAGTGCTGGCGGAACACAAAGGAAATGATATCCTGGGTCTATCCATCGGGGATCACTGCAGCTGGACCGATTACTTCATCATCGTCACAGCCACGAGCACTGCACATCTTAAGAGTCTTCACAAATATGTGCGGCAGTTTCTCAGGAAGCATGGAATCGAACCTTTGAGTCGTCAGAAAGTCATAGAAGATGATACCTGGATTCTCATTGACTGCGGTTGTTTTGTCGTCCACATCATGGACAAGGAAAAACGGCTGTTCTATGAGCTTGAAAAATTGTGGTACATGGGAGAGGTCATCTACCCGTCGAAGTCATCGAAGTCCAGTCCATCGTCATATTCGTAATCTTCTTCTTCCTCGAAAAAGTCTTCGTCGTTATCCTCTTCTTCGTCTTCTTCTTCAAAATCGTCTTCCAGATCATCCTCTTCATATTCTTCTTTCTCTTCTTCGAATCCCTCTTCCTCGTCGAAGTCATCGTCGAAGTCATCGTCGAAGTCATCAAAATCGTCGTCAAAGTAATCATCTTCGTCGTCGTTGTTTATTTCGTCGGAGAAATAATTAAAAAGTTGATATGGTGCTACCTGCTTGTCCATGTCGGGCGTCATTCTGTCCCTCCAGTAAATAGAATAACCTCTCCAAAAAACAATCTAATTGGAAGATCTCTTCCATGTCAACAGTTTCCCGAGGATGTCACGTTTTTTTTAAGCCCGTGAAAATTCCGAAAAGACCAAAACTGAAATTCAGGGAATGATAAAAGGAGATCTCCAGTTCAGATACGGAAGAAGTGATATTCCGTCCTATGATGATCGTTGGAGGAGTGATATTACAGTTAATATCCTGAGATGCGAATTTCATGGCGATACGGCCGGTGATCTGATTGACAACCTCTCCAAGGGACTCCCGGTGAAACTGGCCGAACTCTTTTTCTTCAGTGGTAATTTCCATTTTCCGGAGCATCTCTGCAATAAGACGCTGTGCTGTTTGAACAGATCCGGAAAGGAGGAGGAAGCCTTTCAACGCACCGGTAAAACCTACGCTGGCCATCACTTCATAAACCCTTACATCAAGTTTCTCTTTTCGCATAGAAACAGCATCAAAAGTCATCTCGTTGAAGATTTCCATAACTGAAGCCGAAATAATACCGGGGTAATCAACACTGGTCATGTGGCTCATTATGGATCAAGGTATTCAGCATGTCAAACGGAAGTTTTGCCTTGAAAATGAATATGGAAGGAGGTAATATCCCATATGCAGATTGGAGATCTATACAAGCTGATCCGGATGGCACTGGAGGAAGACCTGGGTGAGGAGGGGGATGTTACATCCGGAGCTGTGTTCACGGATCAACGGGGCTATGCTTTTCTTCTGACCAGGGAACCGGCGGTCCTCGCAGGGTCATTCGTTTTCGAGGAAGTGTACAAAGCAGTTGATCCTGCGATAGAGGTTGTTTTTCACGAAAAAGAAGGAAACGCCATTCCCGGGAACACCGTCATTGCGGAGATCCGGGGTAAGACCGCCTCAATTCTTTCCGGGGAACGGACTGCACTCAATTTTCTTTCGTTCCTTTCCGGCATCGCGACGGAAACCCGCAAGTACGTCCAGGCTGCAGACGATAAAGGGAACGCGGTTATCCTGGATACCCGTAAAACACTTCCTGGATACAGGGAATTGTCAAAATACGCGGTACGTACAGGAGGAGGGAAGAATCACCGGATGGGGCTTTACGATATGGTGCTGATAAAAGACAATCATATCGATGCAGCAGGCTCTATAACAGAAGCCGTGGGAAGGGTACGTTCCCGGTGGGGGGACAGATTTACCATCGAAGTAGAGTGCCGGAATTGTAGTGAAGTACAGGAGGCCCTGGATGTACAGGCGAATATCATCATGTTGGATAACATGACGGCACAGGAATGTTCAGTGGCGGTCAAGCTAGGGACCGGGAAAGTGCTCTTCGAAGCTTCCGGTGACATGACCCCGGAAAGGGTGTCAGCCTACAGCGAGGCGGGAGTGGACTATATTTCAGTGGGAAGACTGACGCATTCGGTGCGCTCCACCAATTTTTCTCTCCTGATCAACAAGGAAAAAGGATCGCAAGAGTGATGAGGTATTTCGACGTTCTTATCATCGGCAGCGGTGTAGCCGGCCTGTCCGCCGCATTGACAGCAGCAGAACAGGGGCTGGAAGTATGTGTTCTTTCCAAAGAAGAGCGGTTTGAAGAAAGCAACAGTTATTATGCGCAAGGGGGGATCGTGTACAAAGGAGAAAACGATTCTCCCTCGGTTCTGGAAAAAGACATCATCACTGCCGGAGATAATGCAAACTATGTCGCTGCCGTCAGGATGATTGCATCCGAAGGGCCGGACCTTGTGAAAGAGTATCTCATCGATAAGATCGGAATACCCTTCTGCAGGGACGATAGCGGTGACCTGGACCGGACTCAGGAGGCTGCCCACAGCGTGCGCCGCATCGTACATGTAAAAGACGAAACCGGTAAAGCTATTGAAACGCATTTCTTCGAATACGTTAAGCGATTCAGGAACATCCATCTCATCGGTCATCACTCGGCCATAGATATTATAACCAACTGTCACCATTCGTCCGATTTTCAGGAAAAATACCGGGAACCCCGGGCTCTCGGTGTATATGCTCTGGATGGAATCAGCGGGGAAGTAAAGGCTTTTTTTGCAAACGCCGTCATCCTTGCTACCGGAGGAGTAGGTAATATTTTTCTCCATACATCCAATCCGGTTGGTGCCATGGGAGACGGTGTTGCCATGGCATACCGGGCAGGGGCGAACATCATCAATGCCGAGTATGTTCAGTTCCATCCTACCATACTGTATCACCGGGACATTAAACGTTTTCTCATCTCCGAGTCATTGAGAGGGGAAGGTGCAAAGCTGATGAACCGTAAAGGTGATTATTTCATGCGCCGGTACAACAGTGATTTGAAAGATCTCGCGCCACGGGATGAAGTTGCCAGGGCTATTTACCGGGAAATCGAAATAGAAGGCGATGGTTTTGTCTTTCTGGATACCAGCAACATGAACGATGTTGATATCGCAGAGAGGTTTCCCGGGATCTATGCCAGGTGTATGGAGGTAGGGATTGATATTACGAAAGATGCGATACCTGTTGTACCTGCTGCTCATTATTTTTGCGGAGGAATAAAAGTAGATCTGAATGGAAGGACCAGTATTCCGTCTCTCTATGCAATCGGTGAGAGTGCCTGCACCGGCGTCCACGGAGCAAACAGGCTCGCTTCTGTTTCTCTTCTGGAAGCCCTGGTTTACGGACTGCGTGTAGGAAGGTATGTGTCAGGTAAACTGAAGCCGGTTAAGAAATCTCTTATGCGTAGCATTCCCAGCTGGATTTATCCGGATGATGAAGAAGAATTCGACCCTCTGCTCATAAGCAACGATCTCCTTACCATTCAAATGACTATGTGGAATTATGCAGGTATTATCAGGACCAGACGGCGTCTTTTAAGGGCCATGTCGGATCTTTCCTATTTAAGCCACCGAATCGAACGGTTTTACAAAACCGCCCGTATATCCCGGGACATTATAGAGCTTAGAAATGCCATTCTGGTTGGAGGGGTCATCGTGAAATCCGCTTTTGGAAATAAAAAATCGATTGGCTGCCATTTTATACGGTAGACCCATGCAGGGTTTGACAGGAACATCCATATGTGTATATGATGGCGGATTATGGGGAAGGAGGCCGTTGTCCTTGCGCCTGGGAAGGTGAATCTTCACCTCGAGGTACTCGGAAAAAGGCAGGACGGGTTTCATGACATTGTCTCCCTTTTTCAGGTCGTTGATCTCTGCGACAGATTGACGGTACGATCTTTGACAGACAGTTCAGAATGCGTTATCCATGGGATGGGGAACATTCCTCCCGGGGAAAACAGCATATATCGGGCAGCCCGGCTTTTTAAAGGCAAGTGTGGACTGGATACCGGCATTGCAGTTAGTGTTGAGAAAAACATACCCGCCGGTGCAGGACTCGGAGGGGGTTCTTCAGATGCCGCAGGCGTACTCATCGGGTTGAACGCCTTGTTTGATTATCCTCTTACAGAGCAGGAACTCGCAGGGCTGGGAGGGCAGGTTGGAAGCGATGTACCCTTTTTTCTTCTGGCCTCAACTGCTCTCGTTACCGGCAGAGGAGAATATGTACGGCCTATCGAAGGTCGAACCGACTTTTCCCTGGTTCTGGTATTTCCCGGCTTTTCCGTATCTACTCCGTCTGCGTACAGGGCACTTTCCAGGCTGCCCGGCGAGACGATATCTCCCAGGCTGAGTCCTATGGAGGTACTTCGATGTTATACCTCGGAGCATCCTCCGGTATGGCCGTTTTTTAATTCGTTTACCGATCACCTTGTCAGCAGATACGGCTCCATTAAGGACATCCTGGTCCGGTTGAAGAATTACGGAGCCTTATATACAGCAATATCAGGAAGCGGAAGTACTGTTTTTGGGATATTTCCAAACGATTCTCTGGCGGAAAAAGTATCAATGAAACTTAAGTCGGAATATCCTTCCATTTGGACAATACATCCACTTGATAGAAGGATATCCCCTGTATTAGAATAAGGTTGATCTGCGCCGTATTGCAAAAAGAGGAGGCCTCCATGGAGATAACCGACATTCGTATCAGAAAGGTGGAAGCAGATGGAAAGCTGAAAGCTTACGTAACCGTAACATTCGATGATTGTTTTGTTGTACACAACGTAAAAATTATCGAAGGGAAAAGCGGAACATTCATTGCCATGCCAAGCCGTAAGACAAAGACGGGCGAATACAAAGACGTTGCGCATCCAATCAATTCTGATTTTAGACAAGCTCTCCAGGATAAAATATTGGAGGCATTCGAAAAGAGCTCTGAAGTAATCGAATAATACAAAACGTTCAGCCAACTAACTATATTAGTGGGACGTCGGCAAGTGGTAAGCCACATGGTTTTGGTCCATGCATGCGCAGGTTCGAATCCTGCCGTCCCAGAGTGATTAAAAACAGGAATAATCCGAAAAGATAAGGAGCAATAACCATGGAGCAGAAAACCTTAAACGGTTCTGTGAGAAGTGATTTTAAAAAACGGGCCTCCCGCAGGCTCAGGAAAGAAGGAAAAATACCCGCAATCGTGTATGGTCATACCGGGTCTCATCCGGTAGCTGTGGATGCCCATGAATTCAGTTCCAAGTTCCATACCGTTTCTGAAAATACTATCATCAGCCTCAAGACGGGAAAAAAGACATATGATGTCCTGGTGAAAGATTTTCAGGAAAATATTTTAACCGGTATGATTACTCATATCGATTTCTACGAAATTGAAAGGGGAAAAGTTCTTAAAGCCCATATACCCATCCGCCTGGAAGGCGTTTCTCCTGGTGTGCGGGAGGGAGGAATCCTGGATCATCCCCTTCACGATGTGGAAGTGGAATGTTTGCCCAAAGATTTACCCGGTAGTATCGTAGTCGATATCAGCCCCCTGAATGTGGGTGATTCTGTACATGTTTCCGACCTGGAGCCGCCGAAAGGAGTGAAATTTCTCATTTCACCTGAAAACGTGGTCGTGTCGGTTACCCATAAAAAGGCTGAGATTCTGCCTGAAGAGGAAGAAGAGCTCGAGGAAGAGATGGGTGAAGAAGAAGCCGCTGCAGAAGGTACAGAGGAAAGCGGGGAATAGCATCTGTCCCTTCTCGTTATTGGTTTAGGGAATCCCGGGAAGGAGTATTCCCTGAACCGGCATAACATAGGTTTTCACGTCGCAGACCGCATTGCAGAACTGACTGGTACTCATCTTAAAAAGAAGTTTCTTCGGAAATTCATGCTGGGCAGAGAAGAGATTGAAGGAACAGACTTTGCCGTGGCTAAACCTCTCACTTTCATGAACCGAAGCGGTGAAGTTATGCTTCCCCTTATGCGGGTTTGCAGTATGACAGTTTCAGATCTGATCATCGTCTGTGATCACCTGGACCTGCCGCCGGGTCAATGTCGTCTTAAACGGAAGGGCTCCAGTGCGGGTCATAACGGTCTCAAATCAGTAATCCATGCCCTGGGAACTGAATATTTCATGAGACTGTATATCGGAATCGGCCGGCCGAAAAGCTATATTTCAGTTATAGAGCATGTTTTGGGTGATCCGGACAGAGAAGAATCGATACTTTATGAAACTGCAGTCGAGCAGGCTGCTCAGGGGATTCTGAAACTCCTGACTGAACCGGTTGAATATGTGATGAATGAGATCAATCGAAAAGATGGGTAATATAAGGGTACCGGAAAAAATTCTGTATTTTCTCGAAACCCACCAGATTTCCCGTGGATCAAGGATCGTGGTAGCTCTCTCGGGAGGACCGGACAGTGTTGCCCTGCTGTCCGGTTTGGCGGATATTGTAGATGATATGCCTTTGAAGCTGTTCTGTGGACATATCGATCATGGAATTCGAAGGCCGGCGGAAACGGATAGAGAGAAACATTTTGTACGAAAGCTGTGTACCGATATGGGGGTGGAGCTTTCAATTTTTACCAGGGAGTACGGTTCCATCGAAGGGGAATCCCGCCGTCAAAAAAGAAGTATAGAAGAAGTTGCCCGGGAAGTACGTTATGGATTTCTGCAAGAACTGAAAATTCGTCATAGAGCCGCTTATATTGCCGTTGGTCATACCCTGGACGACCAGGCGGAGACCATGATCATGCGCTTTTTTCAGGGATCTCACGCATCCGGTCTGAAAGGGATACCTCCGGTAAGGGAACAAATAATACGGCCGTTGATGGACTGCTCCAGGGAAGAAATAATCGGTTATCTGACCTCCAGGGACATCGGGTGGTGTACCGACAGTACCAACGAAGAAACCAGGTATTTGAGGAATGCAGTGCGGAATACGATAATACCTGCTGTTAAACAGTACTTTCCCGGGTACAGGACCTCTCTTAAAACCCTGGCTGATAAAATGAGGATGCTGGATGACTATATCATTCTTAAGCGGGAAGGGAATATGTCCTGGGAGTCATGTAAGGAAGACGGTATACGCATACCATGGGATCTTTTTCAGGCTGCACCGGAAATCATAAGGCTCTATGCTCTTTACAATGGGATAAACACCTTGAACATCAGCAGAATCAAACGCATTCCCTATAGATTCCTGGTTTCTCTCGCAGCCAAGGATCTTGAAAACACAACCGATGGACAGATTCTTCTGCGGGGATACGGCCTGGTATGTAATAAAAAGGGGGGATACCTTTTTTTGAATCAAGATGTTGTCCTAAACAGAAAAAAAAGTTATTTTATAGTAGTAAGAGAGAAAGTTTGTTATTCCCTCGGGGATGATATTAATATCACTTTTTTCATGCAGGAAAGTAACAGTAGTTCAGGCCAGGTCGGGATACTCCGATCCAAGGTAAAATGGCCGCTTATTGTACGTTCCAGAAGAGAAGGTGACTCTTTGGTACTCACTTCAGGACGAAAACCTTTGAAAAAGGTGTATAATGAATGGGATGTTCCAAAATTGCTGCGGAGGCAGATACCGGTTCTCGAAGATCGGTCAGGTATTATTGCTGTTCTAGGGAAGCCCTTCGGATATAAGAATCTTGTGAATGATCAGTATGCTTTGCGGGAAAAGAAATCGGATGAGCCTGCACTGGTTGTTCGGATGCGGAATGGAGAATGTCAGTGAATATTCAGGATAACAATAAAAAGGACGATAAGGACCCGAAACAGGTTAAGTTTAACTTCAACAACAACCGGTTTGCTCTTTTTTTTCTCATTTCACTCATTGCAATGTTCATCCTCCTTTTTATGTTCAAGGATAACAAACCCACAGCAGAGATACCCTATTCTGTTTTTACCGGTTATCTGGAAGAAGGAGAGGTTGACGCGGTAAAGATCATCGAAAATTACGAAATCCATGGGACCCTAAAAGGCCGTACAGGTGAAATGACCATATTCCGTACTAAAATTCCATACTTTGATGATGAACTCCTCCCTCTGCTCCGGGAGAAAGGGGTGAAGATAACCGGTGCAGAGAAAACAGTTTCACCTTTTGCAGTATTTCTCGAGTTTATTCCATGGATAATTGGATTTATCTTTATTTGGTTCATGTTTCGCCAGATCCAGGGCGGTGGAAACAGGGCGTTTTCCTTTGGTAAGAGCAGGGCCAAACGATATCTCGATACCGATAAAAAAATCACCTTTGCAGATGTGGCCGGACAGATCGAAGCAAAATATGAGCTGGAAGAAGTCGTCGATTTTCTAAAAAATCCTCAGAAATTTACGAAAATAGGGGCAAAAATCCCAACGGGAGTTCTTCTGGTGGGAATGCCCGGCACCGGGAAAACCCTCCTCGCAAAAGCCATTGCAGGGGAAGCGAACGTATCCTTCTTTCATATGTCGGGTTCCGATTTTGTTGAAATGTTTGTCGGGGTCGGAGCCAGCAGAGTACGGGACCTCTTCGAACAGGGCAGAAAGAGCGCACCGTGTATCCTGTTTATCGACGAACTGGATGCTGTCGGCAGGACAAGGGGCGCCGGATACGGAGGAGGACATGATGAGCGGGAACAGACGCTTAACCAGATGCTCGTGGAAATGGACGGTTTCGATACCAAGGACGGTGTAATTATTCTGGCAGCTACCAACAGGCCGGATGTTCTGGATCCGGCTCTCCTTCGTCCCGGAAGGTTCGACCGCCTGGTGGTTGTCGATATGCCGGACATTAAGGAACGGGAGGATATCCTTAAAATCCATTCCAGTAAAATACCCCTCTCGGCAAACGTGGATTTGAAGAGGATTGCCCGGGCAACCCCCGGTACTTCCGGGGCTGATATCGCCAACATGGTAAATGAAGCTGCACTGTTCGCCGCCCGGAAAAGTAAAACAACCGTGGAGATGGAGGACTTTGAAGAAGCCAGGGACAAGATGCTTCTCGGTGTCGCCCGAAAATCGCGGGTTATTTCAGATGAGGAGAAGAAAATGACCGCCTTTCACGAGGCCGGCCATGCTCTGCTTCATTATTATCTAGAGAATGCAGATCCTCTGCACAAGGTTACGGTTGTTCCCCACGGGCGTGCGTTAGGTCTTGCCCTTTCCCTTCCGGAAAATGATACCTTTTCAAAGAGTAAAGGTTGGCTGCTGGACCGGATCCGTATTGCCATGGGAGGTTACGTGGCTGAACGACTGGTGTATGATGAAACCTCCACGGGAACTCAGAATGATATTAAAGAGGCAACTAGCCTTGCCCGTAAAATGGTGTGTGAATGGGGGATGAGCGAGGAACTTGGGCCGGTGGCTTTTGGCCAGGAAGATGAACCCATCTTCATCGGTAAAGAGATTGCTCAGCACAAGGACTACTCCGATGATACCGCCCGGCTTATCGATAAAGAAATCGGATCTATCATGAACAGCTGTATGGAAAATACGAAAAAGATCCTGACAGAACACAGGGATCAACTGGAGCTGTTGGCGGAAACGCTGGTACAGAGGGAAACTCTCGATGATGATGAAGTAAGAGAACTGTTAGGTTTTTCACCGAGGGAAAAGGATGACAATTAATTACTATAGGCGGATGTATGAGAATTGTATGGATCGTGCCAATACTCATCGTCTTTTTATTTCCCGTTAAGCTGCCGGCACAAGAAAACGAACAAATTGCGCGGCTCTATCTGGATAAAGCAGACCAATTACTCCGAAGCGGAGATATTGCAGGAGCAGTAGAACTGGCTGAGGCCTCCCTTCAGTTCGTTCCTGAAAACTCGGACGCTTTGTTCCTACTTGCCTCGGAAAAATATAATGATCGAAGCAGTTCATATACGGTAATCGAGCTGTGTCAGCAGGCACTTCGTTTTGCCGCCTGGCGCGTATATTCGGAAAGTGACTGTGTGCTCCTCCTTTCGAACGTTTATGACCGGGCTAAACAGTATACCCGGGTAATAGAGTTGCTTGAACCGGAGATCGGTAAGGTAGGTGTTTCATCCCGGGCACTCTTTTTGTACGCTAAAGCTCTTATTGAATCCGGGAAGAGGGACCGGGGGCAGATGGTCCTCCAAAGGGGGATTGCACTATATCCGGACATTCCCCTGCTGCGCCGGCTCCTTGTCCGGATCGACGAGGCGTACAGAGAAAAACTGACCGGTGCGTTCCTGAATGGGAATTATTTCTACGATCACTACGAGACAGTGCTTGTTGATCTTATCCAGCTGTCCGTCTCGGCAGAAGAAAAGCAGGAGCTCATAAAGATATACCGGGACAATGGAGGATCCTCTCCGGTTGTGGTGTTGGAAGAGCTGGATTCGATGGAAGGGGATAACCGGGACCCGGACCGTGTGAATGAACTCCTGGAGCTGTTTGCCGGTTCCGGCGGTTTCGAAAACGCTCTTCTCACCTTCCGGTTTACGGAATTAGCCAGGGAACTGGACCTCTTTGAAAAAGCATCTGCCCTTGCAGGAGAGTTTACCGGCAATACAATACTCGACTCAAACAGTGACGGCTATTTTGAAATACTCTATAAGTATGAACAGGGACTTCTCCAGCGCATGGTGGTCGACTTCAATCAGGACGGTATTACTGAGTACGATATCACCTTCCGGGAAGGGAAGCCGGACAAGGTAGAGGGAACGAAGGGCGGCTCTTATATATCGATGATGTTTTCCCGGTATCCTTTTGCGGAGAAGCTTATTGCCGAACAACCGGGAACAAGAACAACCTACAGATTTATCCCGGGGTACTTTTCGTTTCCGGTTCTACTGTTTCCCGAAATGTATGAACTGTCCGGCGTACTGTTTAAACCGGAACTCAACGAGATGCTGCCGGTTGTACGGAAAGACGATCTTAAAGATAGTGTCCTTGATATCAGGGAAGAAACCCTACATCATGGCGGCCCCTTTTATATATGGGAACCCCTTCAGGAAGAGTCGTCCTGGCTTCTCGGTGAGTTCGACGACCTGGGGAGAGTTATCAGGAAGATTGTTTACAGACAAGGAATTCCTGTAGAGGGGTTATGGGATACTGACAGGGATTCAGTGTTCGAAGTAACTGTTCGATACATCGACGGTGAGCAGGGCACTCTCTATTACGACGGTAATCAAAACACCGTTCACGAGTTTTCCCTCGATCTTGGTGAAGAAGATATGCAGTTTTGGGATTTCAACGAAGACGGCATCATCGACTGCAGGGAGACGATCATGGAGAATGCCAAAGTCCTGAGGGAATACTCTTCAAGAATGAACGGAATTTTTGATATTACAATTTTCTATAAAGACAGAAAAATCCTGTATCTGTCCAGAAGCGGAAAAAGAAAAAATGTTTATCCGGCTCAGGGAGAAGATTATTACTGGATTGGGGAACCTATCGATATCGATGTTCCAGGGGATCTGCCTTTAAAAGGGTCTTTTACGGCGGACGGACTGGAATTTTCCGTATTCACTCAGTTTGAGTATACTTACATTGAGGCTGTAGAATGAAAAGAAAATATATCGTCCTGTTTCTCCCGTTCGTACTGTTGTACTGTACAACCAACCGCGGATTAGACCGGGATATACCGAGCCTGGGAGAATCAACGGTTCAGGAAATTGAGGAAAAGCTGACCTCACCGGACACCCTCTTCGAAGCTATCCAGGATATATCATTTCTGGAAAGGGAGTCGAAAGATGTTCCGGCAGAGACCATCGAGGGGTTGTATAAGACGGCATTTTCTTCGGTTGAGAAAGAGTTCAATACGGCCATCGAAGAGGAGGATTACAGGGTTGCCCTTACCATGTACCGGTCTGCCGCGACCCTGGGAATAGAAGCTGTCACGGATGAGTGGAATAGTGATTCTCTTACCCTTAAACTCGCATACGCGTACAAAGAGAAAGGAAAGGTTCTGCCTGCCCTGAATATGTTCCGAAAGATTATCGGTTCGGATGAGGTTACAATCGAGGATTTGATCCTTTTCGGACAGATTGCTGTTGAAGAACAACACCGGTCGATGCTTGAGGAAATCGTAAAGGAACTGACTCGGCGAAGGGGAGACATACCCGAGGAACAACTGCAGTTCCTGCAAAAACCGGTTAACCCTGCAGGTATGCTCAAAGGGACGGTAACCGTCTGGGTGAATAGAGGACTCAGGATTGAAAAAGGGTTAGGGTATCCGGACCGGGTAATTGGAAGCGGTTTTTTTATCGACAAACGAGGATACATTCTAACAAATTATCATGTCATTGCAAGTGAAGTCGATCCGGAATATGAGGGATATTCCCGTCTTTATATAAAAATGTCGGAGTCTGTTAATGACCGGCATCCAGCCAAGGTCGTGGGGTATGACAGGATTTTCGATATTGCGTTACTGAAAGTGGAGATGACGCCTTCCTACGTCTTCGATCTTGACACCAATGAAAAACTCGAACCCGGCGCGAAGATCTTCGCAATCGGTTCCCCTGCAGGATTGGAAAACACCATCACCTCGGGCATCATATCCGCGGTAGAGAGACGTTTCCTGCAGATGGGAGACACGATGCAGGTGGATGTGCCTATTAACCCTGGAAACAGCGGTGGACCCCTTCTGAATGAGAATGGGAGACTCATCGGTGTTGTATTCGCCGGGATAGAACAGTTTGAGGGCATCAATTTCGCTATTCCTTCACATTGGGTTGAGATGATACTCCCGGATCTCTATGATGAAGGAGATGTTGTGCATTCATGGCTCGGTGCCGCCATGCACGATACAGACGGGAATCTGGAAATTATGTACACTCTTCCGGGAGAGCCGGCTGCCAGGGGCGGTATGGTTACAGGGGACATTATCCGCAGCATTGACAGCCGGGAGTTCACCAACATCCGTAATGTTCAGCAGTATTTCATCTTTTTGGGAAGAGATGCGGTTATCGAGATCATCTGGGGCCGGGATGGAAAGGAGTATTCCGGCTATTTCACTCTTGCTGACCGGCCGTATAATCCCATGGAAGTCGCTATCAAAAGGGACAGGAGGGACAATCTTTTCCTTCCCCTGTTTGGTATGGAGATTGAAGAGACAAAGGCCATATTCCTTGATAAGAGTTATACGGTTAAAAGGGTGTACAAGGGAACTGTAGCTGACGAAACAGGTATTTCCGTGAATGATCCCCTGAAAGTGAAGAATTGGCAGGTAGATGCTGAAAACAGTGTTGCGGCGCTTCAGATCTACATTAAGAAGAGAAAAGCCGGTTTTATGGAATCTATCATACAGATGGCTGCTTATATGGAGATTGATTCCTTTATTTGAAAATCATTTGAATTTGCTGTGTCCTTCCACGTATACTTACTAGTGTTTTATGAAGAAAACACGGATTCTCATTGTCGAAGATGAAAGCATTGTTGCCCTGGATATAAAAAGGCATCTTCTTAAGGAGGGTTATGATGTCGCCGGGATTTTTACTACCGGTGAAGATGCCCTTCGACATTTTCAATCAACCGGTGCAGACCTGGTTCTCATGGATATCATGCTCCAGGGAGGGATGGACGGCATTCAGACTGCAGAACGGCTGAAAGCGGAATACAATGTCCCTGTTATCTTCCTTACAGCTTTTGCAGACGATGCCACTATAGAACGGGTGAAATTTATAGAACCCTTCGGTTATATCATTAAACCATTCACCGAACGGGAACTCCGGACTGCCATCGAAATGGGCCTTTATAAACATCAGATCAGTCTGGAGCTGATCCGGAGCGAAGAGAAATACAGGAGTTTTTTCGAGGATGACCTGTCCGGGACCTTTGTCACCGACGGTGATGGAAGGATAACGGACTGTAACACTGCATTCATGAATATATTCGGCCTTTCTTCCAGGGAGGAGGCAAAACAGATTAATTTCAACAATCTATTGAAAGATGAAGGGGTCAGAAAGCGGTTCTGGACGCAGGTAAAAGAAAAAGAAAAATTAAACCTTACAGAACTGTGGTGTGTGAATGTCAAGGGCGATACGAGGCAGATACTCGCAAATATCGTTGGAAGCATTAATGGAGATGAGATTCAGGAACTGAAAGGGTATCTTATCGACGTTACGGACCGAAAAAAACTTGAAGATCAGCTCCGGCAGTCACAGAAGCTGGAAGCAATAGGCCGCTTAGCCGGCGGGATCGCCCACGATTTCAATAATATACTCACAGTCATCATGGGCTACACTGCCATGATACAAGAAAAGCTGAAAGAAGGAAGCGATGTAGAACCTGACATTACAGGTATACAGAATGCGTCCCGGAGGGCTTCGAATCTCACCCGTCAGCTTCTGGCATTCAGCAGGAGACAGGAATTAAAACCGGAAATGGTCGATCTCAATCACCTGATCCAGGAAATGGAGAAAATGATCCGGAGACTGATTACAGATGATATCGGTATGCAGCTGCTTCTCGATGCGGATGATCCTTACATATTTGTCGATCCCGGCCAGATAGAACAGGTTCTTATCAATCTATCGGTTAATGCCCGGGACGCAATGCACCGGGGAGGGAATCTGGTAATTCAAACCAGGAATATACAGAGCCCGGAAGGTGAAAACGGCGTCGACGGCAAAATTCCCATGGGAGACTATGTTGTCCTTTCTGTGATCGATACAGGCATTGGAATAGACGAACAGATTCGGCCGATGATTTTTGAACCGTTCTTTACGACAAAACCGGAAGGGGAAGGAACAGGGCTCGGCCTGGCAACAGTGTACGGTATCGTAGAGCAGAGTGGAGGTTTTATCCAGGTATCGAGCAAGCATAATGAAGGCACCGCTTTTCATCTATTGTTCCCGCAACAGCAAAAGACGGTAAAGCAGGTTGTTAAGGAGATACTGGCAGAAGGTTCTTTTGCAGGAAATGAAACGATCCTCCTCGTTGAAGATGATGAAAATGTAAGGAATATGATTTCGAAAATATTGCTGCGTTATGGATATAATGTGCTGGAAGCTTCGAACGCAGGAGAAGCTTTGCTCATCTGGGAAAAGGAGACCATACCTATCGATCTGCTTATTACAGACATCATCATGCCCCATTTAAGCGGAGACAAGCTTGCTGAAAGGATGTTAAAAAAAGAGCCGGATCTTAAGGTCCTCCAGATGTCCGGATACCCTGTCAGTACCATCAAGGATCGGGGGTTCTCAGTTAAAGAAGATGTGTTTGTACAAAAACCTTTCAGCCCGTTCAAATTTATTGCCAAGATCCGTGATGTGCTGGATCATTCCTGATAATGTCCCTCTTCCTTGATGTAAGGGCAAACATTATATATAGTATGCTGCAATGAATAAAACATCCGCGGTTGTCAGGAATTTCTGCATCATAGCGCATATCGATCACGGGAAGTCTACCCTTGCAGACAGGTTTATCGAACGGGCCCATATCCTTGCCGAGAGGGATCTTCATAATCAGATCCTCGACACCATGGATATCGAGAGGGAACGGGGCATCACGATAAAATCTCAGGCGGTTACCCTGCCGTACACGGCAGCAGACGGCAGGGAGTACGAACTCAATCTGGTAGACACCCCAGGACACGTGGATTTTTCTTATGAAGTATCGAGGGCCATTTCTTCATGTGAAGGGGCACTCCTCCTCATCGATGCCAGCCAGGGCGTTGAAGCCCAGACGCTGGCCAATCTCTACATGGCTCTTGAACAGGACCTGGAAATACTACCGGTGATCAATAAGATTGACCTTACAAGTGCGGATATCGAGGGTGTAAAACATCAGGTAGAGCACGATCTGGGATTGAATCCTGACGACTGCGTCCTTGTTTCCGCCAAGACCGGCGAGGGGGTAGCTGAACTCCTGGAAGCAATCGTTCGTACCGTCCCTGCTCCCCGGGGCATCATCGATAATCCGCTGCAGGCAATGATATTCGACTCCCACTACGATCCTTACCGGGGAGTCATTATTCATATTCGGATGGTAGACGGTACACTCAGGCCCGGAGAGGATATCAGGATATGGTCTAGAAATGTTGTTTATAAAGTTGAGGAAACAGGACAATTCCGCATTGGACTTCAGCCATGTGATACCCTGGAAGCAGGAGATGTGGGGTATATTATCTCCGGTATAAAGAATATTTCCGATGTTACTGTCGGAGATACTGTGACAAATCCTCAGAAACCCTGCGCTGAACCGCTGCCGGGTTTCAGGGAAGTGAAACCGGTTGTGTTTTCATCCATCTATCCGATAGATGCAAACGATTATACCGAACTCCATACTGCAATCGATAAGCTCAAGCTAAACGATGCATCACTCATTTATGAAAAAGATTCGTCCGTTGCCCTGGGGTTCGGATTCCGCTGCGGGTTTCTCGGCCTCCTTCATCTCGAGGTAATTCAGGAGAGGATCGAAAGGGAATTCGGCCTTTCAATCGTTCTCACCGCACCTTCCGTGCGGTACAGGGTTACTCTCACCAGGGGTGAAACATACTTCATCGATAATCCGGTGGATCTCCCGGACCCCAGCATGATTGCTCAAACAGAAGAACCTTTCATCCGTGCAGCGATTATTACTCCGGCGGAATACCTGGGGAACATTATTACCCTGTGCCTGGAAAAACGGGGAACGCAGCAGAATCTTACCTATCTGGATGAAAAGAGGATAGAGCTTGTATTTCATATGCCCCTTGCGGAAGTGCTCTTTGACTTTTATGACAGATTGAAATCAACGAGCCGCGGGTATGCTTCGTTTGATTACGATATCATCGATTACCAGGTTACCGATCTTGTCCGGCTGGATATCCTGATCAACGGAAAAATTGTAGATGCCCTGTCACAACTGGTTTTCCGGGAGAGTGCGACTGGAAGAGCGAGAAAGATCTGTAAAAAACTGAGAGAAGAAATCCCGAAACACCAGTTCAAGATTCCTATCCAGGGAGCTATCGGAAATCAGATTATTTCCCGGGAGACGATATCCGCCCTGCGTAAAGATGTAACTGCAAAATGTTACGGTGGAGACATCACCAGAAAACGGAAACTCCTGGAAAAACAGAAGGAAGGAAAAAAACGAATGAAGATGGTAGGCAATGTTGAACTGCCCCAGTCTGCGTTTCTTTCTGCCCTGAAAACCGGCGATGATTAAGTAATTATCATTGAAGAGAGAACCTGCCTGATAATGTTCCGGTAATACGTTGCAGATACCAGGGATCGCTTCAGGAACCCCGTATCCGTCCTGGGCAGGGGAGGGTGTTCCGGGAAATGGATATATACATAGTCCCTTTCCTCGAGACCCTTCAGAACCTTTTCGAAGCATTGGGGTGATGTCGATCCGGTAAGATAATCGCTTCCATGAGAAATGATTTCCGTTAATCCACTTAATTCTTCCTCAAGCAGTGCCCTGGCTGAACCGGTTGTTCCGGTTACAGGTCCTGTTTTTACTATTTCCGGGCGATAGGAGGTGATAATACGCTCCACGTCCTGTTCAGAGGTGATTGTTCTGCAGCCGGTAGCGATTCCTGAGGGACCTATATCATATGCCCTGGTAGTAATATCCTCAAGGGAAGCGATCTGTTTTGCATATGATTACAGGATCAAGTCCGAGTACACCGGGTTTCCGTTCTTGTCCCTGCACCGGATAAGCGGCCTGGAAAACATCCGGTCATAATATCCAAGGGGCAGGGTGCGTATACTCTGTGAAAGGGTTAGCACATGGGAAGGAGTTCCCCGGGCATGAGGTTTACCCAGGATGTAGCTGAAATCCAGCCCTTTAAAGAATACCGGTCCTTTTGAAAACAGCGAGGAAAGGTACAGTGCTATAACACCAACAGATCCAAGGGGAGGAATGAGAAGGAGTGATGGCAGGTATTCTTTAAGTTTCCCGATGAGCCTGCAACGGGTAAAATCAGACAGCATGAAGTATTTCCTGCCTGTAAACACCCTGTGGATGGCCGGGAAACACGTGAGGTCGAAAATAACCGGTATTGTGGAATATACATTTCCTATGAAATCTTTCATATTCGAAACCTGGCTCTCTACTGCAATGATATAATCCGGCTGAATATCATGTTGGGTCAATACGGGAAATGAGGTGTCCGCCGCAACGATACAGATTTTCTCCCGCAACCGTTTCAACAGTGGAAGGGAATGCTCCAGCGATTCTCCTGCTCCGGTGACAACGACGGGTTTCTCGAATGTCAGGTCTGCTGCGCTGTAAGACTCTGTGCAGAAAGAAAGATTCCTGAAAATATTTCGTATCCAGCCGGGGCCCATCTCCATGAGAGTCCGCTTGTTCTGCCAGTACCTGTTGATAGCAGCCTGAACTCCACGTTCACAATCCCGGTAAAAAGAAGGGTAGAGGCTGTAACCGTTGCTCAGGGTAACCAGGCAGGACCTTCGGTAGCGCCATATGCCGGATGCACGGACTGTATGAATAACACCGTTAATGGCGTCTGTTCTGATGTACGTAATCCTGGTGGAGTGGATGTACGCTTCCGGGGCACGGGACAGCGAGAGGGCCATTAGTTTCTCATCATATTCGACACACAGAATATGACTTGATTCCGGCACTATCTGAAGCAGTGTATCAAATCCATAGAATAACAAAGGTGAAGGTATGAAGAGAAGGGTTTGTTCCGGTATGGATAATGTCCTGATTTTCTTCAGAATTCCCCGTAAAGGATCCCCCGGGGAATAGAGCTCTTTACCACAATACCGTACGGACATGAGTCCGGATGTGGCTGTAAAGAGCTCCGGATCAGGGGTCATATGCCGTTATCGCGGCAGGAAGTACTCGTAAAAAACATCGTTAAAATTATCTTCCAGATCTTTACTCTTAAGGAAGAAACTGTTCATATCCTCTTCGTTGAACTGCTGTACTATGTAAGGATAGTAAAAATCGAGGTTCTGAAGATCCGCATCATCAGCAGTCCGCACACCGAGAAGCTTCACTACCAGAATAGTATCATCTACGATAATTGGTTCCGATATACCATCCTCTTCCAGGGAAAACCCCTGTTTGAAGAAATCTTCACTATTCGATACCTGCTGCATAAGGGCGCTTTTATCTTCACCGATTGTCCGCAGCGGTTTAAAAAAGAAATTGTTCCCATAGTTAATAGGCGCATAATCAGTCATCGACTGAAATTTATCGATGCCAATGGCTGCGCTTTCAAAGCCAATCTCCATGGCATCGGCCCGGAACGCATCCGCCTGGGAAAGGAGATAGTCTTCTACAAGACCCCCTTCATAGAGCCGGATATACGAAGTAACCCTCTCTAAAGCTTCGGAATCCAGAAGGTCGATGTCCCTGGGAGCATCATCGCTTCTGTAAATGACCCAGCCGAAATCTGTTTCAATTACCGGAGATATTTCATCCTGTTGAAGAGAAAAAATAAGATCCAGGTCTTTCTCGTTTTCAAAATCCTGTTCAAGGGAGAAATAACTTCTCCATCCCATATCACCGCCTTTATCGGCAAAACTGTCTTTTGACTGGGTGCGTGCAAGTTCTTCGAACATCCCCGGGTTGTCGACCAATTGCTGGTGGATGTTTTCAGCATCGCTGCCGCTGGAGTTTATTGTAATCCGGGACAGCTTTACTTCTCTGAAGAGGGACAGGTTTTCCCGGCCGAAGTCCAGTATCATTTCCTCCGGATAGTCATCGAAGGTGAAATCGACGAATGCAAAACTCCTCTCTTCCTTTGCCATCTCCTTGATAAAGTCGAGCTCTTTGGAACTCTCTTTTTTATCCTGCAGCACATCCCGGAGATATTGCTGATGGATGAGGTTTTCCCGGAACAGGTACCGTGTTGATGTGCGCTCTGAGACCGATGTCGACTGGTATGCTTCTGTACTGAATTTACCGTTCACGACATAAGGGCCGGTTTTGGTCAGTTCAATATCTATTTTTTCATCGGTTACATGAAGGCCGGCTTCCTTTGCTTCCTGTAGTATGGCAACGTGTAGAACTGTCCGTTCGAAGGCGGTCCTCCACACCTGGTAGGCCTGGTACTGTATATTCTGATCTTCACTGTTGGCCCGAATCTGCTCCGCTATTATTTCGCTTTGACGGGAAAGATAGTTGCCCGGGACAAATAGAATTTCCTCTCCTTTATATTTACCGAACACGATCCGCCCTTTCTGGCCTATCCTTCCTGCAAGGGGTGCGCCCACAAAGGTTATGACGATGATAGCCAGAAGACCTACGCTGAAAAGCATAAGGACAGGTTTTTTCTTTTGGTCCTTAGCACGTACATGCGGCTTTTCTTTATCGTTTTTCTGTTTGATTTTGCGCAATTCTCTTGATGCCATGAATAATTCTCTTTCCCTTACCAGCGGTATTTCATAATGCAAGGAACCTTATCATGGAGTAACGTAAGTGTCAATAAAAGCGGAACTAAGGATTTAGCCTGGGATAGGGATAGCAACTCTTGACATTATACTGGTTAGTTGTTTATATTTTCTTGTCGCTGGGGGCGTAGCGAAGATGGTTATCGCGCCGGCCTGTCAAGCCGGAGATCGCGGGTTCGATCCCCGTCGCTCCCGTCTGGTCCCCAACAGAGGGGACTTTTTTTTCATATTCGGGCTGTAGCGCAGGGGCTAGCGCGCTCGGTTCGGGACCGAGAGGTCGGCGGTTCAAATCCGCCCAGCCCGAATATATTTCATTACATAGCTGTAGTTTATAAAATACTTAATAATCTGTCTGCTTCATAATGCCCTGAAACGTCACCTGGAATCTTTAGAAAATATTTGTATGGGCAGGTATACACTCTTCAAGCGGCGGTATCCCAAGAATGATAATTTAAAACACCATTTCTACCGGTGCTACTGTTATTACGAGCAGGGGAAAAAGATACAGAAACCCGCAGGCAGAAAATGTACATTTAAACGGTTTGCTGAGGGACATATTACCGATCTTAAGGAACAGGATAAGCTTTCCGCTAAAGACTTTGAAATGAGGCTCCATATACCCACTATCGGCGAAATAGCGGCAGCAATGTTTGAACCAGGGCAACCAGCATGAACTGCGATACCGGAGGAAAAGGCACAAAGGATTATCTAATACCGGTAGGAAAAACTCCGTTAAGAATTGCCTGTAATTCCAAAGAGTCTGTTATGATACCGGCAGCCGGTACTGTCTCTCTTCCACAACATGGAAGATAGACGAAGTGTAAACCTTGTTTTGATTTCACCGGTTGAATTCCGGAATTCAACCGGTGAAACAATCTAACTTCTTCCCTTGCCTCGACTTCCAGGGAAGTTCGGTAACAGAGATCATCTTTCTTAACCATTGAAATTACAACTTGACAAAATCAAAATAGCAGGGTAGTTTGTTTAAGTGTTATATTGTGGAATATAGTTCCATAATGTGGAACAATTGATGGTATTATGAAAGCGTTCGAAAAATTATTCTCAATCATTAATTACCTTGAGGAGAACAAGGAAGCCAGGCTTCAGGAAATCTATACGTATCTAGGTATTACAAAGAGTACCGCCCATAGAATGCTTTCAATACTGTCCAACCACCATCTGGTAATAAAAAATGCGGAGACAAAAAAATATTCCCTGGGTATCGGATTTGTCCAGATAGCCATTAGTGTTCTGGAGAATCTCGATATCAGAAAAATCGCTGGAACTTATTTAAGTGAAATTAATGAAGAAACCTGTGAGACCGTTCACCTGGCGCAACTAATAGATGATCAGGTTGTATATATCGACAAACGTGAAAGCACCCATATGATCAGGATGTATTCCCACATAGGGAAAAACGCCCCGATACACTGCACCGGCGTAGGAAAAGCCATAATGGCGTTTCAGGAAAAACAAATTCTGGAACGGATCCTGGCGAAGAGTGAATTGGAAAGATATACAGATAATACCATCACTACAGAAAAGATGCTCCTTCAGGAACTACGGGAAATCAGGAAAAACGGGTACGCACTGGACAGGGAAGAACATGAGGAGCATATCATCTGTATCGCCGCTCCCATATGTGACCATAACGGACTCGTTGTAGCTTCTTTGAGTGTTACTACAATGCTTCACAGAAAGAAACTTGAAGATTTACTAATGTATAAGGATACATTGATTTCTAAATGCAGGGAAATTTCAAAAAAAATGGGGTGTTCGAATCATGAATAAGATTATGATAGAAAAAACAATACTTGATCATAAACTTGTGGCGATAATTCGGGCGGAAAAAATAACAAACCTAGGAAGTATTATCGAAGCTCTTCTAAAGGGCGGTGTAAAAATACTTGAAGTTTCATTCAATACACCCGGCGCAGCCGGTTTTATCAGATCGATTGTTGATGAATTCGGAAACGACGTCTGCTGTGGTGCAGGAACTGTTCTCGACGAATTCATGGCGATGAGGGCTATCGAAGCCGGTTCACAGTTTGTAATCAGTCCTGTTTTCCTTCCTGGGATGATCAAAACATGCCTGACCCAAGGTGTGCCGCCGATTCCTGGTATTTTCACTCCCTCGGAAGCATTAAATGCATATAAACTCGGCGCCTCGTTCCTGAAAGTATTTCCAGCCGGAATCCATGGGCCCGGTTTTATCAAGGCTGTGAAAAGGGTGTTGCCGCAGTTGCTCCTGATACCCGTAGGGGGAATAAATCTTGATAATGTGGAGGATTTTATTCGGAGTGGAGCCTCCGCGGTAGCTGTAGGAAGTGCAATCGTTAACGATGAACTTCTTCGGGAAGGGAATTACAAACAAATTGAGCAGAATGCAAGACTTTACAGGGAAAGGATAACCGAGTGTTCGATGTAATGACATTTGGTGAAGCAATGATGCGCCTCTCAACAACCGGTTTCGAACGGTTTGAACAGGCAAGTGATTACAAGATGGAATTAGGCGGGGCTGAGGCTAATGTCGCAGTAGGAGCAGCACGTCTCGGCCTCTTTGCATCATGGATTTCCCTGCTTCCGGAGAATTCTATAGGCTTTTCAGCACGGAATAAAATTCGCATGACCGGAGTCGACACTTCCTGGGTGAAGTTTTCAAAAAAAGGCAGAATGGGGTTGTATTTTGTTGAATTCGGGGCAAATCCCAGGAGGACCAAAGTTTTATATGACCGGGAGAATTCTTCAATAAGAAATATATCATTGGAAGATTTTAATTTTCAGGAAATACTCAAAACGCGGTTATTTCATATGAGCGGAATAACACCAGCCTTGAGCACCTCCTGTGAAAAGGCGACTAAAGAGGCAATCCTCGCCGCCAAGGCTAACGGTGCCCTGGTTTCTTTCGATGTTAATTACAGGCACAAATTGTGGACCGGATCGGCTGCGAAGACCGTGCTCGAACCTCTGATGAAACATGTTGATATCCTGATAACAACTGAAGAGGACATTGAAATCGTATTCGGAATCACCGGGGAAACCTTCGGTGATTCCGCACGGAAATTACAGAAAAAGTTCGGTTTTAAGGTTGTAGTCATCACGGTCCGTGAGAATATCAGCGTCTGGAAAAACCTCTGGACTGCAATCGCTTTCGATGGAAACGAGATATATACCGACAGAAAATATAAACTCGAAATTGTAGACAGGTTTGGAGGGGGCGATTCTTTTACTGCGGGTTTTATCTACGGCTATCTGGAAAAAAACGGAAATGTGCAGGAAGCCCTGAAATACGGAAATGCCTTTTCCGCGTTGAAGCACACAAATCCCTCGGATTTCAGTTGGGCATCTCTCGAAGAGGTGGAAAGTTTATTGATACAGAAAACTCTTCGGGTTGAAAGATGAAAATATGGATAAGGGGATGATATCGCAACATGCGGAAAACGTTAAGCAGTCCGCGATACGGAAAATCTTCAATATTTCAAGAACTCTCGATGATGTTGTCAATTTTGGAATTGGAGAGCCCGACTTCGATACTCCGGCGTATATAGTTGAAGCCGCCAAAAAAGCCATGAACGAGGGATATACCCATTACACAGAAAATGCCGGTTTCCCGGAATTATGCGAGTTGATTTCTGTAAAACTGAAGAAAGAAAACAATATTACGGCAAACCCGAAAGAGGAAGTGCTTGCAACCTGCGGCGGAATGGGAGGGTTATATCTCGCTCTTCGGACACTTCTCGATAAAGGTGATGAGGTCCTCGTTCCTCAACCTGCCTGGGTTAATTATGAATCCCATATTTCACTCTCGGGGGCTGTAATGGTCCCGGTTCGGCTGGAAAAGGAAAGAGACTTTTCTTTAACCTCAGATCTGCTTGCCGGGTATATTACCGAAAAAACTAAAGTACTTCTGTTGAACACTCCCTGTAATCCAACCGGCAGGATTATTCAGGAGGAAGAATTACGTAAAATAGCCTGTCTGACCGGGTCTATGGGGATATATATTGTCTGCGACGAAGTATATGAAAAATTCGTGTGGGAAGGAAACCGGCATTTCAGTATTGCCTCCATACCGGAGGCCCATGAAAGAACCATTACAGTGAACAGTTTATCGAAATCGTTCGCGATGACCGGATGGCGTATCGGTTTCGCAGCGGGTAGTAAAGAGATCATTTCCAATATGACGAAACTGCAGGAGAATATCTACGCTTGCCCAAGCTCCATATCTCAGAAAGCTGCAGAAGCCGCCTTGGGCGTGGAATCTGATGATCTTGATAAAATGATTTCCGCATACACAACCCGCAGATAAGTCATGCTCCGGGAACTCTCCGCGATCGAAGGGCTAAGGTGCATACCATCAGAAGGAAGTTTTTACATTTTTACTGAGATTCCGGACTGTGGAATGACGAGTGAGGATTTCGCACTGCAGTTGCTGATGGAAGAGAAAGTCGCGATTGTCCCAGGAAGTGCTTTCGGGGACAGCGGAGAAGGATTTATCAGAATTTCTTTTGCAGCATCGGTAGAAATAATACTGGAAGGTATAGAGAGAATAAAACGTTTTTTGGCAAACAGGATGTAAGCACCTGGAGAGGTGTTTAACAATACGGCTGTGTACTGTTTTACATGGTCAAAAAAAAAAACAAGGAGAGAGAGAATGAAAAGAATTACGTGTGTGGCGCTGATAGTATTACTGTCGGCAGGGCTCCTTTTCGCAGGTGGGCAGAAGGAGCAGGCATCCGGGCAAACGGAAGAGAAGGCGACCGTAGAACAGACGGAAGAAAAGGTTTTCAAGATCGGAATCAACAATTTCGGTCAGGCGAACTTTTTTGCCAGAATTGGCCGTGCGACAATGATAGAGGAAATCGAGAAACGGGGCGGGATCGTCGTTTCGACGGTGACCGCTGATGTCCCGAGTCGTATTTCCGCCATCGAAGATTTTATAACCCAGGGAGTAGATGCGATAATCATTCAGGAAGGAGATATAGCAATGGCCGCTCCTCCGTTGAAAGAGGCGAAGAAAAAAGGAATCATAATCGCGGCCATGGGCTGTGGTGATGCGGATTTCGTTGACGTAGCTGTTGATTCGGATGATGAACAGTTAGGAAGGGGAGCAGCCGAGGCGATGCTCGAACTCATTGACTATAATGGTGATGTAGTCGAAATTATCAACGACCTTGGTGCGATGATTCGTGTTCGAAAAAACGCGATGCACGAATTGGTTGAGCAGCAGCCCGGCGTCAATGTTACCTGGAGTTTCACCTATGCATGGCCGGACTTTTTTCCGGATGTCAAGGCGAAGATGGAATCGCTAATTCAGGCAAATCCCGATCCGGGTCAAATCGATGCGGTGTATGCGACCTTTGACGGTGCGGGTGTAGCCGCGGCTCATGCAATAAAAGAAGCAGGACTTCAGGATAGTATTATTGTTGTCGGTATAGATGGTGACCCGGAAGCATTCAAGGAAATGTCCGATCCTGCAAGCCCTTTCAAGGCGACTATGGCTCAAAAACCTGCCAAGTTCGCACAGAAAGTAGTTGAACAGGTATTCCTGCTGCTTGAAGGGAAGCAGATCGAAGAAAGATACATTCCAATACCGGGAGAAATAGTAACCCAGGAAGATGTCCTTTCGGGGAAAATTAAGTACGAAGAATAGACTGTGAAGAGCAGAGACAGTTTTATCATGGCAGGTATCGAGTATATCTGTCATGATTATTTTCTACCTTTCTTGTGGCGGGTGCGGGTAACATAGTTGATGATGGAAAAAGAGACGATTCCGAAGTGCAGCAATATAATAATAAAGACGGATAATATCGGCAAGGAATTCAACGGAGTCTGGGTGTTGAACGGGATCGATTTCGATCTTTGCAGGGGAGAAATCCATAGCCTGGTCGGTGAAAACGGCGCCGGAAAATCCACCTTCATCAAAATTCTTTCAGGGATTCATTACCCTTCGAAAGGAAGGCTGATAGTAAACGGGAAATCGTCACTATTCCATAAGGTTGAGGACAGTGAAGCAGCGGGAATCAGGACGGTACATCAGGAAATAAATCTTGTACCTTTTTTTAAAGTGTATCAGAACATGTTTCTGGGTGATGAAATCTGCAGGCAACGATTCGGCAGGGGAATCATCAATGACAAGGAAATGAGGAAGAAAGCCCAGGAAGTGGTGGACTCCCTCTCAGTGGACCTTGATGTAACGATGCATACGCACCGTCTGGATGCTTCAATGGAACGGGTTGTACAGATCGGACAGGTATTGGTCCAGAAACCGTCGGTCCTGATTTTCGACGAACCGACTACCTCTCTCGGCGAAGACGAACGCAACAGTCTGCTTAGTACAATCATGGGATTGAAAGATACCGACGTGGGAATTATCTATATAACCCACAACTTAGAGGAGGTTATGGATATCTCCGATCGAGTTACGGTTTTCCGGGACGGCAATAAAGTCGGGACTCTGGGGAAGGCGGAACTTTCCAGAAAAAAAATAGTTTCCATGATGATAGGGCACGAACCTTTAACGCAGTATGTTCGTTCTTCGGAACAGAGAAAAGAACGGAAAAATGTACTCGCCGTGAAGGACCTTTCAACATATAAATTGAAACACATCAGTTTTTCCATAAGGGCCGGGGAAATACTGGGAATCGCCGGAGTAGTCGGTGCGGGGAAAAGTGAGATCGCCAAGGCTATTTTCGGCATAGATAAAATAACGGAAGGAAAGATATTTTTTAATGAAAAAGAGTATAAACCTTCTCTTAAAAACTCATTATCAGAAGGTATAGCCCTGGTACCGGAAGAGAGAAAGGATCAGGGCATAATCGAAAATTTCTCGGTGACGAAAAATACGACCCTTGCGTACCTGGATGATTTCTGCAAAACAGGAATCATAAATAAAAAGAAAGAAATCAGGACTACTGAAAAGTATATAAGAAACCTGTCGATTAAAACCACTGGTCACAGCCAGTTGATAAAATACTTAAGCGGCGGAAATCAACAGAAGGTTATTCTATCACGATGGCTGAACGGTGATTTCACCCTGGGAATCTTTGACGAACCCACGAAAGGAATCGATATCAAGGCGAAAGAAGAAATATATGAGGTGATCGATACATTATCCAGGCAGGGGAAAGCCATTTTATTTTTATCTTCTTATCTGCCTGAGTTGATTACTATTTGCGATCGAATACTTGTGATAAGAGACGGTAGAAACGTTGTTGAGCTCTCTCCTGATATGCCTGATCTTCAGAATAGAGTAATGCACGCAATGTTGGGAGGTGCGTAGGAATGAGAAGGCGAAGGTTTAAGGAATTTGATTTTAAGAATTTTTCGAGAAGATATGGAACCGTGTTCGGCGCTGTTGTAATTTTCATTGTTTTTTCTGTTTTTGCGGATAATTTTCTGAAGTTCACAAACTTCTTCATGCTGCTTCGGCAGATGAGTATGCTTACCATCATTTCGTTGGGCTTTACTTTTGTAATGTCCGGCGGCGGATTCGATATGTCCATTGGGAATGTCGTCGGATTGGTGAACATTGTTTTCGCTATTGTCCTTATCTCGACATCCAGTTTTTTATTGGCTTTCATTGCAGCGCTTGCCCTTGGGGTGTTGGTGGGGTCAATAAATGGTGCATTGGTCGCGTATCTGGGGTTGCCGGATTTTATCGGTACCTTCGCTATAGGCTCGGCCGCATTCGGTATGAAGATGATGATAACAAAGGGTAATCCTATCTTTTTCGAAAATCCGGTCCCTAAAGTTTTCGAGTTTCTCGGACAGGGATATGTCGGACCGGTACCTTTCCCGGTCATCCTCATGTTTGTATTTGTCGCTCTTGCCATTTTTTTGTTGACAAAGACAAAACTGGGCCGACGTGTGTATGCCATCGGCGGCAACTCAACGGCGTCCCTTTTTGCCGGAATCAATGTAAAAGGTTACCGTTTTTTTACTTTTATTATTTCCGGTATTTCCGTCTCCATAGCTTCAGTGATTCTGACATCACGCCTGGGTTCCGCTCAGCCTCTTGCAGGGGAAGCTTTTTTACTTGATGCCATTGCCGTTGTATTCTTAAGTTCCACCATGTTCGGTGAAGGCGAACCGACCGGACAAGGTACATTCATCGGCGCGCTGATTATCAGCATGCTTACAAACGGTCTGACAATGATGAATGTTCCCTACTATTTTCAATATATAACCAAGGGACTGGTCGTGATTGTGGCGGTTTCCTTATCTGTCGTGCTGGGGCAAACGTTTCGTGTTCAATTTAAAATAAGACCTGATTGAAAAGGGGAAGGGACAAAGATGACTTCAAGGGAACGTGTTGAGAAAGCTCTCAACCATGAAGAACCGGACAAGATACCTTTCGATATCGGCGGTACTCCAGTTACAGGTATGCACGCCTGCATGGTATATGCCCTCAGACAGGCACTTCAGCTCGATGATCCCGGTACTCCCGTAAAGGTCATAGATCCATTCCAGATGCTGGGAGAGATCAAACCCGATCTGGTGGAGGCTCTGGGTATTGATGTAATCGGACTCGCCTGGGTACACAATATATTCGGATTCAAAAATGAAGGCTGGAAAGAGTGGACCGCATTTGACGGCACGCCCCTTTTGGTTCCCGGATTATTCAACACATGTCCGGAATCCAACGGAGATCTGCTCATGTATCCCCAGGGGGATATGTCCGTCCCTCCATGCGCCAGAATGCCGGTCGGGGGATATTATTTTGACGCGATCATCCGGCAACGGCCTGTGGTCGATTCAGCTTTGTGCATTGATGATAATCTCGAGGAATTCGGGCCTATCCTTGAAGAAGAAATTACTCATTATAAACATGAAATAGATTACCTGTATAAAAACACCGATAAGGCAATCTGTGCGGCTTTCGCAGGATTAGCATTGGGAGATATTGCCCTTGTCCCTGCGATGTGGCTCAAAGATCCGAAAGGGATACGTGATTTTGAAGAATGGTATATCAGTCTTTATACCCGGAGAGAGTACATAGAAAAGATATTCGACAAACAAAGTGAAATCGCACTGAACAATCTGGAACGGCTGCATAAAGCCATAGGGAATAAATTATCAGCCGTATTTGTGACGGGAACTGATTTCGGTATGCAGAACGGGCTTTTAATTTCTCCTGAACTCTACAGAGATCTGTTCAAGCCGTTTCATCGGAGAATCAACGGCTGGATACACGAAAACACAACATGGAAAACCTTTATGCACAGCTGTGGATCGGTAAAGGCCCTTATCGACGATTTTATAGAAGCCGGATTCGACATCCTGAATCCGTTGCAGACATCCGCAGCTGAAATGGACCCGGAGACTCTGAAAGCGGAGTTCGGAGACAGGATAGTCTTTTGGGGAGGAGGGATTGATACGCAAAGTACTCTCCCCTTTGGAAGTTCCGGGGATGTGGAAAAAGAAGTGATGGAAAGGATGAAAACCTTTGGAGCAGGAGGAGGTTATATTTTCAGTGCAGTACATAATGTACAGGCAAAAATACCTGTGGAAAACCTGATTGCCTTGTTAAAAGCGGTGGAACGGTACAGAGGCTGACCGGTGAGAAAAGCAGAAATACCATTTCAAGGAGATGTGCAATGAGATATCTTGAAAAAAAACATTTACAGAACATCGTGCTGGGTGCGGGTTTATTGGGGGCCGGGGGCGGGGGTTCTGTAAAGGAAGGGATGAAACTCGTGGACAAAGTCCTTGAATATGGCCCACAGGTCGAACTGATCTCCATAGATGAAATACAGGATGACAGCTGGGGGGCGGTTATCGCAGGAATGGGATCTCCGAAGGCTTCACTGTCAAGAGTAAGGACAAACTCACCGAGGGTCTCTTTGGAAGCCCTCGAAAGCGCTGTAGGTTTCGTGAGTTCATTTGTAATTCCCTTTGAACTGGGGGCAGGGAACAGCTTGAATCCCATGCTCGCCGCTGTCCAGAAAAAAATTCCAATTGTTGATGGTGATCCTGTAGGCAGGGCCGTTCCGGAAATCGATATGACAACTTTTTCTCTCGGGGGAGTGGATATCAGCCCCCTTTCCCTTGCGACTGAAGAAAACATCACCATACTCATAAAAACGGAAAAACCTGCTGATGTCGAACGGATTGCCAGGGCAATAACCGCGGAACTCCAGGGAGTATCGGCGATTTCCACTCAAGCGATGCGGGGAGGCCGGCTAAAAGAGCTTATAATTCCCGGAACTACGACGTTGGTGGAAAAGATCGGCAACCTTATCAGTGACTGCAGGAGCCGGAAGGAGGATCCATCCACCGGTTTGATAGAACAGTTTCATGGATATTTACTGGGTAAAGGCAAAGTCGTCAAAGTGGAGGGAGAGACCAGGGGTGGATTCGATTTTGGCGTCGTGACGGTTAAGGGCGAAATCCCGGCTACCATTTACTTTCAGAACGAAAATATGCTTGCGTATAACGAAAAACGACTGACCGCCATGGTCCCGGACCTGATTTGTGCAATAGGTTCCGACGGTATACCCTTAACGAATGCGGACATCGAAAAGGGAATTGATATCTCTTATATCGGTTTTAAAGCGGATGATCGGTTCCGCACACCCGAGGTATGTAACCTGTTTCGTAACATCCTCTCCGCCTTAAACTATTCCGGGGACTTTATTCCAATCGAGTCGTTGAACTGAAAAGAGGAGATAACCATGGGTTTTATCGATAAAAAACCGGAAAACTGTTCCGGATGCAGGTCCTGTGAACTGGCGTGTTCTTTAAAGCACTTCGGATATTTTGATTTTTCAAAAAGCCGGATTCACATCGAACAGGAAGAGGAACATTCGGTGATAGAGATCCATCAGTGTATTCAGTGTGATGAACGTTCCTGCGTAAACGTTTGTCCCACTAATGCGCTGTCCATAGATACGGAACTCGGGTACATATGTCTGGATGAAGAAGCCTGTACCGGCTGCCGGGCCTGCTATAAGGGATGTAAATATAACGGGGTTATGTGGGATGATGAAAACGAAAAACCCTTAATATGCGATTTGTGCGAAGGAGAACCGGAATGTCTGAAACCCTGCAGGCTTCATCAGGCGATTACCCGGTCAATGAAGGAGATTGTTCTATGAGAAGTGCGTATAACGGCCGCGTTTTGATAGTTGATCTCGGGAGCGGGAAGATATGGATGCATACCCTCAAAGACGAATATCTTCGTGATTATCTTGGAGGCCGGGGTGCTGCGGTGAAAATGCTGTGGGACATGACTGGACCGGGAACAAAGGTACTGGGAAAGGAAAATGTACTGATTTTTTCTCCCGGTTCATTAACCGGTACGAACGCTCCTACTAGCGGAAGGACGAGTATTACCTTCAAGAGCCCTGCTACGGGAGGCTATTTTAAAACGAGCGTAGGAGGGGGGATCGGCCTTGGAATCAAACATGCGGGTTTTGATCATATTGTTGTAAAAGGCAGGTCAAAAAAACCGGTATATTTGTTTGCCGGGTCCGGGAAGGTAGAGATACGTGATGCAGCCCATGTGTGGGGGCGGGATGTTAAGGAGACGAATGGGCTCATAAAAAAAGAGCTTCATGATGAAAACCTGAATATCGCCTGTATCGGGCGTGCCGGAGAAATTCTTTCCAACTATGCCGCCATTATGGGCACCTATTACAATGCGGCGGCTCGGGGGGGCGGTGGCGCCGTTATGGGATCGAAGAACCTGAAGGCTCTGGTTGTCAGTAATACAGGCGGCCGGGTGTATGTGGCCGATCCTGTTGAATTTGCCGGGATCGTCGAGCGGGCCCAGGACGCATCACTTGCCGACAGCCACTCTCTGACCTTGAAAAAATTCGGTACAGCAGCGACTACAGACCAGATGTGCGTTACGGGACTTCTTCCGACATATAATTTCAAGCGGCAGTGGCTTGCAGCCGGGGAGGAAAATCTTACCGGACAACACCTGATAGATGAAGGCTATTTGAAGCGCAGCGTAAGCTGCGGAACCTGTATTTTCGGATGTCACCGGTATACAACTGTGGACAAGGGTAAATTCAAAGGGGTCTATTCGGAAGGTCCGGAATATGAAACCTTCGCGTCTCTCGGTGCCAGCATCGGCGTCACGGACAGCCAGTACATTCTGAAAGCAAATGAGATGGCGAACGACTATGGTTTCGATACTATTTCCCTCGGGGCGGTTATATCCTTTGCAATTGAATGTTACGAAAAAGGTGTGATCACCGCTAAAGATACCGAAGGTTTCGAACTGAAGTGGGATGATGGTGAAACGCTTCTCTACCTTATCGACATGATCGTCGAAGAACAGGGAATCGGTAAGCTTCTGGCTAAAGGGGTCAAAGTCGCATCGGATAAACTTGGCGGAGAATCGTATAAATGGGCGGTTCAGGCAAGGGGACTTGAGCAAAGCAGGGTAGAGCTGCGGGGCGCATTTTCCTATGCCCTGGCATTTGCACTAAATCCAAGGGGGCCGGATCATTTGATGACCGAGTGCCTGGCGGAATTCGGGGAAAGTTTTTCCCGGCACGCCCCGGGAGTAATCGAGAAAATTACCGGTGATCAAAAATACGGTAAACCGTATCTTGAAGAGAAACGTGCTGAAATCGTTTCATGGCATGAAGACATCTATGCAGTATCCGACTCGCTGGGCTATTGCGCTTTTGCTACTACCGCGGCATACGGAATAGATGAGCAAATGTGCGCGGATACGTTTAATACCGCTATGGGACTGAACCTGACTGCAGACGAAATAATGAAAGCAGGCAGAAGAATTGTAACCCTTGAACGATGCTACAATCTGCGTGAAGGGTGGTCCCGGAAGTGTGATGTACTACCCTGGAGAATTATGAACGAAACAGCGGTAGATCTTGACCCGAAGCAGCCTCCTTCTGCGACCATGGACGCCGAACGCCTTGGCCGGATGCTGGACAAGTATTATGCCTTGAACGGTTGGGACCCGGCAAACGGATTTCCGCTGGTAGAGACTCTTGAAAACCTTGGATTGGATTTCACCGAAGGGGCTATCGAACCGAAACGTACTTCGGCACAGACAGCCGGGTTGCCGGAAAGCTGCAGATACCCTGTACAGGGATGATGGAGGTGTACTGATGAACACTCGTTTTCTTGAAGGTAAAATTACACTTCTATCGGGTGCTTATAGGAATCTTGGTGAAGTAACAGCCATGGAGCTGGCCGGGAAAGGTTCGGATATTGTGTTGAATGATTTACCCGGAGCCGTAACTCCCGGGGAAAAAGATACCCTGCTTGAGCGTATCAGAAAGAAAAATGTCCGGGCTGTTGCGGTGGATGGTGATATCAGCTCTCTTAAGGCTGTTCGCCAAATTCGCCGGAAAATCGTTGAGGAACTTGGTCAAGTATCGATCATTATCAATTGTGCAGGACCTTTCAATCTTTCACCCTTCCTTAAACTGAAAGAAAAAGACTGGAATACCGTAATGGATGTAAATGTTAAAGCCGTGTACGTCACAGCCGGAGTTTTTGCACCTGATATGAAATCGGCCGGCTGGGGACGTATCGTAAACTTATCTGCCGGTTCTTCCTTCGTCAGGAATCATGGAGTATTTGGTCTTGCGAAAGCCGCGGTCAGTTTTCTCACAGAGGAACTATCCCTTGAGCTGGGTCCCGAGATAACGGTGAATGCTGTGGCCCCGGGGCAGATAGAGGAAAGCCTGCCCCTTGTGCATAAAATCGATCCTTCCTTCGGTGAAAGGTATACCGAACGAGCTCCCCTGAAGCGCCTTGTTCGCAGGAGGGACGTGGCAAGGTTGATTGCAATGTTGTGCAGTCCGGTTTCCGATATGATCACCGGAGAAACCATACGTATCGACGGCGGAGCGGAATTACCCCGGTTTTAAAGGTTGATGACTTTCCGGGGAAAATCGTCCGCCCTCTTGATGAGGGAAACGTGATGTTACAACTGAATGTGCTGGGAATCGCAGGAAGCCCAAGAAAGGGCAACAGCGAGTATCTTCTGGAGCGCGCTATTGATGCTGCGAAATCATTGCTCCCTCCGGGAAGTGTCTGTGAAATCTATTCATTCAAGGGAAAAAAGTTTAATCCGTGTCTGGGCTGTAACCATTGTGTCAGAAACTCAGGCGCCTGTATCCATGATGATGATTTTGAAGATCTGCGGAATAAATGGATGGACGCGGATGTCATCCTATATTCACTACCGGTTTATCACATGGGTATCCCCGGGCAGGTAAAATGTTTTATCGACAGGTTGGGTAACAGCGCTTTCGGCAGTCATCATGTCACTCTTCCGGATGGGACGGAAACACTGGTAAAACAGTTCAAGATAATCGGTACGATTGCACAGGGTATACATATTTTCTCAGGACAGGAACATACCATTACCGATATTATCAACCACACTCTCCTTATGCAGTCAATTCCGGTTACCGGTGATATGTGGGAGGCGTACATCGGCGCTGCCGGCTGGACAAAAAACCGCATTGAAAGAGATGCGCTACAACAGCTCGTCCGGGAAGGAGATTTCGCAGCATTCGCAGCCGTACGTTCCGCGGAAAGTCTTGGTAGAAGGGCGGTGGAAACAGCCGGGATCGTACTGAATGGACTTGTTTCATGCAAAGACAGACATACGGGTGACCCGCTTTATCGGTATATTTATGAACGTTTGGCAGACAAAACCGGAACATGATGAACGGGGGAAGGGAGCAGTATATGCGGCTTTCAATCATCTTTATCGGACATGATTCCCGGGCTTTCCTGGATGAGCAGAGATCGTACAGGGAAGCCTTTGCGGGACCCGGTGTCGATATCGACGTACGCAGTATAAAAGGAGGACCGGAAACCCTGGAACGTGAACTGGATGAAGTGCAGGCAGGCCCATGGATCATCGAAGAAGCTGTTGCCGCGGAAAAGGAAGGTGCCGATGCACTTGTTATCGGCTGTACAGGATTGTCTCCTGTTTTTCCGCGGTTTAAAAGAGAATTGCAGGTGCCTGTAATGGATCCGGTAGCGGCCGGTATACATCTCGCATCGGCCCTGGTGGAATCGGACCGGCATTGAGGCAGGAAATATTGTTATGCGGGTAACCGTTAAATTGTATGGAGATTTAAAAACATACGCAACTCATACAAAGCCGGCACGCTGGGAAGGAATTCTTAAGGAAGGTGCACGTATCAACGACGTAATCACACGGATCGGTTGTTCGAAAAAACAGATCATCCGCGTTTTTCAAAACGGGATTCCCGTTCCGTTGACAGCCGAAATCGGTGACGGGGATGTGCTTTATTTTATTTCTCACCTCGGTGGAGGTTGATTTCTTCGACGATATCCATCCCCGGGATACACCGAGTTCCTCTCCCGGGTGCTTCCAGGCAAGTGCGGGCCGTGTATTTTTTGATTTACCCGCACCTGCCTGGTGTATATCTATTCCGGTAATCCAAAGCTTACAGCAATCCCGTTAGTACGCAATGCGATCCAATCCCCGCGGAGAATCTTGTCCGTATTGAGATCCAGGACGAAAAAAGAACCGGGATCTACAGGATTGGCAATCCTGACCATTCCGGTGTTGCCGTTGACCACAATGGTGACAGGGATAAGTGTACCAGGACCGGCATTATCAAGAAGATACTCGTACCGGCTTAAGTCTACGCTTTTTATAAGATTCATTCGTGAATGGGACACGCTCTTGTATACCTGTGCACTAAAACCTTTGGGAATATCTTTTGAAACAGGAGCAGCATCGTAATTGAGCCATAAGAGGTATGAATTACCGCATCCCCAGGATTTTCTGGGAAAAACAGAATCAGCGAATACATGGATTCCGAATCCTCCATGAAGGTCTTCCATACCTCCTTCATAGCGGACGTTGAAGCTATATGTCATGACACCTCTTTGAAGCATTTTGATATTAACTTTTGCGAGACCAGCCAGGGTATCGTTCTGGTATAGACGGTCTCCTGATAATTTCCAGTCTCCTTCGGCAAATTGATGTTCAGGAAGCGGCGTTTGCGAAAAGAGCATCTGGGATCCAATAAAAACCAGGAACAAGAAAAAACAGACAAACAATTTCTTAGTCATAAATCTACCCCTGTAGGAAAAATGTAATGTTGATAGTTCATGGTATGATAAGTTGTTCCTGACGTCAACAATTTTTTTCCGGCAGATTGTTACGGTCCATGCATCACCATTTATTTAGTTTTTCCTGTTTTATTCCGACTATTAAAGTGATTCTATGAAATGGCTCATTCTCGTCATGCTGTTAACCGTATTGCCCTCTGGACCGATATTCAGCCAGGCAAAGCATGTACTGAAAAAAAATGAGACCCTGTTCCGCATTTCCCATATTTATAATGTATCCGTTCAGGCGCTGATGAGTGTCAATTACATATCTGATCCAAGAACCCTTAAGGAAGGAATGGTATTAATCATTCCGGATCGTTATATCGTTCAGAAAGGAGAAACCCTCTACGGTATAGCCAGGGAACATGGACTTTCAGTCGAAATGCTCCGTAATGCAAATGGTTTGTCTGAAAATCACACACTTATGGCAGGTGAATCACTCATCATTCCATCAGAAAAGGGTTCAGAGATAGCTGAACAGCCGGTCGAAAAAGCAGAACCCGACCTTGCAGACTCTGCTGAGCCGTTCTGGCCTCATAACGGTGAGCGGGAGTATCAGGAGGGAAAACTGAATGGAACCCACATTTTCGGAAAAAAAGGAGATCCTGTAAAAGCGATTGCCTCCGGTGAAGTTGTCTGGTCCGGACCGTACCGTGGATTCGGCAGGGTCGTCCTCGTACAATCCCTGGGTGGATATGTGTATGTCTACGGTGGAAACGACATAACCTATGTATCTGTCGGCGAAACAGTCTCTCCCGGGATGTCTATCGGTACTCTGGGAATCAACCCGCATAATGGAAAAGCGAGTATGTTTTTTTCTATTTTCAAGGATGGCAAGCCGGTAGATCCTGAAAAAGCTCCAAGAGGGTGATATTCTTTGATGTTAGGGCGGTCACTAAATATTATAGAAACAAGAATGCATTAAAAATCTGATGAATGATAACGCATCTGAAAATACGCCGTACCATGAAGATTCAACGATTGACACGCTGAAAGGTGAAATAAATCCCCTTGCGCTGTATTTAAAGCAGATAGCACGCTATCCCCTTCTGACGTTCAGACAGGAGCAGGAAATCGGGAAAGAAATTCATCGATTAAGGAAAACCCTCTCGATTCTGGAAGAAGACCGCCTTCTCGGCAGAATTACTAAAGATGAGTGCCATGATAAACGATTGAAAGCCGAAAAGGTTTTCTGCGGACTGAAAAACAGAATGATAACCTGCAACCTCCGTCTGGTCGTCTCAATCGCAAAAAAATACCAGTTCCGTGGACTTTCACTCCTGGATTTGATTGATGAGGGTAATATTGGGCTGATTGAGGCGGTTGAACGATTCGACTACCAGAAAGGGTGTAAATTTTCCACCTATGGAACCTGGTGGATCAGACAGGCAATTATTAAATCACTCGCTGACAAGGGCAGGGTGATCCGTATACCGATGCATATGCTCAATTCCATTAAAAAATGTTTCTTTGTCGCAAAGGAGATGACTCAGATATTAGGCAGGGATCCGAGAAGTGAAGAACTTGCCGATTATCTCAATCTTTCTGAACATAAAATAAAAGAAATAATGAAAATTTCCCAGGAAGCCACCAGCCTTGATACTTCTGTTGACGGAGAACAGACAACGAAACTGGGGGATCTTGTAATCGACGAGTCAATTCAGCAGCCTTTTGAACAGGCTTTTCATATGACTCTTCAAGTTACCCTTGAGAATGTACTGCATCAGCTTAGCGCCCGGGAAATGAAAATCATACAGCTTCGATTCGGGCTGGCCGGCGAAGGTCCTTATACGCTTCAGGAGACCGGGAAACTGCTGGGCATTACCAGGGAACGGGTAAGGCAGATACAGGAAAAGGCGATTGATAAAATGAGAAACTTCCAGGCCATTCGGGACCTGGAAGACGTCCTCTTTTAGAAACGTAAAACAGCATAATACTTCGGATACAACAGCAAGTTATAAGATCCCACAGGAAACGATATAGCATCACCGGTGTTCAAAACGTTATCGCCGAATACTCCCGGCAGACTTATGTCAAAAGTAGCACCACCGAAAAAGCTCAGCCGCCTGAAGATACTCAGACCCAGGGTGGTGCGCAGGGAAGGAAATGTTCTTGATAGACCACCTTCAAATGAGACGAGATCCAGGTAGTCCTATCCGTCTGCAGGGGTAACAACAACATTCTTAGCGGATGCATCGATGTCAATATAGAATGGACGAAGCCTGACATGGAATCCTGCTACCAGACCGGTAATAAGAACTCTCTCCGGTGATGACAGCGGGAAACCCGCATATCCTACCGTATAGAGAAACCTTCCTCCTAACTGCAGACCCGCAAACACGTAGTTCTTATTA
>JAJSAL010000093.1 GCA_024274705.1 Spirochaetota bacterium
AAGGGATGCAACTTCATCCCGGAAAGAGGAGTGATCTTCCTTCTCGATATACTCCCCGGCTTTTTCTGCGATGACGTTACTTTCCATCCTGATCCTCCGGCGGACACTATATCATGAAAAGAAAAGGGAATCCAGAAAACCAAAAGCCAGGCCGATAGCCGTGTATCCCATGAGTACAGGAATGGTGATGCTGAAGGCTTTCCGAAAAGTGTTGCCCTGATTCCTGTTCATTGGAGGAATGGTAGTATTTCCAGGGGATCGGCTATGACACCAGCCGCTCCTGCATCCCGGAGTTCTTCTTCATCCCGAAATCCCCAGAGTACCCCCAGCGGGTACATGCCGGCATTAACGGCAGTTTCCATATCCACCGCAGAGTCACCCAGATAGAGAACACTGTCCGGGGATATATCTAAGGATCTGCACATATCGAAGGCGGCGGCGGGATCAGGCTTTTTTGGTATTTCTTTTTGTGATCCCTGAATGGCTTCGAATTTCCAGGAGTCCAGCAGTATTTCTGCGACCCGCTGTGTAAGGGGATCCGGCTTATTGGAGAGGATCATTTTTTTTATACCCCGGTTCTCCAGTTCATCAAGGACCTCAGGTATGCCATCGTAAGGTTTTGTTTTAACAACCGGCCGGGCCCCGTACACACTGAGAAATTCCTGTATGCACTCTTCGATAATGACCGGTGTAAGTGCTTCTGCGGGCAGGGATTTTTCAGCGGCAACCTTGAGACCCCACCCAACCCTGTAGCGGTACGAGTCTACCGGGTGAACAGGATATCCCCTCTTCTGCAGTATCCCGTTCATCACATCAGCCAGATCTTCCAGGGTATCTACCAGAGTCCCGTCCAAATCGAACAATACAGCCTTATATGTCATAACCTCTCCATGTGAGCCACATAGTACAGACAGTTGAAAAGAGAATCAATACAGGGTGAGTTTTTCGGATATCCCCTTCAACGCTCCGGTTATTTCGAGTATACTGTTTCAACTACTATGAATCTTAACATCCTTTTACTGGAACCTTTCTTCGGTGGGTCCCACAAAGAGTGCGCAGTCGGGCTCCGCCGGGCATAGTATGGAACCACCCGTGGGAGCACGACAAAAACCCGGAGATGTTTTTTCATATTCTTCGTTGTCTTAAGGAGGAACATGTTACGGACAAGGAGGAGTACTACCGCCTTCTGTCAAGGGGAGATATCATAATCAGTACAACCCTGCAGGAAAATTTCGGCATTTCTGTTGTAGAAGGGATACGATACGGCTGCTATCCTCTGTTGCCGTCCAGGCTTTCATACCCGGAGATCCTGCCGCGGACTTTTCATTACCAGTGCCTCTACTCATCGGAGAAGGATCTGAAGGACAGACTTAAAACACTCCTTATCCAGCCTGAACCGGAAACTTCACTTACGTTGAGCAGGATTATGGAAAAATACGCATGGAAAAAGCGGATAAACGCCTTTAACGACTGTTTTGAAAAAATCGCACGCCGTGGGTAAAAAGAAAAAACAGAGCTTCCATGAATTCTATCAACAGATGCACGGTCCACGCTGGCAAACGCTCAAAACAGCCCTTATGCAGGAACAGGACCACTATACCCTTTCAGAGGATCTGATACAGCCCTACTATATCGATTACGCGTCGGTTCTGGCGGCCCGGGAGCTGGATGTCCAGCCTGGAAATGCCGTGCTCGACCTGTGTGCAGCTCCAGGCGGGAAAAGTCTCATCATCGCCGGAAAAATCGGGAAATCCGGGCTGCTCGTAGCCAATGATGTTTCCCGTTCCCGGAGAGCCCGCCTGTCCCGTGTTCTCCACAGTCACTTACCGGAGCAGGTCTTAAGGAACCTGCGTATCACTGGTTTTGACGGCCGTACATGGTGCCTTCACGAACAGAACAGATACGACCGTATTCTGGTGGATGCTCCCTGTTCTTCGGAACGTCATGTACTCCACTCTCTGTATCACCTTAAACAGTGGACCCCTGCCCGGACCCGGCATTTGAGCATGCAGGCATACACATTGCTAGTTTCCGCCCTTACTGCGTGCCTGCCGGGAGGAATCGTTCTCTATTGCACATGTACTGTATCCTACCTGGAGAATGATGAAGTTATCAGGAAACTGAGCCGTAAAAAAGAAAACCTGTTTATCATTCTGAAACCGGCATGCATGACCGGTGAGCCGACTGAGTTCGGCCTGCAAATTTGGCCGGACCAAACGGATAATATGGGGCCAATCTACATCTCAAAGCTTAAGAAATCAAACGTATGACCCCTTGCATAACTTCTTTATCTCGTTATTATGTGAACATCCCGATTGCAGGAGAACCTACTTGACCCGGAGCCTTATCATCACAGCTGTTCTTTCCCTTCTGCCGATTTCCGAACTGAGAGGAGCAATACCGTATGCCCTTACCCGGGGCGTACCGGTGGGTCTTGCGGTTGTACTGAGCGTTGTCCTGAATGCCCTGGTTGGACCCTTTGTACACGTGTTTCTCTCTACGATTCACAAATTGTTCCTCCGTATGAGGTGGTACGAACATTTCTTCGGAGTGCTTATCGAAGGGGCCCGGAAAAAACTTCATGGAAAAGTTGAACGGTTCGGCTACTGGGGGGTTATGATTTTCGTGGCCATTCCCCTGCCGGTAACAGGGGCTTACACCGGTACGCTGGGAGCCTGGGTTCTGGGTCTGGAGCGCAAAAAGACGTTTATAGCTGTTGCTGCCGGGGTGTGTATTGCCGGGGCAATAGTCACAACTGTTTCTCTTCTCGGAATAGAAGCGTTCTCAATTTTCATCAAAGGCCGCTAACGATTATATGAGCATCAACTATCTGAAAGAACTCAACGACCGGCAGATAGAAGCGGTAAATACTATCAATGGCCCTATCCTTATCATTGCAGGAGCCGGTTCCGGTAAAACCAGGACGATTACGTTCCGGATTGCCCATATGCTGGAAACGGGTATTCCCCAGAATTCGATCCTCTCTCTGACCTTCACCAACAAGGCTGCTTCAGAAATGGCGATACGGGTCACATCCCTTACCCGGAAAAAGTGTACACATCTTACGATCTCGACATTTCATTCTTTCGGAGCTAAACTCCTACGCTCCTCAATCCACCATATAGGTTACAAGGCTAATTTCAGTATTTATGATCAAAGCGATAAAATGGCCCTGATAAAAGAAGTGGCCCGGGAACTCAAGTTTCCCAGGGAAGCTGTCGATGCATATGCCCTTGCCCACTTGTTTTCCGACATAAAGACCGGGATGAGATCCTGGAACAGTGAAAATGATCAGTACCGTGAGTTGTATGCCGAGTATCTGGATCACCTTAAGACCTATAATGCTGTGGATTTTGATGATCTTATCGTTCTTCCAATCCGGCTTTTAAGGGATACTCCGGAGATTTTACAATCGTATCAGGACCGGTTCCATTACTTCATGGTAGATGAGTTTCAGGATACGTCCAAACTGCAGTACGAACTTATCCGTCTACTCGCGGAGAAATCAAAGAACCTCTGTGTAGTCGGGGATGATGATCAGTCAATCTATTCCTGGCGGGGTGCAGATTACGGTAACATACTGCAATTCGAGCACGATTTTCCCGGTGTTATAGAAATCAAGTTGGAACAGAACTACCGCTCAACGGAGACCATCCTGAGTGCGGCAAACGGTCTTATTTCCCACAACCGGAACCGGAAACATAAAAACCTGTGGACCGGTGAAAAAGGGGGAAATGCACTGGAGGTTATATTTCCGGAGAATGAAGAGGACGAAGCACATTTTATTGCAGAGCAGATCCGCTCTGTAAAACAGACTGACGGGACCCCCTTCCATGAAGTAGGAGTACTGGTACGCACCAACAGCCTCACGAAAACCATCGAGACCGCATTTTTAAAGGACAATATTCCTTACAAAGTATCCGGTGGAACCAGCTTTTTTCAGCGTAAAGAGGTAAAGGATATTATTTCATACCTGCGTATCATGGCAAACCCTGATGATGATGTAAGCTTTCTCAGAATCTGCAACACCCCCAGGAGGGGAATCGGAAAAAAAACGATCCGGACCCTGCGGTCAATTGCCGAGGAAAAAGGATACTCCATCTATTCCGCCCTTTCTGCCGCACTGCACCTGGAGGTCAGTCCTTTTCCAACGAAGGTAAAAACCGACCTGTGGGATTTTGTTTCTGTGGTGGAAGTATACCGGGAAAAGATGCTTTCGGGAAAACCGATGGCTCCATCACTAAAGGCCATGGTAGAAGAACTTGGATACTGGGCTTACCTGGTTCAGGAAACCCATGGAAACGAACGTACAGCCAAATTCAAATACGGTAATATTCTTGCATTTACCGATATCCTGGAAACATACGAAGGGAATCCTGACACCATTGATCCGAACCTGTTCGACTTTCTCAACCGGATAACCCTCATAACCAGAGATGACAACCAGGAAAGCGATGAAAACGGAAGGGTGAACCTGATGACCATACACTCCGCGAAAGGTCTGGAGTTCGACATCGTGTTTCTTCCGGGGGTGGAGGAGAACATCATCCCCCATGCACGGGCGATAGAAGAGGATCCGAAAAATATCGAGGAAGAGCGGAGGTTGTTCTACGTGGCCCTGACACGGGCGCGGAAAAAGCTCTATCTCTCTTCCTGCAGAACCAGGAAATTGTTAAGAAACACCATCGATTGTATCCCTTCTCCATTTTTAGATGAGCTCCCCCAGGATCTTATTAAACCGTATACGGAAGAAAAAGTGGTTGAAGAACAGGATGCCATGGATTTCTTTTCCGCAATCAAATCCAGGTTTAATGACACTTCCGAATAGCTTAACAGGATACAGGCTGGCACCTGAACACCCAGAAACAATGCCCGGTTAATCCTGGCTAAGCATTTTACCCTGGTAAGCCTGTATAGCCGTGATAACCACAGTGTTGACAATATCAGGGACGATACATCCTCTGCTCAGATCGTTTACCGGATACTTAAGACCCTGCAACACGGGACCAATTGCGACGACCCCGGCGGATCGCTGAACCGCTTTGTAGGTATTGTTCCCTGTGTTCAGGTCCGGAAAAATAAAAACCGTAGCTTTTCCTGCTACTTCACTGTCAGGCATTTTCGTTTTTGCAGTCGCCAGATCCACTGCAGTATCGTACTGCATGGGACCTTCGATTTTAAGTTCCGGATAATGGGTTTTCGCTATTTCTTTTGCAAGCCTGGTTGCTTCCCTTACTTTCTCCACATCCTCCCCCTTACCCGACTCTCCTGTTGAGTAGGAAAGCATGGCAACAAGAGGGTCTATGCCAAAGGATTGAGCAGTCTCAGCAGAGCTTATTGCAATTTCCGCCAGTTCACTCGCATTGGGATTGGTATTTACAGCACAGTCCCCATAGACAAGAACTTTATCCAGGCACATGAAAAACACACTGGATACGATGGAACAACCGGGCCTGGTCTTGATAATCTGCAGGGCCGGCCGGACCGTTTCCGCTGTACTGTGGACCGAACCTGAAACCATACCGTGGGCGTACTGTTTATACACCATCATTGCTCCGAAATATCCGACATCACACATCATGTCGTGGGCATTATCTTCAGTGATGCCTTTATGCTTTCTGAGTTCATAGAACGTTTCTACATAATCCTGGAACATCGAGCATTTTAAAGGCTCGATAATGTTTACGGTTTTCATCTCTAATCCCAGCTGAGCGATACGTTCCAGGATGATCTGTTCCCTTCCCAGAAGAGTAACATCCACCACATCTCTGTGGAGAAGAATATCCGCGGCAAGGAGGATCCTTTCTTCTTCCCCTTCCGGCAGAACGATATGCTGCTTGTGGGCTTTGGCTTTTTGAAGAAGATCATATTCGAACATCTTCGGTGTGACGTTGGTAGTCCGTGTGGTAATCACCGAATTGCTCAACTGGTCAACATCGATGTTATGCTCGAATAACGCAAGAGCCCGGGAAATTTTTTCCTTGTCTTTCGGCGATATTTTAGCGTGGAGCTCATGAACCCGCATTGCAGTAGGGAAGGTATTTTCACTGGCCACAAGTATGGGAACCATACGCGGAAACCCGGTTATCAGGTTCCAGATGGCCTTTTCAGGTTTTAATCCTCCGGTAAGCAGGATGCCGGAAATATTTTCCGTATTTCGCGAAGATACCGAAGCCAGGCACCCAACGATTACATCGGACCTGTCTCCGGGAGTTATGATCAGGGAGCCATATTCAATCCTCGTCAGAAAATTATGAAGCTGCATGGCGGCGACGGTTACATTATACACATGCCGATTTAACTGACTTTCTCCGTAGAGGACTTCGGCATTTAAAAAATCCGCAATTTCTCCTACCGTAGGTTTTCCCAGGAAAGGTTCATCGGTGATCGCATAGACAAGCTGGTTTTTTGCAATACCCCGGTCATTCAGCATTTTGATGACCGTCTCTTTCTCTTCAGGCGCTATCCTGTTTACAACCGTAGCTATTGTATAGCATCCCTTCTCCTCCAGGGAATCAACTGCGAGCTCGATGGACCTGAGGGTATCATCGATGGTTTTTTCAAATGCATTTGCTACAAGTAAGACAGGTGAGCCTAAGTTCTTGCTCACCTCACCGTTTATGTCGAACTCGAAAGCCGCAGTAGAACTGACGAAATCGGTTCCTTCACACAGGATAAATTCATAATGCTTCTTCAAATGATTGTATTTATCGATAATACCTTCCAGAAGTTCCTCTTCCCGGCCTTTTGAAATAAGCCTGCCGGCATCCTCTGCGGTAAAACCGTACATATCTTCATACGGTATATCGAGTTCAAAATGTCTGCTGATTAAATCGATATCCGCATCGATAATACCCTTATTCGGATTCCCGGTGATAATAGGACGGAAAAAACAGACCTTCTGGATTTTGCGCAGGAGCATTTCCATTACCCCAAGGGAAACTGCAGATTTCCCGCTTTTTGCTTCGGTCGCTGTAATATAGAGATTATTTGACATCTCCTACCTCCAGTTTGAGAATAAACCATAGGAGACAAGAAAACAACGAAAGGTGTAAAAAAAAATGACTCTTCCGCCGGCTTCAGGTTGAGAAATTGTTGCGGCACATGTCCATTACCGCGTACCGGTCATCTACTCCCAGCTTATCCATAACCCGGCTTAAGTGTACTTTTACCGTTGGAACCGAAATATTGAGCCTTTTTGCAATCTCCCTGTTGTCACAACGGTAGGTGCAGAGGGTTCTCACGACCCGTTCTTCCGCAGGAGAGACCTGCAGAGCTTTCAAGTCTATGGGTTTGTTCTCTTCCGTATACTCCCTGATTTTCTCATTCAATTCCGCAAGACGCAGGCTATCCTGGTTAATGCGGTTCTGCAACAGTGCATGTTCCCGTTTAAGGCTGTCGATTTCAGATGAAAACCGGTTCTGTTTCTCCAGGTAGCTCCTTATTTCATCCCTGTAGAGCATCAGGAAGAATACGATCATGAGGGTTAAAAAAACCAGGGAATCGAAACCGTGGATAACACTAACGAAATCGTCGTTGACAGCAACAGACACTTCGATGAGAGTGAAGGTGTAAATCCCGATACACATCAATTTCAGCACAGCTTTCCTCTCAAAGAAGCGGTATTTAAAGGCCAGGATGACAGATAGAAAAAGAAGTCCTACACCGTAGAAAGAATCGTATTGATCTATTATCGAAATGCCGGCTACAAGGCAAAGAACCAGGATCTGGGAAAAACGTATAACCTTAGAATCGATAAAAATGGTAAACAACGAGTAAAAGGAAAAAATCAGGGTAAGGTAAACACTTATATCACCCATTGCTGATGTAAATCCATACAGACGGGATATAGTCACCATGTTTGCCGTAACAACGGCAATTCCCGTAATAAAAAAGAGATATCCGACCTTCTTCTGTATACTGTACACGGTAATCCAACCTGCAGAGGAAGTATAATTTAGTTCTATGTTACCTGCTTACAGTAAGAAAATCCACCATTCTGAATAATTCGTCTATCTCCCCCCTGGAAATGGGAAATTCCCCGTAACATGCTCATAATTTGGCTGTAATCAGATGATCGATTATCTAAAATACTCCGCATAACCGGGTTCTTTGCAGCCATGCTGGAAGTTATATTCCCGACGGCGGACCTGTCCGGGTTACCGCATTTTCCAAGGTAAGGGATTGCAGTAACAAGCTTAGCTACCGCATTTCGTTCCATTGTGATGAGAGATTCGTCATCTGTCTTATCAACAAAGCAAGAACCTTTCAGAATATAGTAATAGCACTGAAAATAATATTATACCCGGGTACTATTTCGCTCAAACCTATCCTATGGCACAATTACAGGTGAACTGGGGGACAAAGATTAAAAGTTCTGAACTCACGCATGAAAAATATGTCTAAAAGTGAACCAAGTTCATTTAATCTTTACATCTCCAGAAAAATCCCAATCTATAGGAGAACTGTATGAAACAGGTAAAGACCGCAAGTAAAAAAAGCACTCGGAATTTTGCAGAATGGAACAACATTGCCGAATCAGTCGCTGATGCATTCAAGATGGACAATGAGGAGCGGGATTGCTTCCGTAACAAGAACCTGGCCCAATTGATCGCGGCAATCCCCTATCTGGCCGGCTGTGACGATCCCGGCAGAACCGCCATCACCCACTTGGGAGCTTACATCCTGTCCCTCAGGATTAAAACCGTCGCCAACTGCCAGCCGGCTGACAATGACTACCTTCTGAAACGTCTCGAAATGATCAACAACTTCATC
>JAJSAL010000094.1 GCA_024274705.1 Spirochaetota bacterium
CCGGTCAATCTCATATGAATCAAGCTTTCCCCAAGAGATACTTTGATACTCTTGGTATGTACTCGTTCGTCGACAGTTTGTTGCCGTATCGCGATGGATTACGAACCGCCGTGGTACGGAACCGTATGCCCGGTGGTGTGGGAGGACGGCAGGTGTGAGCCTGCCTCCTACCCGATTTAAGAAAATAGGTACCTATCGAAAAAATAGATGTCATTTATCCTTCACAATTTCTTCCCGGATACATTTAAGGTCCTTTCCACCTCCACCTCTCCCCACCCATCATACACTATGAAGTGCGTCTTATCCCCCACAGATCTCACACGCCTTCCCGATAGGATCTGCACTGTAATACCCTGTTTTCGTATTCCCGTAGTACCTGCAACTGGGGTTATGCCTGACATTGGAGTTTGAGTTGATCCAGTATAGCACAGCTTCCGGATCCGGCTGTTGGATTTGTTTCGCTTCCGTCCGATACTCCGGGATTGCACCCTCCAATTCAACCTGCTCCAGATCCCACAGCTGCAGATCCAGCGTCGACTCCAGGATCTCTTCAATCACATCTGGAAGAGCAGGGAAAAAGTCGATACCGACAAAACCCTCAATCTCATTCACCGCGTAGGCATAGGCCGCCAGGGGTTTATCGCTTTTCTCATTCGGCAGTACAAACCCGATCGCCTTCGTTTCCGGCTCCCGGTAGTCCAGAACAACTTTGAAATAGTGTTTCGGTACCGCGACCTGGTTCGATCCAATAGTCGGGTAGGGACCATTGGTTAAGACAGGTCCTGTAACGACGTAAATCTCGTCATTGTCCTCGGCCCAGTCACGGACCTGCTCCTCCAGCTATTTCCAGATCCCCCGGTTGAATCCTGGGACCTGCGGGCTCATGTTGCTCAGAAGAAACGACTCGTCCATCGCCTGTTCTGACCACTTAAAGTCAGCTGCCGGCGCCAGGTGCCCCCGGTCGTATTCGGATCCTCGGTAATCTTCGAGGGAAGCGGACCCGGTTGATATATTTCTGTCCGCGCGGAAACGGTCCTTTCTGGGGAACTCGCCCAGGACTTCTTCCTCCGTCAGCTGGTAGGCGACCCACTCTGCCTGTTCATATTCCTCGTTGTACTTCAGGGAAAAACCGGAGTAGTGCTCGATTTCGTCGGATTCATTGAAGAAGGGTAGGTGTAGATCAAGGGCGAATGATGCAATACAAACCGAGGTGAAGAAAATTAAGAAGAAAAAGATCTTATTTCTCATTGCAGTTACTCACTACAGGACTGTATTTTATCTCCCCAACCTTCAGCTACTTTTTATTCCTCCGCTGGCACAGGACCATAGCATGCATTATACTAAAACTCCTCAGGCTGCTAGGAAATAGCGGAAACCAGGGAAAAGCTTCTCAAAAGGTTTTATTTGGGCTAAGGATTATATATCTCAAATCATATTAATCCTAGTTTGAATTACTATTATTCTTATCCTTTCTAATAATATAATTGGTAAACATTCTGTAAACGATAGTAGCTAAAAGAGAACTGAAGAATCCAATAAAGAAACCAACGATAAAATTGTTATGTAAGATAATTTGTTTAACTAATCGAAAATGATAAGAATATGCGGTTTGGATTATATCTCTATCTATTAAAAGAATTTTTTCAATTTCAACCTTCTCTTTTTCTAATTGTTCTAATTTATTTCTTTCGGATTCAATTCGCTTTTCGAGTGAGAATAGTATAAGATCGTTTTGACTCTTTTTGAGCGGGAAATATACTATGGCATAAAAAGCTCCAATAAATATTACTGAAGAAAATATAATTAAGAAAACTGAAGAATAAGTGGAAAGCCTAAAATTCAAAATACGTTTTTCGGAATGAGGAATCAGCATGACGGTGACTTTTCTATTTCTAAATAACTTTTGCAATATAGAAAATAAAAATATTATGTAATTTCTTAATGGTTTAACATATTTAGGTATTCTACGTGTGGCAACGATTAATAAAAATATGCCGATAATAAGTAATGAAAATAGAATTATTAAAGCAAAAATTTCAGTAAATGTAGTAATATTTGATTGTGTTGATGCGTTTTCATAAAAAAAAGAAATTAAAGATGTCAACTGATAGAGGATAATACTGAAAAGTGGAATTAAAAATATTACATAACAGAAACTCCAGATACTTATAAGGAGTATACGAACAGGGAGTCTTAAAGAGGAGGGAATACTATGCTCTATCTTTTTATAACTATGTATCATATAACTCCCAATGGTATCGTAATCCTCACATCTTTTTACATCCACCTCTCCCCACCCATCATACACTATGAAGTGCTCCCCATCCAACAGGGTCCACTTAATTTCTTCCATCTCGGTAGATCCAGAACAGTAAATTTAGGTCAACAGGGCACCAGCTATCATACTGGATCCAATAGCACATAGAAAATCAATAATTGATTTAAATACGTTTCTTGAAACCTTATTTTTTTGTTGCTTCATAGGCACCTCCTTGCAATCCAGCTTTCTCGATTTGCTAACAAACTCATCTATGCAACCAAATGCAATCTGAAAAGAAAATAGTGTTATGGAACCAACAAGACACCAAAAAATCGAACCTTGGCCTGTCAACCCTGTTAGCCTAAATTCACTCATCTTAATTACGCTTTAAAATACCCCGCCCGATTCTCACCTCTAATCTTCTTCCCACACTCCGGGCATCGGTTGTCACTCGGGATAGGCGTGAGGATCTTCCCGCACTTGGTACAGCGGATTACCGGTATGGGACGGAGGGAGGGGATGTTATTCATGCTTCTCCTCGCTAACTACTCGAATAAAAAAAGTTGCTATTTCCGCTGTCATAAGAGAGAATAACCCCATACCGACCACAACCAATACAACGGCAAAAATTCTACCTCCAGATGTAACCGGGTAAATATCACCATATCCTACTGATGTAAGCGTAGTAAAAGCCATCCAAAGGATATCCCCAAAATTCGAAATACTTTCATTTAAATCTTTTTCAAAATTATAAAGACCTATACTGCAGTAGAAATATATTATTAAAGTAAGTGTTGAATATATCGTTAAGGCGGATCGGGCTGGATTTTTTAAGAGAATTCTCAAGATTGGTATAGCCCCTTTTAATCCTTTTACGATTCTGAGGGTTCTCACTAGTCTGAAAATGCGCAATATTCTAAGCGGTCTAAGTGCTTGGGCGAACGGAATTGAAGCGATAAGATCAATTATTCTTTTTTTGGCATATTCTCCCTTTTTATCCGCTCGGATGAAAAAAAATATCCAATCGAAAAGGAAGATAAAGCAAATACCTAAGTCAATCAATGACAAGATACGCTCTGTTGCGGAAGCCAAATTGAGTATCACTTCAAGTGAAAGTTCAAGAACAACATAAACGCTTAAAGTGAGGATGAAATAATTATACCAGGCCGGAAAGGTAGTTTTTTTAATAGTCATTTAATCAATTTCCATCTAAAAAATAAAACTATACTTCAGTGTAATCCATTCTTTAGATAACGCTCCCGATATCCGATAAGGGAAATAATCTTTTTATCCTGTTTCATAGTCTGTTTTGTTTTCGGCGACAATTTTTATATCGCTGCTTCGTTTTGTTTCTTTCTTACTTTCGGCTAAAATAGATTCTTCGAGGAAAAGCGCAACTTGTGATCCAATCGACCTCCTATTTTCCCTTGCATAAGCATCTAAGAAATTCCAATTTTCAGTGCTTAAATAAATAGTGACCGATTTTTTCTTTTTATTTGGGTCAGGGCGATCCTTGTATGTTCCAGCCATCACAGGCACCTCTTTAATAAATTATTATAAAGCATAATACATTATAAATCTATTATTTTTATCGGTTTTTATTATTTTTAGCTTGACATATACTTTTTATTGCTTTATAATAACGCATTAGAACGTATAAGAAAGGATGGAAATATGCCACGAGTAAGAGATATAAAGATAAAAAGTGTCAGCGTTTATCTTAATCCCAACATCTATGATCTTTTGGTCAATCTTGCAAATAAAAATAAACGATCTATCAGTCAGCAAGCTGCTTTCATGATTGAAAATAATATCGCAGAAGATACGGCCATCAAGACCGGAAAAACACAGATAGATCCATCATTAGCGCGGGGATGAACCGTCATGAAACACCTTACCGTATCTGCAGCATCCCGGATATTCCGGGCCATGAAAGGTGACACATGGGCGCAGGAGAAAACCACCATCGATGAGGTTACAGGCATGATGACGGCAGACACATTCGGGGAATTCCTCATGCTCAACCAGATCAAGACTATGAAGAGGTTGTCCAATGAAAAAGGTGATTGCAATTCTAAGGAAAATTAAAGAGACGCATTATGGGGGAATTGTTACCGTACATTCCTGCGAAGATCCACGCCGATCCGGACAACTACTATCCGGTATCGGAAATCGTTGAGATAGCCAAGGCCCATTGTCTGGTGGAATTTGGGAGGTAGAATAGTGAAAAATCAAAAGGGGTTTACTGCCGCGCAAGTTGCGGTTCATGTCAGCGAGCACACAGGGAAGGACGGGACGATCAGTACACAGTACTGTTATCAATGCCTGCATTTATTAAGAGCATCAAATGAACGGTTCAGTAAAAAAACTCTCTTCTCCCTCGAAGAGAGAAATACCATAGCCGAATATGCGGTAGATCGTTATAACCGGAAAGACGCGGAACCCCTCCTTGAATGGATTGATAGGACGGGGAGGCAATATCCAAAACCGTACAAAGTATATCTACCGGCAAAAACAGTGCAGCTGAAGCGAGATCAGGATACCGGCACAAATCAGAAATATATCAGAGCATTGGAACGGAGAATTGATCATCTTGAAAAGACCTTCGATGAAAAACTAAAGGAAAACAACCGCCTACTTATCGAAGCTCGAAATAAACAACTCAATAGAAAAAACGATCCCCGGGTTGAAAAAATCAATACCAAAATCAGAGCATTTTGCTTCAAGGAACCAATTGAAATAAAGGAAATATGGAATTACTGCAGGAAACTATTTGAACAGAGAAATCAAATAAAAGTTTTCCTCCAGGGAGACCAGACCTTCCCTCAATGGCTCAGGAATGAACTACAGGGATTTCTTGACGCTCTCCATGATGAAATACACGGACAAAGGGAACTCGGACTATGACGACACTGGCAGTTAAACAGATCCGCACCGATGGCGGGACACAGTCGAGGGCGGAAATCAATACGGAGATTGTAGAGGAATATGCTGAGCTTATGAAGGATGGCTTAAGATTCCCTCCGGTGACTGTGTTTTATGACGGGACAGATTACTGGTTAGCCGACGGGTTTCACCGGTTGGCGGCAGCGAAAATAGGAGATTCCCTGACGATTCATGCAGATATAACCCAGGGGAGCCGGAGAGATGCGATTCTTTATTCCGCAGGAGCTAATGCGGACCATGGTCTACGCAGGACGAATGCGGATAAACACAGGTCAGTAATACTGCTCCTGGAAGATGAGGAATGGAACGGATGGAGTGATTCCGAAATAGGAAAGAGGTGCAAGGTCCATCATTCCACCGTGGCTAAATATCGTCGAGAAAGTTCACTTGCTAAAACCGCAAGTGACATACCATCCAACCGTGCTTACACTACAAAGCACGGCACCACGGCAACCATGAATACGAAGAACATCGGGAAAAAAAAGGACCCGGTATCCTCCCTCGTCGAAAGCGTAAAACTCGATTCTCAGGGATTACCGAAGAAGGACATACCACATTACACGGCTGATGATTTCGAGAGGGAAGAGGATAATTGGGAAGATGCCATTCCGTATTCTGAGGAAGAACCAGCAAAGCAGGAACCCGAGACAAAGCCGGATTATGCGATCAGAGATATCAAGAACTACATCGAAATGGTCATCGATGAGATACCCGATTTAAGCGGAAAGCACCAAGCGGTAAATGAGACAATCAGGTATCTTCGTGATCTCTCTACTCGGTACCACCGCCTTTCCATCGCGGAGGGCTACTAATGTCACTCATCGGCAGAGCGGAAGCAATCTTAAAAATCGCAGAGGAAACCCTAGAGGACACCCGGAAGGCGAACGAGAACACCGGCATGCTATCTTCCCGGCTTGAGAGAGCAACCTGCGATATAGACCAGCTCCGGGAAATCGTTATTGATATGCGGGAAACTCTGAAAAAATACCAACCAACTGATTGGCTGACGACGAAACAACTTGCACAAGAATTCAAGGTAACACAGAGAACAATCTGGAATTGGTACAAAGCAGGGGTTATCCCCGGGCACCAGATAGAAGAAAAAGGACACATTTTTTTTGATCGGCTTGAAGTTGCCAAGGTGATACGGGAGAGAGATATACATGGCAGACGAACTGCTGGACCTGCTGGCTAACGCCAAAAAACAAGCCCTGGGAGGAGAACACGTGAGATATATCAAAGTAAAAGCGGATAGACCGGAAGTCGTGAAAACGGAAGCATTTGTCCGGGCAGTCCGGGACGTGACCAGGCTGCTTGCCAACGGACAGTGGCACAAGAAAAGCTTGGTACGCAAGATCACACAGAACTACAAGGTCAACTACGATGCGGTGTGTCAAGAATGCGGGCTTGCCGAATCCGATGGCGGGTATTACATCTGCATGCCTTCTCCCGAGGGGGCGCCGGATGAGACTCCGAATGGTTAAGATGTCTGCCTCTCCAAGAGATGATCACACGGAGAAGGAAAGCCGCATGAATGAGTGGACCCGGATAGATAAAGAACTGCCAAAACCTGAGTGTTTGTTATGGGCTGTTGATATGGATGGTTATAGGAAGCCTTTCCCGGCCGTGTACACGAAAGCCGGTATGTTCGATTCGGGCTTTAAGAACCTTGATACTGGGAGATATCACTGGCCCACTCACTGGCAGTACATCAGGATCCCGGCACTGCCGGAAGGAGTAGAGGGTTGATTGCATTTCCGAAACCAGGGAAGAAGAGGCGGAAGGTATCTCCGGACCGGCTGGATGATCTCTGGAGGGAGGCGGTCCGGCTGAACTGGGGATACCGGGACCCTTTTGAAGATCGGGGGCCCTCCCATGCGTGCGAGTGCCATCACATTAAACGACGGGGCATATACCTGCTGAGGTGGAATTATCGCAACGGTATCTACCTGACCATGGAACACCATGAACAGGCCCGGAAGAAGTGGATGAAAGAGAGGATCAGGGCTCTTCCCCAGGTTGATACTGAATATCTGGATCGTATGGAAAAGATAAATTTCAAGGGGTATCTCCTTTCCCGGGGAATCACAGAAGAGGATTTTATGCTGGAAAAGAAAGCGGAACTCGAACAGTTCATAAGGAGGCACCATGGAATATCTGTTGGTGTATATTTATCAGTATGGTGATATTCACGGCCGGAAGACCAGCAATAACAGCCGGGAATTAAGAATCTTTATTCTCTCAAATCCTCACCTTACACCCATATCAATTGTGATGATCCGGCCGGATCCGTGTGTCCTCATATCCGGGGAAGTGATCCGGAGGATGATTTCAGAACAAAAAAACGCAGCGTAAAGGAGGCGCATAGTGGAAGAAGTCACTCTGACTAATGTATGTAGAGGTATGGCAGTACAGCTTTTTACCCGCGAAATGCTGAAGGTTCTGGAAAATGTAGCGGATTCCAGGACTCCGGCAACTGCAGTACGGAAAATCATTTTAGAGTTCACCTTTAAGCCCGATAATGATCGCCATTCGGTAGAAACGGAAATTCAGGCAAGAAGCAGGTTGGTAGATCGGGCATCCGTAAAAGCAATAACGTTTTTCTCCCTGGACCATCAGGGAGATCCGAAAGCGACTCTTTCGGACGCGACTCAGCTTACCTTGGCTGACCAGCTGAAAGAAGCCCAGGAAAAGAAAGGAGAAATCTAATGGATCTAACCGAAGGAGCAATCATAAAATTAGAAGAGCTTACAAAAGAAGCAAACTCAACAGAAGAGGTGCACGGAAGAATTTTTTCAACACGAAAATTTGAACCTATCATATTCGATCCCAGGCCGGAAACGATCAACGTTTTCTCCCTCACCGCTATCGTGGATTATATCAATGAAAACCATGACGGGTATGAGAAAAAGGATCTGCTCATACACGTAAAGGACCCTGGGCTTGTCATTGTCTATGACAAGGTATCCGGGGAGCTTCGTAAACGAACCCGAGTAATCGCTGCATCGACAGATAATGAAGAATATTTCCCTTTCGGGGCCTGGATGGGACAGGAAGAGTTCATCATTAAAGCATCCGCGTTGTTTTTCGACACGGATCATAAGGCACATATATTAAAAGCTGCCGGGTGCATGATCGCAGAAGCGAGCCTGAAGGGAACAGATGACGGGGCAACCATGGCATATACCTCTCACAACGGAGTGGTAACTCCGGATGTCGATGAGGTCCTGCATGTTGTGACCCTTAAGCCGTTTCGAACGTTTCGCCAGGTTGAGCAACCGGAGAGTTCTTTCATCTTCCGGTACCGCGCTGAAGGCAATGAAATAAAAGTTGCTCTTTTTGAAGCGGACGGCGGTACATGGAAACATGTTGCCATGGCAAACATCAAAGCATTCTTTAAGGAAGAACTGCCAGACGTATCTGTACTGGCATAAAGATTCCCCCTCCCGAGGAATCGTCCGTCCAGCCGGGAAGTATCGGCCCGGCACGTGCAGGAACGCCGAGGATAGCACGTAATAAAAAAGACTGAAGCTGACAGCCGGGAAAGACCGGCAACATCGAGCGGTGGTGTAATGGTAGCAGTGCGGGGTCATGGCCCGCCGATGGAGTCAACCTCCGTTGCGCCCCGAGAGGGAGGAGCAGGTTCGAATCCTGCCCGCTCGAAAATCCCATTTGGCTTTTTGCGCGAAGGCGTACCGGAGGATTGCAGAGCAGTAGACCTGGGGAGACTGCCGACAAAGCGTAAGCCCAGGACGGTGAGCCACAAGGTTGAGCCCGCCGGGAGCTCTGATCCCGGCACATGGCTGTGAACTGTGCTGGTAATGGATATCTACCGGGAGTTCATTACTTAGCGTATCGGGAAACCGAGGGATGGAAGGGTAAGATCAGGTTTTTTGCAGCCTCCTTTACTGATCTCCCCAGCGGTTCGATTCCGCACACAGCCGTATGGTAGATAAAAGATTGTTGGTGTTCATTCTCATTGTGGTGATTCTCACTGGTGCTTTTTGGATTTCTCTGATCCTGGGGATCCGGGCAATCCGGGAGATCCTGGAGGAACCCATCTACACAGGGTTCTATGAGATCGAGGAATTGGAAGATAACAACGGGGACCAGATTTACCGGATCCAGTGGTTAAGCCGACAGCTGACAATCGAGAGCACGATCCAGTATCCGGAAGAAGCGAAGGCTCTCATGGAGGGAATTGGAGCGCTGTATGAATTCTGATAAGGGGAACGTTGTGCTATCAAAACAGGCGCAGGATGGTATGTCACTCCGAGTTGTGGGAGGCGGGGATACGGTAATGCCGGCAATCACTTTTAAAAAACAGTTTGCACATCTGGTAGAACTCGGCATAAAGGATCCGGGGAATCCGGCAGGGAAGCGGCAGAGCATCCGGGCCTTGAGGAAGAGACAGTTTAAAGTAGGCGACAGGCTATACCTATACACAGGTATGCGAACAAAGGGGTGTAGAAAACTTGGGGAAGCGGTTGTAAAGGACGTACTACCGATTGAGTTTTCGCGAGGGTGGGGAACCCTGGACGGTGAAAAAATGAATGCCGAAGTGTTTCATCACATAGCTGTTTGTGATGGATTTGAATCGGCATATGAAATGCTCAATTGGTTTGAGAAAGAACACGGGCTACCGTTCACGGGGCAGCTCATAAGGTGGTAAAAACATTGCAATTATATGAATCAACATACCAGGACTTTCTACTTTCTAAAATTGAAATAGCACCTGAGACAGGATTTGAGATTGACCCGGAAGAGATAAATCCGGTATTGAAACCTCATCAAAAGGACGCTGTTATCTGGGCAATCCGGGGAGGAAGGCGCGCACTGTTTGAATCTTTCGGCTTAGGGAAAACCATCCAGCAGCTTGAAATCATCCGGATCATCCTTGCTGTCGAACGCGGTAAAGGACTTATCATCTGTCCTCTCGGCGTCCGGCAAGAGTTCAAGCATGATGCCGAACAGCTACTAGGACTGAAAATCAAATATGTAAAGACCATGGAGGAATGTATTGACGCTGATGAGGACATACTTATTACCAATTATGAGCGAGTTCGAGATGGCGACATCAACCCGGACTTTTTTGATGTTACCTCCCTCGATGAAGCCAGTGTGTTACGGAGTTTCGGAAGCAAAACATATCAGGAGTTTCTTGCAAAGTTTAAAAACATCAGATACAAATATGTGTGTACTGCTACCCCTTCTCCTAACAAATACAAAGAACTGATTCACTATGCCGGCTACCTCGGTATTATGGATACGGGTCAGGCACTTACCCGGTTTTTCCAACGGGACTCAAAGAAAGCAAATAACTTAACCCTTTACCCTCACAAGGAAGAGGAATTCTGGCTCTGGATTTCGACGTGGGCACTGTTTATTACAAAACCGTCAGACCTAGGATACGATGATACGGGATACGATCTCCCGCCGATGGAAGTAATCTACCACGAGGTCACAGTTGATCATTCAACTGCAGGACCTGAAAAAAACGGTCAAGTTAAAATGTTCCGGGACGCTGCCCTGGGTTTAAAAGACGCATCAAAAGAAAAACGGGATTCCGTACCATCTCGAATTGAGAAAATGATGGAGATTATACAGCAGGATCCTATTTCTCATTATCTCATCTGGCACGATTTGGAATACGAACGTCATGCGATCAAGAAAGCACTCCCTGAAGCGGTTGAGGTATACGGATCGCAGGACCTGGATATTCGGGAACAAAGGATTATCGATTTTTCTCATGGACGAATTAAATACCTCGCAACAAAACCAGTCATATCGGGATCCGGATGTAATTTACAGCGACATTGCCATAAAGCTATTTTTATCGGCATTGGTTACAAGTTCAATGATTTTATCCAGGCGATCCACCGGATCTATCGGTTCCTGCAGGATCAGCAGGTAGAAATACACGTCATATACACAGAATCGGAACAAATCATACTCGACACGTTAAAACAGAAATGGGCCCAGCATAAACATTTGGTTGAAAACATGGTCCGAATCATTAAACGATTCGGCTTGTCATCTACGAACGTCCAGGAAAAACTTGCCAGGTCTATCGGGATCGAACGCCTGGAGATTAAAGGCGAAAGATTTACCGCGATTAATAATGATTGTGTTCTGGAATGCATGGAGATAGATGATAACAGCGTTGACCTTATCCATACCTCAATTCCTTTCAGCAATCATTATGAGTACACTCCGTCATATAACGACTTCGGACACAATGAGGGTAACGGTCGGTTCTTTGATCAAATGGATTATCTGACACCGGAGCTGCTGCGAATACTGAAACCTGGGAGGGTGGCGGCAATCCATGTGAAAGACCGGATTTTGTTCGGCAACACAACTGGGACCGGAATGCCGACGGTCGATCCATTCCACGCAGACTGTATTCTTCATTACCGTAAACATGGCTTTCAGTTCTTCGGGATGATCACGATTATTACCGATGTGGTCCGGGAAAACAACCAAACCTATCGGCTGGGATGGACGGAGCAGTGTAAAGATGGATCTAAAATGGGTGTTGGATGTCCTGAATACATCCTTCTTTTCCGAAAGCTTCCGACCGATACATCTACCGCTTATGCCGATGAACCGGTAACGAAAACGAAAGATGAATATACCAGGGCACAATGGCAGATCGATGCTCACGCATTCTGGAGATCATCCGGGGATCGATTACTCACAGCACAGGAGTTATCGGGGATTCCTGTTGACTCCCTGCAGGCTTTATACCGAGAATTCTCAAAGGCAAACATCTACAGCTATCAGAATCACGTTGAGCTTTCAAAACAACTCGAAAAATCCGACAAACTCCCTGCATCATTTATGGTAGTAGCTCCCGGATCCTGGCATCCAGATGTGTGGGATGATATTAACCGAATGTATACGCTCAATTCGGAGCAATCCAGGAGACAGGTACAAAAGCATGTATGCCCACTGCAGTTCGATATTGTAGAGCGAATCATTAATCGATTTAGCAATCCAGGTGAACTCGTACTTGATCCGTTCGGGGGCCTGATGACTGTTCCATATATGGCTGTGAAACTCGGCCGGAGGGGATACGGGATAGAACTGAATACGGATTACTGGAAAGACGGAATTGATTACCTGAAATCTATCGAACAGGAAGTGGCAGCACCAAATCTGTTTGAAATTGTCCAAAGATGTCCGTAGCAAAGAGGACGTAGGGGGAATGAAAACAATATACGCAGCCGATCTATTCTGCGGCGCAGGTGGGGAAACTACTGGGCTCATGCAGGCATGTAACAACCTGGGATATCGTGTGGATCTCCTGGCAGCTAACCACTGGGAGCTCGCGATCGAAACTCATAGTAAAAATTACCCGAATGCTAACCATATCTGTGAATCTGTCCAGAGAATCGATCCGGTCAAAGTGGTGCCAAGTGGAAGGCTCGACTTCCTATGGGCATCTCCGGAATGCACACACCACAGCAATGCCCGGGGAGGGAAACCCCGTAGCGATCAGAGCCGAGCTTCCGCCTGGCTGGTCCTCAAGTGGTTATCAGAGTTATATGTAGAAAGGGTAATTATAGAGAACGTTCCGGAGTTTCTGAAATGGGGCCCTCTCGGGAGAAACGGAAAACCCCTGCAATCAAAGAAAGGGATAACCTTCAATGCCTTCATCCAGGCTTTACAGTCTCTCGGCTACCGGGTTGATTGGCGCCTGCTATGTGCAGCGGACTACGGGGATCCAACAACACGGAAGCGGCTTTTTATCCAGGCCGTTCGGGGAAAGAAACGTATCATGTGGCCACAACCGTCGCATTCGAAAAATGCGGATATGTTCTGTCCCGATCGA
>JAJSAL010000095.1 GCA_024274705.1 Spirochaetota bacterium
CAGCTTAGAGCCCAAAGCCAGGGGGGAGAGAAACTCGGCATAATCGTTTAACTGGTCCTTTAAAATACCTAAGTGTTTATCGAAATCCCCGTCCCTGCCGGGATCGAAGTACATGGGAATCAGACGTGCTTTCATGATCACCTCCTTTTTTTCAGCGTTTCCCGTTAACTCCGTAAGCAGGCAGTTGCGCGTTTACCGCAGACAACCTGCCTAAAACGTTTCAGGTGCAGGGATCATTATAATTCCATAGGGGCAGGCCATGTCAAGCACATTTTTACATTGCCTGTTTACCCGTCCGTTTGACTCTTCCCTTAAAGGTGAACCTGATTACCTGCCCGGGGCAATTGTCCACGCATTCGCCGCAGAGGATACACTCGGTGTGTTCCATGTTCCCTTCCCGGATCATCTGCTCCACCTCCAAACTCATGGGGCATCCCCTTGTACATGTTTTGCAGCCTGTGCATGCTGATGGCCGGGGCAAAAGACGCAGCCCCGGGATTCTCAATCCATTCGCCAGTTTTCGTACCAGCACCATAAATGGAGCCATCCAGCAGATAGTGTGACACCCTCCGCGGCGGCCCAGGGTAAGGCCGAGAATAGCGAATAAAAATACGATCGGCAGAAAGATAAACAGGAGCATGCCGGCGCTGGAGACCGACACTCCCTGATCTATTTTCCAGAGGGGATCGATCCCTGAGATACCGCCTGCCCGTAGGAATGAGAGGACGATAAGGGCAATCCAGGGAACCCAGATAAAATATTTTATCCGGTCCGCCCATCCCCGGGGTCCCGGTTTTCCCTGCGCTGCAGCTGCGACACAGTCCTGCAAACCACCCGCCGGGCACACCCAGGAGCAGAAAGACCTTCCCAGTACGAGGGAGGACAGGAATAACACGGTAAAAGTGAGAAATGATCCACTGATAATTCCTGCAAGAGCGGCATCGATAACCAGGTAAGGTGAGAACCAGTTAATGATAACCGGAAAGGACAGGAATACGATAATGAGAATGGTTTTGCGGATTGTCTGTCTTCGTTTCTGTTGTTTCATATCATCTCCTTCACCTTCACACTATAGCAACACCTTTCACCCATCGTACATGAGGATTTCTCCCTATTTTGATGAAATAACCGGATTTGATCCGGACACTACCCTAAGGATGTTTCAAACCGCTGTATTCGATCGAACAAGATTCAATAGCTGCAGCCTGTTTTTTACATCGGTTTTCCGGTAGATATTGCGGATGTGGTTGTCTACTGTTTTGTATGAAATAAACAGCTGTTCACCTATTTGGTTATAGCTCTGCCCCTGGATGAACAGCGCGGTAATTTCCGTTTCCCTGTCGGTAATACCAAAGCTCTTCCTGAAATGAGGGGTAAGTTTACCCTGTTCCAGATAGGGGGGCTGATTGAAGTGTCTTACGGTAAACAGAATGCTCAAACAGTTTATACAGAAAAAATACGCCGGGAGGGAGAACAGTTCAAAGAGCTCGAAATCTTTAAGCCAGGGTATATCCTCCCGGAGTATTTCCATGGCCATTAGCGGTGCAAAACAGAAATTGAGGATGATAAAGAGCGTTAGCGCCTTTTTAATAGTTTTATTCCCCAGGGTGTGAAGTCTGAACAGTATGAGGAGAATTCCATAGCCCATAACACCAAACAGGATAGTAATGCCTATAATCCGAATGGACAGGTCGGAGGCAGAGAGGAAGTACCGTATCACCGAGAGGACCAGGCTCAATCCTGCGAGGCTGAAGAAGAAGATACCGGCTGCAAAGGGTATCTTCAGCGTAAGCAGGCGATGAAAAAAGAAAGGGGCCACCAGGATGAGAAGATTGACCCCCAGAAGATCGATAATCGAAGCGGCGAAGTACACAGGTTCGGGATTCTCAAGATGGACGATCCCCAGGTATTTAAGAAGGCAGAGTTCGGCAAGTATCATCGCAAAGGCGGTAAGAAAAAGCAGGTAAAGCCGGATGACCGGTTTTCGATACTGACTGTAAATGACGAAAGAGATACCTATGGAAACCGTTCCGGTTATGAGAGAAACTATGTAAAACAGAAAGGATATATGCGCCATATTCCCCTGATATATTCGTTACTTACAAGGATCGGGTCAAGGCGATCAAAGAGAGAGAATAGCTGACATCTGCCGAAAAAAAAAGTATCTTTACCTTTAAGTGGAGGCTCTATGAACGTGCGCAATCGAGTGTTGTTTTTTATCATGGCCCTGTTCATCATCACCCAGGGCGTGTCAGGCAAAGGTTCAGCCGAATGGAACATAAAGACAGCTGATGATGATCTTGCCCTTTCTATTCCTGTCGACCCATCCGTTCGTATAGGAACACTGGAGAACGGTTTTACCTACTACATTAAATCAAATGAAAAGCCGAAAGACCGGCTTATCCTCCGGCTTGCGGTACATGCCGGATCAATTCTGGAGGACGACGATCAGCAGGGACTTGCCCACTTTACGGAACATATGGCGTTCAACGGTACCGAACATTTCGCGAAACAGGAAATCGTGGATTATTTCGAAACCCTGGGTGTTCAGTTCGGACCGGATATCAATGCCTACACGTCATATGACGAAACTGTGTACAAGCTCAACGTAGCGACCGATGATGCTGAAGTGCTGGAAAAAGCCTTTTATATCATGAGTGAATGGGCGTTCAGGATCAGTTTCGAGGACGAAGAGATAGACAAGGAACGGGGTGTGGTTCTTGAAGAATGGCGCCTCGGAAGGGGAGCCGAAGCCAGGATGAGGGATGCTTATGCCCCGGTCCTGTATAAGGGATCCAGGTATGCAGAACGGATGCCTATCGGCAAGCCGGAAATCATCCGGAATGCCGGTTTCGATACCCTGCGCCGGTTTTACTCGGACTGGTACAGGCCTGACCTGATGGCCCTTGTAGCCGTCGGGGACTTCGATCCTGATGCGATCGAATCTTTCATATACAAGTATTTCTCTTCCGAAAAGGGACCGGAAAACCTTAAAGAACGGGTGGAGTATCCCGTACCGGATCACGCTGAAACACTCTTCGCTGTTGCGACAGACCCGGAGGCCAGTTCCACGGCGGTTCGGGTGTATTATAAACATGAGAAACCGCCGGTCGAAACGCTGGACGATTTCCGGGATATGATCATACGCCGTCTTCAGCGGTATATGACCAATGCACGGCTGCAGGAGTATACCAGGAAGCCGGACCCCCCCTATATCTACGGCTTCTTCGGGAATTCCGATTTCAACCGGTTTACAACCCTTACCTATTTATCAGCCCTTGTGCCGGATGACGGCATAGAACGTGGGCTTGCGACCCTCCTTACCGAAGCAAAGAGGATGCAGGAGTACGGATTCAACCAATCCGAATTGGACAGAGCTAAACAGGAGTTTATGAAAAGTGTGGAGATCGCATACAAAGAGCGGGACAAAACGGAGTCCGTCTCCCTGGCAAGCGATTATATCAGGAATTTCCTGACAGGCAGCCCGATTCCGGGTGTCGAGTTTGAATGGATGTTTGTGAAAAAATACTTAGATGGGATAACCTTAGCTGATATCAGGGATCAAAATAACAGGTGGCTCGATGGTTCCAGCAGGGTCGTGGTGCTCACAGCGCCGGAAAAAGAGGGCACCCATGTGCCGGATGAACAGGAGCTGCTCACAGTGATGAACCAGGCGGAATCCCGCTCTGTGGAGCCTTATGAAGATATGGTTACAGGAAAAAGCCTGATTGAGACCCTTCCCGTTAAGGGCCGGATCGTTAAGCGGGTATTTTACGAGAAAACCGGCGTCTATGAGTTGAAACTGTCCAACGGTATTACCGTTGTGCTGAAACCTACGAGTTTTAAAAATGATGAAGTTCTTCTGACCGCTTTCAGTACAGGGGGTACGTCGGTTGTCGAAGATAGTGAATATGTCTCGGCCCTGTTTGCGTCGTCGGTTATCCGGCAAGGCGGTGTAAAGAATTTTGATATCACCCAGCTCGAAAAACTGCTGGCGGGTAAGTCCGTTTCAGTTTCGCCGGGAATAGGTACCCTTACCGAAGGTTTTTATGCCAGGTCGACACCGGGAGACCTGGAAACTATGTTTCAACTCCTTTACCTCTATGCCACGGATCCGAGAAAAGACGAAAGCGCCTACGATTCCTTTATGTCCAGAATCAAGGGTATGGTGAAGAACCAGGAAGCCGACCCGGATTTCTACTTTCAAAAAACGTTGTGGAGCCTCCTTACCGACAACAATCTGCGGGCCAGGCCTATCGATACGGAATTGATCGAAGAGGCTGATTTTGAGTCCGCCTATTCCATTTACAGGGATAGATTTACAGATTTCGATGATTTCACCTTTATCATTACAGGGGCTTTCTCCCCGGAATCGATCGAACCTTTCGTGGAAACCTATCTCGCATCTCTCCCGGCCACGTCCAGGGAGGAATCCTGGGTAGACCGCAATATTCCCCTGCCGGAAGGTGTTATTCAGGAAAGGATCTATAAGGGAATTGAGCCCAGCAGTACCGTGGGAATCGTGTATTCCGGGAAAGTTCTCTGGAGCGTGGAGGAGGATTTTCTCCTGGATGCCCTGGGAGAAGTCCTTTCAATACGCCTCCGGGAGAGAGTCCGGGAGGAAGAAGGGGGTACCTATGATATCGGAGTATCAACCACCCTTTCCCGGTATCCCGAGGGGGAATACCGGGTGTTCATTTCTTTCGGATGCGCCCCGGAGAGGGCACGGGAACTCGCAGATATCGTGTATGAAGAAATAGAAAAACTAAAAGAGCGTCCCCCGGAAGAGATTTACATCACCAAAGTACGGGAGCAGTACAGGTTTTCCTACCGGGAATCTCTCGAGGAGAACGGCTACTGGCTCAACCAGCTTCGGCAGGTGTATTTTTATAACCTTGATCAGAAGATGATTCTCGAAAAGGAAAAGATGTTCGACACCCTTACTCCCGATTTGGTCCAGGAAACGGCAATGCTCTACCTGGACCGGGGAAACCACGTGGAACTGATTCTCTATCCAGAAGGGTTCGGAGAGTAATGCCCTTTCAGATGAATGTACAACATACTCGAGAGAAGTGCCACGTCTTCCAATGACAGGAACCTTATTATATCGTCCTGGAAGAGGATCTGTGCTTCCGGGGGAAACTCGTCGTCCCCCCTGTGAATGACGATGGTAGCTTCGATCTTCGGGAAGACCGGGATGGTAACCGATACGTCACCGTATTCCGCTTTTCTTCCCTTAAGCTTAAGTCCCGCTTCCAGAAGGGTTTCCGGGGCGGAACCGAAGAGTCGCAGCATAAGGTCCGGACCTCGTTTCCTGTAGGTGGACTGGTAGAACGACCCTCCGGGAAGATTCTTGAATTCCACCGGTTCTCCCCGGTACGGGTGGTCTTCCCAGGTGGTAAGGTAATGAAGGATGAGGATTTTCTCCATCAGAGGCAGGGTCGCAGGAGAGAAGGACATTTCCGGAAGGGTTATTGTTACGGGTTCATCGAAGTAGGAAAGACGATACCCGTTGTTTTCGAAGAGAGCGCCGGTTCGTCCGGTTATAACTCCCGGTTCTGCGGCTGACAGCACGCCTGCGGCTTTGGAGAATGCGGTTTCGTAATGTATCTGTTTCGGTAAACTGAATTTCATTCCTTGAGGCTCTCCAGGATACCATCGACATCGACATATTTCTTGATCATCTGTTTTACCGTGTCGATCTTTTCCGTATCTTCCGCTTTGATTTTGATACTGATGTTGGTCACCCATTTGGCAGCTGCAAAGGTATCGTCGTGTACAAGGATGGTAGGGATGTGGCTGTTTTCCACCAGTTTTAAAATCGATTTCTGCGGGTAGATACCGCAGGTAAGGATTATGCCCTTGATATCACACTCTTCCTGTATGCCCTGGGCGTGGCAGGTGAGGGCCGCGAGGATAAGGTCTTCCCTGTTCCCCGGTGTGATGAGGAGTACTTCCCCTTTGAAATAATCGAGGGCCGTGTGAGGAGGCATAGCCCCTACGATCACCTTGCTCACATTTTCATCCAGGTTTTCCTCTCCGCAGAGGAGTTCTCCCCGGCTGTCCTCCAGGAGCTGCCGGATGGTGGGGCTGGATAACACCGGGATAAAGGGAATAACGCCGAATACTTTCAAATTCTTCCGTTTGAATCCAAGACGGACCATCTTATTGATCTTTTCATACTTTGAAGGGATGACCTTGTTGATAATGACCCCCAGGACGTCGACTCCGTGTATGTCGAACACGGCCTTGTTGAGCATCACCTCGTCTATAGGTCTGCCGATACCCCCGCAGGTTACGATGATGACCGATGCGTTCAGCTGTTTCGCAACAACTGCATTGGACAGGTCCAGGACGGAACCGACACCTGCATGGCCGGTTCCCTCGATAACCATGAACTGTTTGCCCTTCCTGGCATTCTTATAGGATATTTCTATTTTTTTTTGCAGTGTTGTGACTTCCCCCCGGAGGATGTAATCTTCGGTAAATCCCCTTGGAATGGCAATGGGGCTCATGTCACAGAGCCGTCCCCCGATATGGTACACTTCGTTCATGAGGGTGGCGTCTTTGTCTATTTCGTGCTCCCCGATAATTTTAACCTGCTGGCCGACCGGTTTGATATACCCAATATTCTCGTACAGGTCGCCGATGGCGTTAAGCAGCCCTAAGGATGTGGTCGTCTTTCCGTCGTCCTGCCGTGTTGCTGAAATATAGATTTTTGGAGTATTCATCCGCCTTATTGTAAAGTACCTTATGCCGGATAACAAGATGCGGGATAACGGGAAGCCCAGTTCCGTCGGTTAGCCGACGGCCGAAGTGTCTGGCTGGCTGATGATGTTTTCAGCCTGAAGTCCTGCATCCATGGCAGCCACTAACTGCCTTTTGTCTGAGGTGACAAACAGATCCGCCTGCCATTCAAGAGCGCAAGCGATATGTAAGTGCGTCCATTGCCCGCAATACATTACTCTCCAGTAACTTTACTGAACGGGAGACTACTGCCGGAGTAACCTGAAGAACGGTAGCATCAAGAACATCATCCAGCAATTGCCTCTTTGCCGCACGATAGCCCTTGACCGACAAAGTTGCTTCCCTTACCCGCCGATTAAAGGCAGAAAAAATCTCCGGTACCAGAATGACACAGAGAGCCAACTCCGAAGTACGCTGCAGTAAGCGATCCAGCCTGTCGCTGCCGGCTTCCCGGGCGTACCTTTTAACAAGGGAGGATGAACCAACTGCCAGTTTCATCTGCCGGTCTCGCGCTCCTCCAGGATAGCGGAGGACAGGTCACCCCCACTGATTTGCAAATGGATTCCCGGCTGCTTCCATGAGGGTGTCCGTAGTGACTTGTCGGAAAACGGAGATATTTCGGCCACAGGTTTCCCTCGACGCAGAAGGATCAGTGTCTCGCCATGTTCCACCTCGGTTATGAAACCCGAAACCTTTTTGCGAAAATCGGTGAACGTAATGGTTTTCGGTCGTGTAGAATAACGTTTGCAATTTCATATTGAAAAAGGCCATCGAAAACTCCAAGATGAAGTTAGCAGACTAAACACCAAGGAGTTGAAACGATGGCCACTGGAAATGATATAGCGAAGTTTAAAAAAATGCTCTATTAGAGTTTATGGCAGAACCGGATCCACTGTACTCGATGCTACAGTGGAATAGCATTCAGGTGGAGCGCGTTGCTCTACCTTTCTCTTCCTTCCCGAACAGTATCCACTATCTCCTGAGTCGTTATATTTGTTTTAATTGATGGGACGTCTAAAGGCGAAGAAACGATCTTCTCCGGAATCAACGCGAAAGTCCGGCCATCTTTTCTTCGTATCAGGACTTTTCCTGTATGTTCAGCCTGCTCTAATACCTTTGCGAATTTTTGCCGGGCTTCTGAATATGTATAAACGTGCATTTCAGACCTCCATAGTTTCGACATTGAGATTTTGCGCAGCTGTCTTCAATTTATGGTCCAACGTCAATAGCGGTGCTTTATGTCTGATAGCACAATCCAGGAAATAGGCATCGTAAGCATAGATATCGGCTTGTTTGGAAATTTCCATGGTATTGACAAAGTCTGGTTTGATATGCCGAAGAGGGATGCCATCGAAAACTACAAGACACCTCTGAGCTTCATCAAGTGTCAACCTGTTTTGTTTAAACATAGCCGAGAAAGCATTACCAATTTCCCATGGAATAGAGCCAGGTCCAATGAGTGTATTCCCGGTAGTTAACTCAACAATCCTATTGCGTTCAGGTTCACCGAAAATAACTGCAATTAATGAAGATGTATCAATTACAACATCCATGGTTCCCTCGAGAATATGCTTTACTGACAATTGTACAATAGTAAGAGTATTTGTCAAGGGGAGGAAGAACATGTGAATAAAAAAAGGCCTCCCCGAATGGGGAGGCCCGGATCAATTCAGCCTGATCCGTTATTCGCCGATCTGTTTGAGCATCTCCGGGATCACTTCAAAAAGATCGCCTACGATGCCGTAATCGGCGACATCGAAAATGGGAGCGTCCTGATCCCTGTTGATGGCGATAATAATATCGGAACTTTTCATTCCCGCCAGGTGCTGGATGGCACCGGAAATCCCGCAGGCGATATAGATGGTAGGGTTGACGGTTTTTCCGGTCTGCCCCACCTGGTGGGAGTACGGAATCCATCCGGCATCCACCACCGCCCGGGAAGCTCCGAGGGCGCCGTCTACGGCTTTGGCGAGTTTAGCCACCAGGCCGATGTTCTTCGGGTCCTGGATCCCACGTCCGGCGGAAACGATAAAGTCCGCTTCAGCTAAGTTGACCGTTTCGGTCTCTTCTTTTACGAACTCCAGCACTTCGATCTGCGGTTCAGGTACGTTTATATGGTCCAGGTTGATAATCTTGCCTGTCGGATCGGCGACTTTTTCCGCTTCCTTCATGACCTTGTGGCGAACCGTTGCCATCTGGGGCCTGTGCATTTTGGTCAGGATGGTGGCCATGATGTTCCCGCCGAAAGCGGGGCGGGTCTGGCGCAGAAGTTTTGTCTCATCGTCGATGTTGAGTTCCGTGCAGTCCGCTGTGAGTCCGGTTTTCAATTTTACCGCCACCCGGGGCAGAAGGGAACGGCCCATGATCGTACCGCCGCCGAGGAAAATTTCCGGTTTCATTTCCCGCAAAACATCTGCCAGCACTTCCGCCAGAACATCTTCCGCAAAATCACCGAGTCCGGGGTCCTCTCTCATCCACACTTCGTCCACACCGTATTCCAGCAGTTCCTCCGCAAGGGGCTTGACTTTATCGCCCAGAAGGATGGCGTATATCGGTTTGTCCAGAGCTTCTTTCAGTTTCCGGCTGACCCCGATAATCTCCTTGACCACGGAAGACATGACCCCTTCTCTGTGCTCCGCATATACGCAGATGCCGGAGTAATCTTCGATTTTAGCTGCTCCAAAGGTTTCTTTTGAAAGGATGATTGCATCAAACGGGCACGATTCAATACATGCGCCGCAGATGGTACACTTGTCATTGATGCTGGCCAGCTTATCTTCCAGGTCTATGGCGTCGTAAGGACACACTTCGACACATGCACCGCAGCCGATGCATTTATGATCGATTATCTGTATTCCGCTCATTCATCCCCCTCATTCTTGCCGAGGTTGAGTCCGCCGGCTTTCAACTCGGCGAGAAGCTCTTTTACCATGTCGGCAGGTTCCCCGGTGAATACCTTTCCCCCTGCCGGCTTGGGAGGTGTGAATATCTTCATGACCTGGGTCGGTGATCCATTCAACCCGGTGACCTCCTCGGAAATGCCCAGGTCATCAAATCCCCAGGTGGTGAGTTCCGCCTTTTTGGCGGCCATTTTACCACGAAGGGAGGGAAGCCTAGGTTCGTTGATCTCTTTCACTACCGTTAGCACTACCGGGAATTCAGCCTTCAGCCGGACATACCCCTCTTCCAGCAGCCTCTCTAAGATGATTTCGTTTCCGTTGATCTCTTCAATCTTCCTGATATCCGTTATGTGAGGGATGCTGAGATGTTCCGCTACACCGGGCCCTACCTGTCCGGTGTCCCCGTCAATAGCTTGTTTGCCCATGAAGATAAGGTCCACGTCTCCGATTTTTCTTATTCCTTGTGCCAGGGTGAGGGAAGTGGCAAGGGTGTCCGCCCCGGCGAACGCACGGTCCGAAAGGAGGATCGCCTCGTCGACGCCGAGACTGATTGCTTCCCGTAAAGAGGCTTCTACCTGGGGAGGGCCCATAGATAGTACGGTTACCTTACCTTCCAGCTTTTCCTTTATCCGGAGACCTTCTTCGATGGCGTACATATCAAAAGGGTTGATAATGGATTCCACCCCTTCCCGGATCAGGGTATTCGTTTCCGGGTTGATCCGTACATTAGTGGTATCCGGCACCTGCTTTATGCAAACGACGATATTCAATTTTCTACCCTTTTTTCCTCATGCTCTCTTTGATCAGGTGCATGGCAATGACTTCCCGCTGGATCTGGTTGGTACCCTCATATATTTGGGTGATCTTTGCGTCCCGCATCATTTTTTCAACCGGGTATTCCTTCATGTACCCATAGCCGCCGAATATCTGGACCGCGTCGGTGGTTACTTTCATCGCCGTATCGGATGCCATTACTTTTGCCATGGCGGAAATCCCGGCAATGTTTTTTACACCTGCGTCGACATTTTTTGCTACCATGTATGTCAATGCCCGTGCCGCTTCCACCTGGGTTGCCATGTCGGCCAGCATGAACTGAAGCCCCTGGAAAGAGGAGATCGGCTTGCCGAACTGGTGCCGCTCTCTCGAGTAGGCCACGGCCTTATCCAGTGCGCCCTGGGCAATACCCACAGCCTGGGCCGCTACACCCGGCCTGGACTGGTCGAAAGTTTTCATGGCTACCAGGAATCCCATACCCTCTTTACTGAGGATCTGGCTCTTCGGGACCCTGCAGTCCTGAAAAATAAGTTCCCGTGTCGAAGATGCGCGGATCCCCATTTTATCCTCTTTTTTCCCGAACTCGAACCCGGGAGTTCCTTTTTCCACCAGCACAGCCGAGGATCCCCGGGCCCCCCGGGTTGGATCGGTCATGCAGATAACCGTGTAGATCGACGCGTCTCCGCCGTTGGTTATCCACTGTTTCGTGCCGTTGAGAATATAGTCATCACCGTCGGATTTCGCAGAGGTCACGATTGCCGAAGCGTCGCTTCCCGCATTTGGCTCTGTCAGGGCAAAAGCAGCAATTATCTCTCCTGCAGCGAGTTTCGGGAGGTACTTTTTCTTCTGCTCTTCGTTTCCAAAAAGGATGATCGGTATCGTACCGAGCCCGGATGCAGCATATGCCAAGGCTATTCCGCCGCAGGCTTTTGACAGTTCTTCCACCACCAGGGACATTTCCAATACGCCGCCGCCGAGGCCGTCGTACTCCTCGGGTATAAATACCCTGAACAGATCCGCGTCACCTAACACCTTTACGATTTCTTCGGGAAATTTCTGTTCTTCATCATATTCGAGCGCAATGGGCTCGATCTTTTCCTTTGCAATTTGTGCAGCGGTTTCCTTGATCATCTGCTGCTCTTCAGTTAAGAAATAATTCATATACTCATCCTTATCTTCTGTTGGTATAACTACAAAATAGCATGTAATGGATAATAAAAAAAGCTGACAACCGTTGTCAAGGTGTACTAAGCAGCGGGAACCGTGAGTCTGTAGATAATACCTAATTTTCATAGGTATTTCATCCGAATTTTTTCCGCATTGAATTTTATGAGTACTCCGATATAATACTTCTCCAAAGGCCTTTCATGAATGAATACTCCGTTCTTCTCGTAGATGATGATCCTCTCATTCTCACCAGTGTGGGGTTGAACCTGGAACAGGAGGGATTTGTCGTCTCCCCGGCGGAAGGCGGGGAGACGGCAGTGGAACTGCTGGGCGGGAACAGCTATGATGTGGTTATTACCGATCTGATGATGGACAGGATCGACGGTCTGGAAGTCCTGAAATTCGTAAAAAAGATCAATCCTGAAACAGTAGTCATTATTCTCACCGGGTATGGGAATTTGAATTCCGCAATCAGCGCCTTAAGGCTGGAGGCGGATGATTACCTGCTCAAGCCTTGTGATACACAGAAACTCCTCTTCCGGACGAAAAAATGCCTGGACAATATGGAGATCAAGAAAAAAAACGCCTTCCTCCAGGAGCAAATACAGAAGAGGAATAAGGATCTGGAGCAGGAAATAGACCAGCGGAAAAAAATTGAGGAGCGCCTGAAACAGGCCCGGGCCGGGTTGGAAGAGGAAGTTCAGCAGAGGATGCAGGAACTGGTTACAGCCAAACAGGAGCTGGAGAAGAAGACGATAGTGTTGGAGAGGGTAAACACAGCGTTACAGGTCCTCATCGATAAAAGAGAGGAAGATAAGGTGAACCTGGAAGAGAATATCGTACTGAATGTAAAAAAGCTCATTTTTCCCCTCATCGATAAGCTGAAAAATGACCTGGATGAAGAACGGCATCTCACCGTACTGGATGTGCTGACCTCTAATCTCAACTCCATCATCTCGTCCTTTGCTGCAAAATTGACCTCCCAATCCCTCAACCTGACTCCAGCAGAACTGCAGATAGCAAATCTGATACGGGAGGGCAGGACTACCAAGGAGATTGCCCGGCTGAAAAACCTCTCCAGACGCACCGTGGAGTCTCATAGGGACAATATCCGGAAGAAGATGGGGCTGAATAGGTCCAAGACTAACTTGAGGACCTATCTTCTTTCCCTGGAATAGGAGCACCGGTAGATAGTGAGTTATCGAATCCTGCTGATAGAAGACAATGCTGTTATCCGCAAGGCTCTGGCATCCCGGCTTTCAAAAAAAGGTTTCTATGTAAAGGAAGCGCAGAATGGAGAACATGCGCTGGGCCTGGCCAGGAGGGACCTGTTCGAGCTGGTAATAACCGATCTGCGGATGCCCGGAATCGACGGCCTTTCTGTATTAAAACGGATCAAGGAGTTCTCAGACGATATCGGCGTCCTTATTTATACCGGCCACGCAAACCTGAAATCCGCCATTGAGGCACTCCGGAACGGCGCCGATGAGTTCCTTATCAAGGGTTCAGACCTGGATGATGTAGTACTGCAGGTGCAAAAGATCCTGGAAAAGGTGGAGCTGAAAAGGGCATACAAGCAACTCCAGGAGAAGTACAGAAATCTCATTGAAAACCTGAATGAAGCAATCGGCGCTACAGACAGAGACGGGGTTATTACCTATATGAGCCCATCTATTACCGGAATACTGGGGTATACACCGGAAGAGATGGTCGGCAGGTCGTACAAGGAATTCGTATATCCTGAGGACCTGCGTACAGTAGAAGATGCGGCATACAGCGGGTTGGAAGGGAATTCGTTTATCAACACCAACCGCCTTATTAAAAAAGACGGGGATGTTGTGTGGGTCCGTTTCTCCGGTTATCCCAGGAGGGGAGAGCGTGGTGTAGAAGCCGTACACATGGTACTTACGGATATCACGGAAACGCAGAGACTGACGGAAGAGCTGGTAAGGAAGGAGCGGCTTGCCGCTATCGGAGAACTGGCGGCATTTGTCGCCCATGACATCAATACCCCCCTGCAGGGCATCTACTCTATTCTGGATTATCTGAAAAAAAGAGGCGACAGGGATCCGGACCTTATGGATAAACTTAACCTCACGTACGATGCGATAAGAAAAATTAATTCTACCGTGGATATCCTCATTGGGATGGAGAATACGCATCATGCGGAAACGACTACTCTCAATACATCCATCACGCGGGTGTTCAGACTGGCGGAATGCTATCTGAAGGCCCATGGAGTCTCTTTCCGTATGGATCTGGATGATAATATTCCTGCCCTGGAATTCCAAGAGAAAGATTTCGAGTACTTCTTAATCTCACTGATCCGGTGGATGGTAACAAATGGGTGTAAAGGAACTAAGCTATCTCCCTCTGATGATATCCTTGCCTTCAATATGCCCGGGATATCGATCTACTGCGGGGATGTCGCATCGGTAGAGGGGGGCCGGGACATCCCCGGAGGATTCCTAACCTCACCGCCGGAAGAGTGGCACATTCGTACGTTTTTTCAGAACGGAAAAGCGGGGATCGGAGTGTCCTTTGGGAATACAGCCTGGACTTCGGTGGAAGGGAAAGCAATGTTCGGGATGAGTGACCTTCCCGGCTTTTCAGAAGTTGAGATTGTGCAGAAGGCAGGCACCGGCGATGAGAATGTAATCGAGATCACCTTTCCTGTAAAAGAAGCCGCGTCTATTGACAAGGTCAATCGATAACCTTAGGTTTCACACATCATGAAAGGATATGTTCAGGTTTACACGGGAAATGGAAAGGGCAAGACCACTGCTGCTTTCGGACTTGCCTTCCGGGCTGCCGGTGCAGGGTTGAACGTTCGGATCATCCAGTTTCTTAAAAGCGGAAATTATTCGGAAATCAAAGCTGCAGCCCGGTTCAGCGAATGTATTACAGTGGAACAATACGGAGGCGGGAAGTTCGTTCGGGGAAAACCGTCCGATCAGGAGCGTACCCAGGCCAGGAAAGGATATGAGGTTCTCTCCCGGTGTGTGCAGGAAGGGAAGTATGATCTCGTTATCGCGGAAGAGTTGAACCTGGCCCTGTACTATAACCTGGTAACCCTGGAAGAAGTAAAAACCTTGATTCAGTCGAAGGCGGACAATCTGGAACTCGTCATAACCGGCAGGAATGCCCATCCGGATATTATGGACATGGCGGACCTGGTCACCGAAATGAAGGAGATCAAGCACTACTACAAAGCAGGGGTAAAAGCACGGCTGGGAATCGAAAAGTGAATTATCCCCGCATCCCGATTGTATGGATAAGAATAATCGACATAACAGTGAAGCCGGCGATATAGGATATACTTGTTCCTATGTGCCCCTGGAAATCATTACCAGTGCCGGGTACCGTCCCTTTCGGCTCATTGGCCGCATGGACCGGTGCTGTCAGGAAGAAACGGGTCTGTCCAGAAATGTGTGCCCCTATATGCATGGGGTGCTCAGGAGTTTCCGGGACTTCAAAGGTAGGATTGCCCGGGCAGTACTGACCGACTCCTGCGATGCGATGAAAAAAGTGTTCGATATCCTGGCCCTGGAATCCTTTCCTGTTGACATGCTGAGTGTGCCCCGGAAGCAGACAGAAGAGGCATCCGCCTTTTTTGCTCTCCAGCTGGAACACCTGTACCGGGAACTCTGTAAAGAACGGAATATCCTTCCCGATCCGGAAAGAGTCAGGGAACACATCTCCCGTTACGATAAGGTGAGAGGGCTTCTCGAGGAGATACGGGAGAACCGGTTGCTGCCCTCGTATGCTGATTTCTTTGGTCTGAAACGGAAGGTTCTCCAGTCTTCTCCGGATGAAGGGATACTTGCATTGCGGAAGGTCCTCCGGAAGAACAGCGGAAGATCCACGGACAACACGAAGGAACACGAAAATACGATTCCGGTTATCATTACAGGATCCCCGGTATCCGGTGAACAGGTATTCAGGATCATCGAGGATGCAGGGTTTACCATAGTGTATAATGACTCCTGTCTCGACACGCGGTGGCTGGACCGCCGGTTGGAACCCACGGTATCGGATAATCCTTTTAAAGATCTCAGCCGGATATATCTGTCCAGGACTCCCTGCGCCCGTATGCATGACAGAAAAACAGAACTGGATGCTATGGGAGCCAGGTATTCCCGGGAAGTGAAGGGTATCATACATTTCCGCATGCCCTTCTGTGACCTCTACGGGTTCGACCTGGTCCATCTGATGTCGAACCTGGGGAAGGAAGCTGTGCTGCCAATAGAAGCTGATGGTTCGCAGCAGAGTGAGGGACAGATCAAGACCCGTGTTCAGGCTTTCGCGGAGATGGTTAAGTCCGCAAGGCAGCCGGAACCGGGAGGGCCGGTCAAGAACAGAGGAGTCAGTGTCAGGAGAACCAGTGTGAAAAAGGAAAGGTATTATTGCGGCATCGATATAGGATCCACCACCGTGGACGGTGTCATCATCGATGGCGGGGGCAACATTCTCTGTCACCGGATTATGAAAACCGGACCCAGGGCGGATAAGGCTTCCCACACGATGCTGCAGCAGATGGTACATGAAGTTTCACTGACAATAGAAGAGATAGAACGGATTGTGGCAACGGGATACGGAAGGGAGAGCCTTTCGTTTGCCCAGGATACGGTGACCGAGATATCCTGTCACGCAAAAGGGGTGCGTCACCTCCTGCCGGAAACACGGTTCGTCGTCGATATCGGCGGTCAGGATTCAAAGGTGATCAAGATTGACGGCACGGGGAAGGTCCGGGATTTCCAGATGAACGATAAATGCGCCGCCGGTACTGGGCGGTTCCTTGAAGTAATGGCCCATTCTCTGGAGGTGGATATTTCAGCCATGAGTGATCTTTCCCTGGAGAAAGGGGAGATCGTTCCGATTTCCAGTGTGTGTACCGTCTTCGCCGAGTCAGAAGTAATCTCCCTCCTGGGGAAAGGGTATGAGCCTTCCTCTATCGTAAAAGGCATATACCGGTCCATTACCAACCGGATCGAGGGAATGGTCCGGAGGGTTGGCCCTGTCGAACCGGCTGCTATTACCGGCGGCGGAGCCCTCAACAGGGGGCTGGTGCGCCATCTGGAGGAACGGGTGGGCCTTTCCTTCACCTCGCCGGATATTCCTCAGATCGTCGGAGCCGTGGGTGCGGCACTGTATGCCCGGGAGCAGAATTAGGACTTAAGTTGTGGCAGATAATCACCTTATCGACAGGGTAATGAACCGTCTGACCCCGGGGAGGACACGGATTGCCGTTCTTCTTTACGGACTCTCACTCTTCTTTTGTACTTCCGGCTACAGGTTTGAACGCAGGCACAACCTGATCAATTACCGCTCCTTCTTCGATGCGTTCTTCAGGCCCGGCAGGTCCGTATGGACCACACTCCTGACGCCGTCGGAACTTGTGTCCTCACTGGGGCTTACTCCTATTGTCATGGAATCAGTTGGAGGAATTACCGGTACTCTCGGTCTTACCAGGAGATTTCTGAAGCACACGGTTGAAATAGGCATTCCTTCGAGCCTCTGTACGTTTCACAGGGCCCATCTTTCCATGGTGTTGAAAAATGGTTTTTACCCCCCTGGATGCGTTTTCGCCGTATCAGCCCTCTGCGATGGAAACTTAAGGTCTCTCCAGGAGATAAGTGAGTATTATCCAACCCCCTTTTTTTTCGTGGATGTGCCCGAACCTGATGCACCAGGCGGAGAGGAATTCCTGAAAAATCAGCTGGAAGAAGTGTATCTTCAACTCTCCCATCTCTTCCGGGTGAAACGCCCTCTGGAAAGAATAGAAAGAACTGTTGAAATCGCTGAAGAGACCAGGGTGTGGATAGGCAAGGTAAATGAATTGAGGCAGACCCGTTATATCCCCGACGTAAAACCCATGTCCATGGCCTGGCATCTTTTAAATCAGACAGCCCAGCTAGGCGCTTCCCGGGGACTCGCATTCTACAAAACCCTGTACCGTGACCTTTCCCGGTATGGACGGGACTTTCCGAAAGATAAACTGAGGTTTCTCCTCATGCATCTTCCCCCGACGTACAGTCATCCGGTAGTGGAAACCATATCCGGCAGGGGGGGGCTCATCGTCATCGAGGAATTTAACACCCTGAAGTGGCCGCCCATGGATCCGAAGGACCCTTTCGGCAGTATTGCCCGGAAGCTCCTTTCGATACATCTCCTGGGAAGTTCGATGCGCCGGATAGAGCACATCAACCGCCTTGCCTGTGACTATAATGTGGACGGCATCATCAATTTTGCACACTGGGGATGCAGACAGTCTTCAGGATCGCTGGAGGTGATGAAAGAGAGGATCCAGAAGCCCCTTCTTTCGGTAGATACCGACCTGGTGGATTCTGAATCCTCTTCTGCGGGCCAGATAAAGACCCGGGTGGAAAGTTTTATCGAAATGCTGAAGGCTCAATACCGGTAGTGTTCCGGCTTGAAGGGCCCATCTTTAGGTATGCCCAGATAATCAGCCTGTTTCCGGGTAAGTTTCGTTAAAGTGGCGCCCAGTTTGCCCAGATGAAGTTGAGCAACTTCTTCGTCCAGCTTTTTCGGCAGGGTATATACTCCCACCTCCCTGTTTCCGGCTGCAAGGTCGATCTGTGCCAGGCACTGGTTGGTAAAACTGTTGCTCATGACAAAACTGGGATGCCCGGTTGCGCAGCCGAGGTTTACCAGGCGGCCTTCGGCGAGAACGATGATGGTATTGCCGGATTTCACCTTCCACTCATCCACCTGGGGTTTGATCTCTGTTTTTGTACAGGCCGGGTTTGATTCCAGGTAGATCATTTCGATTTCACTGTCAAAGTGTCCGATGTTACAGATGATTGAACCTGTTTTCATCTGTTCCATGTGCTCTCCCCGAATGACATCACAGCATCCTGTGGTTGTGACGAAAATATCTCCTTTTCCGGCCATTTCTTCCATGGTGGAAACCGTGTATCCTTCCATCGCAGCCTGAAGCGCACAGATTGGGTCAATTTCCGTAACAACAACCCGGGCACCGAATCCCCTCATGGACTGAGCGCATCCTTTTCCCACATCGCCGTACCCGCATATGACGACCACTTTGCCTGCAATCATGATATCCGTAGCCCGTTTGATACCGTCTGCCAGAGATTCCCTGCATCCGTAGAGATTGTCGAATTTAGACTTTGTAACCGAATCGTTTACGTTGATAGCAGGAAAGAGAAGCTCTTTTTTATCCCTCATCTGATAGAGGCGGTGTACACCGGTGGTGGTCTCTTCAGACACGCCGTAGATCTCCTTTGCCGCTTTCTGCCAGCGATCCTTGTCTTCCTTATAGTTCGCTTCCAGCCTGTCCATGATAATCTGGAATTCCCTTGTCTCGTAGGATCGTTCCAGCAGAGAAGGGTCTTTTTCGACTTTCACACCCTGGTGGACCAGGAGCGTTGCGTCTCCGCCATCGTCTACGATCAGGTTCGGACCGCTGCCGTCAGGCCAGGTAAGGGCCATTTCCGTGCACCACCAGTATTCTTCGAGACTTTCTCCTTTCCACGCAAATACGGGAACCTTTTTATCCCGGGCAACTGCAGCAGCGGCATGGTCCTGGGTGGAAAAAATATTACACGACGCCCACCGTATGTCCGCCCCGAGTTCCAGCAGTGTCTCTATGAGAACTGCTGTTTGAATCGTCATATGGAGAGAACCCGTTACTTTCAGTCCCTTAAGGGGCTTTTTCGGTCCGTATTGCTTTCTTATCGCCATAAGACCCGGCATTTCCCCTTCTGCCAGTTGGATTTCCTTTCTTCCCCAGTCTGCCAGACCGATGTCCGCGACTTTGTATTCGAGAGAAAGATCCAGTGTTACTACATCATTCTTTGCCATTTTTTTCCTCCTTGGCATATGTGGCTTTGATATACATGATATGAATTCCTCCCTCCAGGGGGAGTATCTCCAGTTCTTCAATTGCGAAGCTGTGGTCAGTGCACAGGGTAATCATCTCTTCTCTGGAAAAGCCCAGCCTCCGGTCACCGAAACGGGTCCGGAAAGATTCATCCCCGTGGCGTTCGAAATCCAGGATATGCAGTTCCCCCGGCCGTTTGAGTACCCTTGATATTTCCGTAAAAACTGTTGCCGGGGAGGAGAGGTGATGAAGCACCATATTGATCAGGACACTGTCAGCCTCCTGATCTTTTAAGGGAAGATGTTCCATTTCTCCCAGGCGAAGTTCGATGCCGGGATGATTGTCCAACCCCAGTTCCTTCGCCTGTTCCAGCATATTAGGGGAGCTGTCTATCCCGATGACATGGTCTGCTTTTTCTTTGAGCTGAAGGAGGATGTCTCCTGTTCCGCAGCCTAGATCCGCCAGGGTCGCACAGCCGGTTATCTTGCCTGCCAGATAGGTGCCTGCGTCAAAAGTGCCGAAGATATCATGCTTCATGTGCCCCCATGCACCTGCCACGGCATTGAAAAATAATCTGGTTTCCTGCCGTGTTTTCTGACTCAGGATATCCGCCGCTTTCAGGTCGGAATCCCTGTGAGGTTCCATTTCCATGAAGTGTCCCAGGGCAGAGAGAATTTCGGAGCCTGTTCCTCCGGCAGCAGGACGGTAAAAAACCCAGAGGCCGTCTCTCCGGAATTCGATAATGTCGCAGTCCGTCAGAATCTTAAGATGTCGTGATATCCTGGACTGACCCATCTTAAGGATTTCCACCAGTTCATTCACATTGAACTCGTGAAAGAGCAACAGGTTGACAATGCGGATACGTGTTTCATCAGACAGCGCCTTGAAAAAGGACAATGGATACATAACCATATCAAGATATCCTGATATATAGTATACGAAAACAGATGCAAATGTCAACAGATTACAGGCATTGTCAGCAATTCTCAGTTTGACTCTATGAATAGAAACACCGGTGATTTATAAAACTCTAATATCTCCAGTCTAGACATCTTTCTAGTTTGCTAGTATATTCTTTCGCATGGGAGGGGAAACCACTAGGTTC
>JAJSAL010000096.1 GCA_024274705.1 Spirochaetota bacterium
AGATGGGAGAAACCGGAATGGGAAAGGGTGGTGATGTACTGATCAGGTTAAAAAACATTGATAAGTTTTTTGGAAAAGTTCACACCCTTAAACATATCAATTTGGATATCCGCAGGGCAGAATCCATCGGTCTTGTCGGAGATAACGGCGCAGGCAAGTCCACCCTTATCAAGATCATGTCCGGATATCATACGGCTGAAAAAGGGGAGATCTTCTGGGAAGGGAAAAAAGTGAAGCTTACCATGCCGAAGACAGCCAGGGCCCTGGGTGTGGAAACAGTGTACCAGGAACAGGCCTTGGCGCCCCACATGAGCATTGCACGAAACATCTTTATGGGACGGGAGATAAGCCGGGGCGGCGGATTCCTCGACGAGAAGGCGATGGATGAGGAGAGTATGAAAGCCTTGAAGGGCTTAGGCCTTAATATCCGCAGTTCCGAAATACCGGTTTCCAAGCTTTCCGGAGGAGAACGGCAGGGTGTGGCAATAGCTCGGGCCCTCCACTTTAACGCAAAACTGGTTATCCTGGACGAACCCACAGTCGCGCTGGCAGTGAAAGAGGTACAGGAAGTACTGGAGTTTATCCGTCATATGAAGTCGGAAGGGATTGCCGTGATTTTTATCACCCATAACCTTTATCACGTATACAGTGTTGCCGACAGGATCATCGTCCTTTCCAGGGGAGAAATTATCGGGGACATCATGACGAAGGATACGGATGTGGACAAGCTTTCGGACCTCATTGTAAGCAGTACAATGGGTAAACTGGTGTGAGAACCTTTAGCGGAGATAGTGTGTTGAAGGGCGCAGAGATATATACAAATCCTTTTTTAAGTGCATTCATGCGGTTTAAAGCGATCGGGGTGCTGGCAATCTTTGTATTCCTGGTGGTGCTGGTCTCTATCTTTTCTCCGGGCTACACTTTTACCACGGCCCGAAATGTGAAAAATCTTCTGGCTTTCGGTCCGGAACTGGCAATTATCGTACTCGGCGCCGGTATGCTCATGATTGTCGGTGAGTTCGATCTTTCCGTCGGGTCTGTCCTCGCCTTCTGTTCGTATGTATTTTCTTCCCTTTTCGCAGCTGGAGTACATCCGTTTCCGGCTTTCCTTATCACCATGGTCACCGGTGGTGTGCTGGGATTAGTAAACGGAGTGATCACGGTAAAAGCGAAAATCCTCTCATTTATGGCTACCCTGGGAACCATGATGCTCTGGAGGGGCCTTACCCTTTTGTTTACAGGGGGTGTCCAGTTTTCCTGTGATACTTCCGGATATCCGGTATTTGCGGCTTTATTTACCGGAGAGATCGGCGGCTTTTTCCCTGCCCAGTCGGTGTGGTATATCCTGATTGCCCTGTTTCTCGTGTTTCTCCTCCACAAGCACCGTTTCGGAAACTGGGTATTCGCAACGGGAGACAACACCCTGGCCGCCCGTTCCATGTGTATCAATACCGACTGGGTGAAGATCGGCTGTTTTATGCTCGTCGGCGGTCTCGTTGCCCTTGCCTCGGTTATTCAGGTCGTCCGGGTAAGCGCCTTCTCTTCCCGGGTAGGTACAGGCTGGGAACTTCGGGTGATCGCTGCCGCGGTAGTCGGGGGTACGTCCCTCCGCGGCGGCCGGGGAACCATGATCGGCATCTTTCTGGGGGCATGCATCATCGTGATCATAGAAAATGCCCTGACCATCATGCGCCTGGCCTACGAATGGACATTCATGGTGTACGGTCTTGTCATCATGTTTGCAGCTCTCCTAGACCTCTTTATCGAAAACCGGAAGACGAAACTGGGGTGAAGTTTAAAGGATGGGAAAACAGGATTTTGTGAGGTGTTCAACGGGTAATGGTGTAGTTATGGTAAAAGATCCTTCTATGGAACAGACTGCTGCCGGCATCAGTACCACCCGTGGTATAGCCGGAGATCTTAAGTATTCCGCTAAAGAAAGAGAAATACTCAGATCCCTGGCAGGGAAGGTCGCCGAATTGGCGGCCCGTCCGGTGGAAAAAGAGAAGGCAAAGCTCTGGACTTCCCTGAACGATCTTCAGGACTCCCACCCTTTGATCTTCTGTGATCCCGAGAACGGCTGGAACGAGATCATTACCCAGGACCGGATGGAGTGCGGGAAACCTCTGTTCCGCGTATGGGAAATGCACCTGAGAAAAGAGCTTTTCTGGGGCGAAGAAATGGGGGACGACCGGGTAATAGAATCCTATTTCAACGTTCCGTACAACTACGAAGATACAGGGTGGGGAATTCACGAGACGAAAATAGGGGGTGATCACGGCGGATCCTACACCTGGGATCCTCCTATAAAAGACTACGAGACGGACTTTCCGAAGATGAAGTTCCCGGAAATAAAGGTCGATTACGATATGACCGACCGGGTCCTGGAGGCAGCGGAAGGGCTTTTTGGGGATATCCTGGAGGTGCGCCTGCGTGGGATCTGGTGGTGGACCCTGGGCATGACCTGGGATTACATCACTTTACGGGGCCTTCAGAATTTCATGATGGATATGTACGACCAACCCGAATGGATTCACCGGATGATGGCTTTCATGCGGGACGGACATCTTAAGAAGCTGGACTTCCTTCAGGAGAAGGGTCTTCTCGCCCTTAACACCGAAGGCTCTTATGTGGGCTCCGGCGGATTCGGATGGACAAACGAGCTGCCCCGGAAGGATTTCAATTCTGAAAAAGTGCGGACCATAGACATGTGGGGCTTTGCAGAGAGTCAGGAAACCGTGGGAGTGGCTCCTGACATGTTCGGAGAGTTTATCTTTCCCTACCAGAAACCCATACTCGAGCGGTTCGGCCTCAACTGTTACGGGTGCTGCGAACCAATCGACCCCAGGTGGCATATCGTGAAAGACATCCCCAGGCTTCGGCGTGTATCCACATCTCCCTGGGCGGACCGGGAAAAGATACGGGACATGCTGGGAACCGGGTACCTGGTTTCCCTTAAACCTTCCCCCACACCTCTGGCACAGAAACGTATGGATGAGGACCTTGTTCGGTCGGAACTGCGGAGGGACCTGGAGATCCTTAAAGGTTGTCATGTGGAAGTTATCATGAAAGACAACAATACCTTAGGCGGCGGCAAGGAGAATGCGGTCCGCTGGTGTCGAATCGCCAGGGAAGAGATAGAACGGCTCTGACAGGGAGCTTCTATTCCCGGGTCAGTTTCCTGTACTTGATCCGCTTGGGAATATCAGCCGCAGCGCCCATCCGGCGGTGCCGGTCCTCGTCGTATTCGGACCATCCTCCGGGATACCAGTACACCCTGCCTTCGTTTTCAAAGGCCAGCATGTGAGTTGCCACCCTGTCCAGGAACCACCTGTCGTGAGAAATGACTACGGCGCTTCCCGGGAATGCTTCCAGGGCCTCTTCGAGTCCCCGGATGGTGGCTACGTCCATGTCGTTGGTAGGTTCGTCCAGGAGGAGGAGGTTCCCCTCTTCCTGGAGCACCAGGGCCAGGTTCAGCCTGTTCCGCTCTCCTCCGGAGAGGTTGCCTACCTTCTTCTGCTGGTCCGTACCGCTGAAACCGAACCGCCCCAGCCATGCCCGGGAGTTGATTTCCCGTCCTCCCAGGGAGATCATCTCCCGGCCTCCTGAAATCTGCTGCCACACGGAAAGAGAGGGGTCCAGCCGTTCCCGAAGCTGGTCCGCCCACACAAGCTTCACAGTATCTCCAACCTTGAGCTCCCCGCTGTCCGGTGTGTCTTCGCCGGCAAGCATCCGGAAAAGGGTCGTTTTACCGGCTCCGTTGGGACCGACAACGCCTACGATAGCTCCGGGAGGAACCGAGAAATTTAAGTTTTCGAAGAGAAGGCGGTCGTCGAATCCCTTGGAAAGTCCTTTCCCTTCCGCCACGATATCGCCCAGCCTCGGCCCCGGCGGAATCCACAGGTCCAGTTCCCGTGCTTCGTCCTGGGCCTTCCGTTCTCTTAAGGATTCCAGAGATGAAAGGCGAGCCTTGGAGAGAAGCCGTCTCTGGGGAACTGCCTGACGTACCCAGGCGAGTTCCTTTTCCAGGGTTTTAAGCCTCCTGGATTCTGCTTTCCCTTCCAGGCGGAGTCGTTCCTCCTTCTGGGCAAGCCAGGAGGCATAGTTGCCCTTCCAGGGGATCCCCTTTCCCCGGTCCAGTTCCAGGATCCACCCGGTCACGTTGTCCAGGAAATACCGGTCGTGGGTGACGATGATCACCGTTCCGGGATAATCGCGGAGGTAGTGCTCCAGCCATGCAACGGTCTCCGTGTCCAGGTGGTTCGTCGGTTCGTCCAGGAGGAGCACTTCCGGCCGGGACAGGAGGAGCCTGCACAGGGCGGTCCTTCTGCGCTCACCCCCGGAAAGGACATCCACCTTCGTGTCTTCCGGCGGACACCGCAGGGCTTCCATAGCCAGTTCCAGCCGGGATTCCAGGTTCCACCCGTCCAGCGTTTCTATCCGTTCCTGCACGTCCCCCTGGCGCTCTAAGAGGGCCGACATTTCGTCGTCTTCCATGGGTTCTGCGAACTTTGCGCTGATTTCTTCAAATTCGGCAAGGAGAGCGGTAACTTCACCTGCACCTTCGCTGACCACTTCCAGTACTGTCTTCCCGGGGGTCAGTTCCGGTTCCTGGGGAAGGTACCCTACGGAGACTTCGTCGGACATCACCCGTTCTCCATCGAACTGGGTGTCCAGGCCTGCCATGATCTTCAAAAGGGTCGTCTTTCCTGACCCGTTGGCACCGATAATGCCGATCTTCGCGCCTAAGAAAAAACTCAAATTGATATCGCTGAATACTGTCCTGGTCCCATACCGCTTTCCGGCCTGGTTCAGAGAAAAAATAATTGTTTCATCACCCATGACAATGAATATACTACGATACGACGGAGAGGTAAAAGGAAAAAAACATCCGGTGGACACTGATATCTGCCGATATCCGCTGAAAAAAACCTCCCGCTGCCGGCACTTCACTTTCTGCCGAACCTCGTATACCATAGGGCCGGGACAGTATGAAAATTATCATTATGGGTGCCGGGAATGTAGGAATTCAGATTGCCCGGCAGCTTATCGATGAAAACAAAGATGTTGTACTAATAGACCGGGATTCGGAGAAAGTGAAGCTCGCCATGAATACCCTGGACTGCATGGTTATTCACGGTGAAGCCAACAACCCGGAAACGCTCCTTTCCGCGGGGATCCAGGATGCCAATTTTTTTATTGCCGTAACAGAATCGGACGAACTGAATATGATTGCCTGCGGTATGGTGTCTAGTGAATTTTCGGTGCCTTTCAAAATTGCCCGGGTCCGTAACATTGATTATTCATACTCCAAGATATCCGAGACGCCCTTCTTAGGAATCGATTACGTGGTAAACCCGGAAATTGAAACTGCCCGGGCGATTATCCGTTCCGTTGAACACGGGGCGACCTCGGACATTATGTATTTTCAGGACAGTTCCTATCAGATGAGAACTATTAAGGCTACCGGCGAGTATTCTTTTGCGGGGAAAACGGTAAAGGAGATCAAGCAGACCCTGGAGCTGGATTTTATTATTGCCGTAATCTTAAGGGAATCAGACTACCTTATTCCGTCGGGAAGTACCGTGATCGAACAAAGGGATACCCTCTATCTCATCGGTAACCCGGATACACTGGAAGCGATATTCACCTGGGCGGGTAAACAGCGGGTGGACCTTAAAAAGATTATCATCGTCGGCGGCGGAAGGATCGGCCGGCATGTGGCGGACAAGCTCATGGATGGATTCACCGGGATAAAGGAAAGGATGATCCGGAAACTCCTGAAACGGCTCCTGCCGTCCAGGCAGAAGAGAACCGTGGTGATTATCGACAGCGATTATGCCGTCTGCAAAAACCTGTCGGAAAAGTTCCCTGACGCACTGGTTATCCACGGGGATATTTCCGAGGAGGGTATTCTGGAGGACGGGGAGCTCCTTAATTATGATCTCCTTATTGCTGTAACAGGGAACCAGGAATTGAACCTTATTACATCGCTGTATGCCAAATCACTTGGTATAAACCGTACCGTTGTACTGGTAAGCAAGAATAATTTTCTCCATATAGCGGCGAACCTTAACGTGGACACCACCATCAGTCTGAACAACAGTGTGGTCAACTCCGTTCTGAAATATGTCCGGCGGGGGAATGTTAAAAATGTACATGCCATTTCAGGAGGCAAACTGGAAATCATAGAGATTTCCTGTGAAGAGGGGTGTGCCTTTGTAGGGAAAAAGATTTCGGAACTGAAACTCCCTAAGGATACGCTGATCATGTTCATCACTCACGATAATGAAAACATCATTCCCTACGGCGGATATACCATAGCTTTTGGAGACCACATCGTACTCATCACAAAAAAAGAATCGATAAAAAAACTGGATAAACTGTTCGATCAGCGTGTATGAGAATTAGTGTTGTCTTAAGTGTTTTTGCAACGTTCCTCTTGATCCTCTCTTTTTTTATGATCCTCCCTGTTGTTGTCGCTCTCCTCTACGGGGAAGGGGAGATGATTTCCCCGTTTCTCATTCCCATCGGCATCAATGTGGGTATTTTCATCATCATCAAACTGCTGACCGTAAACCGTGCAAACAGGGCCCTCTCTGTCAAAGGGGGATTCCTCTTCGTGACCCTCACATGGTTCGGTGCCGCCGCAACAGGGGCGCTGCCGTTTTTTCTCTCCCGGGTTATTCCAGGCTATACAGACGCTTATTTTGAAACGATATCCGGCTTTACTACTACCGGGGCATCGATCCTTTCTGAAATTCAATCCCTGCCCCGTTCGATCCTGTTCTGGCGGTCCCTTACCCACTGGCTGGGCGGTATGGGAATCGTGGTGCTCACGGTAGCCATATTCCCGCTAATCGGTACCGGAGGATTTCAGCTGGTAAAGGCGGAGGCTCCGGGCCCGACTGTGGATAAGGTTGCCCCCCGCATCACTGAAACGGCGAAAATCCTCTGGTTCATCTATCTCGGTATGACCGGGGTTCAGACAGTCCTTCTCATGTTCGGCGGTATGGACCTGTTCGATGCCGTTACCCACACCTTCGGTACCCTGGCAACCGGGGGATTCTCCCCGAAGAATGCCAGCGTCGGTTATTACCAGTCATCTTACATTCACATCGTTATTACCGTGTTTATGATCCTGGCGGGTGTGAATTTTATTCTCTATCACAAACTCCTTATGGGCAACCTGCGTACCATCCGGAGAAATTCGGAACTGAAGGCCTATCTGGGAATTTTCATCGCGGCTATGGTGATCATCGGGATCAACCTGTACCGGAGCGGAGTGTATGGATCTTTCGGTACCAGCCTCCGGTACGCCGGGTTCCAGGCCGCTTCCATTCTCACCACCACCGGTTACGCCACCACGGATTTCGATGCGTGGCCCGAGGTTTCGAAGATCGTCCTCTTCCTCCTGATGTTTATCGGCGGTTCATCGGGGTCCACCGGCGGAGGGATCAAGGTGATGCGGATCGTTACCCTGTTCAAGCTGGGTGTGAATGAGCTGAAATACCTTATCCATCCCAGGGGTGTGTTCAATATCCGGATGAACGGTGTATCTGTAAAAAAGGACATTCTCTATGTTATTTCAGGATTTTTCTTTCTCTATTTACTGATGCTTCTGCTGACGACTTTCGTAGTGGCAACTGCAGGAAATGACATTGTTACCTCATTTTCCACCGCCCTTGTGACCCTGGGCAACATCGGTCCCGGTTTCGGCAGAATCGGGCCGACCCTGAATTACGGGTACATGCCAGATTATGTGAAGTGGTTTTTGAGTTTCATCATGGCCCTGGGCAGACTGGAGCTGTACACGATCCTGGTCCTCTTTACCCGGAGGTTCTGGAAGAGGTAGATCCCCGGGAAACCATGTCCGGCTGAAACCGCTGATGAAGATGATGGATACTGATGGGAGGGGTATTCTTGTTCTGTTCCCGTCAGTGCTTCAGGGAGCAGCCTTTACAGTTGCTGCAGAATGAGTAGACCGGTTCTGTGCATCTAGGGCATGCGGGAATACCATCGAAAGTAAATGTATATCCGCACCTGCTGCAGGTTACCCGGATAGTATCCGCGTTGCTCTGCCCTTTTTCTGCTGTTACAGCCATGACGTGACCCCGTTGATTGCTCCCCCTACCAGGAAGGCGATAATCCAGCTCCCGGCCCAGATGACCACGGCCTGTTTCCAGTTCCGTTCTTTGATCATGATCATCATGGCAGCGATACACGGAACGAACAGGGTAATCACCACCAGGGCCGTCAGGGTCTGAACCGGTGTCATGGCCAGATCGTACAGGCCGGCAGCACCGAAGTCCCGGCGTACGATACCCATGAGGAACGCTCTGGAAGCTTCGCCGGGAAGTCCTAGAAAGTTTTCGGTTATCGGCCGCAGCCCCCGCTGCAGCCAGGTTAGGGCCCCGGTAAGCTGAAGGGTGGTAATAACAGCGGAACCGATGAGAAAGATGATTCCGGCTTCCTTGATAAATCCGATGGATTTGAGCCCGGTTTTTCTGAGTACATTCCCGATCCCGGGAAACCGTAAGGGCGGAAGATCGATAAACAGGTCCGATGAAGAGCCTGGAAGCACCCTGTTGAGAAGGGTCCCCAGCAGAATATAGAGGGTCAGGATGATTGCTCCGTACACCAGGAAGTACGTAAGCCCCAGGGGTGCGATAAGTCCGGCTATTACCCCGAGCTGTGCGGAACAGGGGATGGTGAGACCAAGGAGGAACACCGCGATAAATTTCTCCCGCGAAGAGTCCAGAAGGCGGGTAGTAATCGTTGCCATGGTAACACACCCGAAACCGAGAATCATGGGAATGACAGCCTTCCCGTTAAGGCCCAGGGAGGTAAGGCTCCTGTCGGTAAGTACCGCGATCCTTGGGAGGGCCCCGGAATCTTCCAGGAGGGCCAGGAAAAAGTAAAACCCGACCACCAGGGGAAGGAGCAGACCGATAAGGTAGGTTACCGTCATCGTCAGCAGGCCGAACTCCCCGGAGAGATAACTCCAGGGTATGGTGCCCTCTGAAAAAACTTTTTCGATGCCGGTTCGCACCAGGGGCTCATACCACTCACCCATGAGGGTGCCTTCGGTAAAGCCCACCACTGTCTGGGCTATAAAAACGCCGATAAACTGGTACAACAGGTAGAAGAGCCCCAGCAGAATCGGTATGCCTGTAAGAGGCCGGACCATGAGCCCCCCGATGACCGTCCCTAAATGTTTTTCCGTTGTGCCCGTTCGGGAAACAACAGCCTCTACAATCGAATCGACCCGCTGCCGCCTCTCACGGTAGATAGTGTCCCTCATTCCCATTGGGGCTAACCCGTATTTCTCAGCTGTTTCCGTGTCGCCTTCGAGAATGAGGAGGGCGCTTGCCCTGCTTCCGGTTTTTTCTTCAAGCCGTTTCAGCTCCGCCGTGCAGGAAAGGGTGCTTCTCCCGGCCCTGGCATTAACCACTTCCGACTTGACCTGTTGAAGCCCCTTCCGGTGAACCGCTGCCGTGGGTATCACGGGAATGCCGAGTTCCGACTCCAACCTTTGGATATCCAGTGACAGGCTGGCCTTTTCCGCCTCGTCCATCATGTTGAGGGCGAGGATGACGGGTTTTCCCATATCGATGATCTGCAGGGTGAGGAACAGGTCCCGTTCCAGCCTGCACGAGTCCACCACATTCACGATACAGTCGGCGGATATTATTTCATCCCTGGCAATCCTCTCCTCGTCATTGAAAGAAGAGACGCCGTACACTCCGGTGGTGTCGGATACGATATATTTTCCGAAGGTTCCCCTGTTGATGTCCAGGGTGGTGCCTGGATAATTTGACACGGTTACGTAACTTCCCGTTAAGGCATGAAAAAAGATCGATTTACCCACATTCGGGTTACCAGCCAGTACCAGTTTTTTCCCTTTCACAGAGGAACCGATGGAACTTTTGATGTCGCAGCAATCCATGGTGCGGTTCTATCCTCTTTCCCTGGTTACAAGTATTTTTTCAGCCAGTCCTCTACCCAGGGCGATTTCCTGGTTTTCCTTTCCCAGAATTATAGGACCGCGCCGGGTATTGTAAATACACCGTACCCTGGCTCCCCGTTGGATACCGAAACGGATTGCTTTGATTTCAGCGCATTTGTCGAAGATATCGGATATAATGATGGTGTCACCGGAGCGTACCGAAGATAGTGTCATACAGTTCCCTTGTTATGTAGTTCACCTTACATAAGTTAGGCTTAGTTAAGTTTATTATATCATGTTATCTGTACAATGTCAACAGAATCGGTAATAATTACAATCCGGCGGGCATCCGGAGCCGTGCCAGCGCGGTGTGTGGGGTGTTTAGTGGGCCAACCGGATTCGCCGGCCTGGAAGATTTCGTACTCGATAATGGAGAACCGAAGCTGAAATCAGTTACACAGCATACAGTTCTTTGGAGACGGTGGGAAAATTATCTATTTCAATCTGTATAGCCTGGAGACACGCTCTGTTTACCATCATGTGATAAATGGCCACATGGAGATGGTAAGGAAGGCGCTTCAAAACAGAAGAAAACTTGGAGAATTCTTTGACTGCCCAGAGCCTGCCTTCGTAGAGTTCCCTGGGAGACATCTGCTTCGGCTTGTATACCGGGGTATTGTGGTTGTAATGGCGCCAATTCCGGGTGATGAGGCGGTCCTCTTCTGCGAACTGCTTGAATATTTCCGTTCCCGGGTAGGGTGTGAGGACATTCATGGACGCAGTACTTATTTTGTTCCGATAGAGAAACTCCAGGGTTTCTTCGAAGATACCTTTCGTATCGTCATCGAAGCCCAGGATCATGGAAGGATGGAAGTGGATTCCCAGGTCGGCGATTCTCTTGATCGCTTCTTCCGTATCTTTCAGATTGTTGTGAGATTTCGTCATCTTTTCAGCCTGGGCGGTTGTAACGGTTTCCACCCCGAAAAAGAGTCCGAAACAGCCGCTCTGTACCGCCATCCTGATCAGGTCCACGTTTTTTGCCAGGGAAACAGAAGCCTGACCCACCCACTTGATCTTAAGCGGTTTTAAAGCTGTGAACAGTTCCCGGGCATACCGGACATCACCAACGATATTATCATCTAAGAACATATATAATTTACCCGGCGTTTCCCGGATATAGCGGACAACATTCCGGACCGGTATGTGACGGATCTTCCTGCCGTAAATCGTGTGAACACTGCAGAATTCGCAGTTGTAGGGGCACCCCTTGGTAGTCATAACCGGAATGATGCTGAGGATCCGTTTCCTGCTTTTTTTCGGATATCGTACGGGTATGTACCTGTCCAGAGTAGGGTTGTCTTTCCTGTAGGTTTTCCGGAGTTTGTCCGCCTGGACGTCCTTAAGCACATCTTCCCACACGCCTTCCGCCTCGCCGATGACAACGGCATCTGCGTGCTGGATGGCTTCTTCCGGCATGATGGAAGGGTGGATTCCCCCTAACACCACTTTTGCACCCCGTTCCCGAAATCCCTTGGCCAGTTCGTATGCCCTGGGTGCGTTTGATGTCATGCAGCTGATTCCTACCAAATCATACCACTCGTTAAAATCGATGGACTCTCTTTCTTCTTCTATGGTGTGTACTTCGTGTTCTTCCGGAGTAAGCCCGGCTATGAGATGAAGGGATAACTGGGGCATAAAGATTCCTTTCGGTTTTCTGCGGTCCGCATTCCGTAAGGGAGATATCAGGGCTATTTTCATTTGGTTTCCTTCTATAAGTGATATTATAAAGACAGCACCGGTCTGCACCGGGTTGCAGTTCTTTCTTTCTTCGTTGAACAATATACCACGTTTAGGTTCAGTAAGATACTCTTATGGATGGAATAACCGGAAAAACGTTACAAAACGACCTCCTTCTCATCCTTACAGCTGCAATATGGGGATTCGCCTTTACGGCCCAGCGGGCAGGCATGGAATATGTAGGTCCCTTTACCTTCAACGGCGTGCGCTTTATCCTCGGCGCGGTGGCCCTTGTACCTGTTATGCTTTTTGGCAGGAGATCAGCGGATAGCGAAGGTGGAGGAACCGGAAAATCTCCCTCTCTTCTTCTCCCCGGCCTGTTCTCGGGTCTATTTATCTTCGCAGCAGCTTCCCTGCAGCAGGTGGGGCTGCTCTCCACAACTGCGGGGAAATCCGGATTCATAACCGGTCTCTACGTGGTTATCGTTCCCCTGGCGGGGGTGTTTTTCCGGCATAAAACCGGCAAGGGACGGTGGCTTGGGGTGATGCTCGCTGCTGCCGGACTATACTTCCTTTCGATAACCAGCAAATTTACCATAGAACCGGGAGACCTTCTAACCCTCATCGGCGCCGTGTTTTGGGCCGGCCATGTTCTGCTGATTTCCCGGTATTCGAAGATTATCAACCCGGTAAAACTCTCTTTTGTACAATACCTGTTCTGTGCCGCCTTCAGCCTTGTTGCTGCAGGCTTTACAGAAACGATGGAGGTCCGGAATATCCTCGCCGCATGGCTTCCCCTGCTCTACGGGGGCGTCTGTTCAGTAGGCATAGCCTACACCCTTCAGGTGGTCGCCCAGAGAAACGCCCATCCGGCACATGCTGCGATTATTCTCAGTATGGAAGGGGTGTTCGCAGTTCTGGGAGGGATACTCATCCTGGGGGAAACCCTCACTCCCCGAGGGGTGCTGGGGTGCTCCCTGATGTTCGCGGCCATGCTGGTGTCCCAGGGGGACGCGATCTTAAGCCGCAGGCGGGTAAAGGCAGGCGGAAGGCGAGGATGATTCCTTTATGCTTCTTCCTGTATGATTGGTGTTCATAGGTATTCGACCGACAATTGGTGAAGAGGAAGGAAATGGCAACTGAAGAACGATGGGTCGGCGTCGAAGATGTGGCTGCGCATCTGGGCGTGAATAAAGACTCCGTATATCGCTGGATAGATAAGATGGGTTTACCGGCCCATCGCCTCGGGAGGCTTTTTCGATTCAAGCTTTCAGAGGTGGACGAGTGGGTAAGGGCCGGTGGCGCGTCGGACAAAGCGAGACATGATAAGTCTGAATGAGTAGAAAGAACGGAAACAACAAGCGATTCGATCTGGATATCGGATCCTATCCCGACGGTTGTGCCCATTTGTTGGATCGGAAGGCGGCTAAGACTAGGAGTAGACATGAATAATTTCGGCGAAAAAGTCAATTTCATCTGGTCAGTCGCCGACCTGTTGCGCGGGCCATACCGCCCAAACCAGTACAAGGATGTCATGCTTCCTTTGACCGTCTTGCGACGCCTCGACTGCGTGCTGGAGCCGACCAAGGAAAAGGTACTGTCAGCGAATAAGAAATGGGGCGCTAAGGGCAAAGGCGTTCTTGACGCAAAATTGATTCGAGCCTCGGGAGTGCCTTTCTACAACACCAGCCGTTACACCTTCGAGAAGCTCAAGGGCGATCCGAATAACATGGCTGCCAACCTGACCAATTACATCAAGGGCTTTTCCACACGCGCGATGAAAATCATCGAGCACTTTGGTTTTGAAGAGCAGATTGCCAAACTCGACAAGGCCGACAGGCTCTTCCTGATTGTCTCGAAGTTCTGTGAGATCGACCTGCATCCTGACTCCGTATCCAATATCGAAATGGGCTACATATTCGAAGAATTGATCCGGAAGTTCAACGAGGCATCAAACGAAGAGGCCGGGGACCACTTCACGCCGCGCGAAGTGATCAGACTCATGGTGAACCTTATTTTCATGCCGGATGAAGACGTGCTGACCACGAAGGGTATCGTGAAAACCCTCTTCGACCCTGCCTGCGGCACCGGCGGCATGCTGTCGGTTGCCGAGGAGTACCTCCCGCGAGTTGAACCCGGATGCGCGGCTTGAAGCCTTCGGCCAGGACTACAATGACCAGTCCTTTGCCGTCTGTGGTTCGGACATGATGATTAAGGGCCAGAACATTGACCACATCGCCTTCGGCGACAGCTTCACCAATGACCACTTCGCTGGAAAACAGTTCGACTACATGCTGGCGAACCCACCCTTCGGCGTGGAATGGAAGCCGGAAGCCGATTTTATCAAACGCGAGCATGAGGAGCAGGGGTTCGGGTGCCGTTTCGGCGCCGGGCTGCCACGCATCAATGACGGATCACTTCTCTTTCTTCTACACATGATCAGCAAGATGAAGTCACCGGAAGAAGGCGGCACGCGCCTGGCCATCGTATTTAACGGATCGCCTCTCTTCACCGGGGCGGCCGGGTCGGGGGAGAGCGAAATCCGCCGCTGGATTATCGAGAACGACTGGCTCGAAGCCATTGTCGCACTGCCGGACCAGCTTTTCTATAACACGGGCATCTACACATACCTTTGGATCATCACCAATCGAAAAGAACCAGGCCGCAAGGGTAAGATTCAACTGGTGGATGGGACCGCGTTCTTTAAGAAAATGCGCAAGTCCCTCGGTAACAAACGCCACGAAGTTTGCGACGACCAACGCGACGATATCACACGGCTGTACGGGGCGCTTGAAGACGGCGAGCACGTGCGTCTCTTTGACAACGAGGATTTCGGTTACAGGCGTATCACAGTCGAACGCCCTTTGCGGCTCAACTTCGCCGTGGACAAGGAGCGTATCGCGCGACTTCAGGCAACTAAAGCCTTCATCAGACTGGCCTTCAGCAAGAAGCGCAAGAACTCCAAGGCCGCCCAAGCCGAGATCGCTGAGGGGCTGAGACTTCAAAAGGCGATCCTCTCCGCATTGGATGGTCTTGCGCCGAAGGGCCTGCCTGCCGCGCAAGGCACGGCGCAGGCAGGCGTGATCAAAAACCGGGACGAATTCGCGGGAATGATGAAGGGCGCCTTCAAGGAAGTCAAAATCAAGGTCCCCGCTGCGCTTTTTAAAGCCATTCTCATAGCTCTGGCCGAGCGGGACGAGACGGCGGACATCTGTACGGACCTGCCTGCGCCGGGACTCCGGCAGGCAGGCGCCAAGGGGAATCCGGATCCTGATCCGGAATTGCGTGATTACGAGAACGTGCCGCTCAAGGAGGACGTGGACGAATACATGAAGCGTGAGGTACTTCCTCACGTACCGGACCTGCCCGCCGCAATGCCATGCTCAGGAGAGCACTGTATCTACGTTTTGAAATGCGCTGATGGTTCTTTCTACAAGGGGCAAACCAATGATTTCCCCAAAAGGCTTGTGGAACATAAGCGCGGAGAAGTAAGTTGGACGTCTAAGAACCTCCCAATTAAACCGATTCACTGGGAAAGTTTCAAATCAAGAGAGGAAGCTGTTCGGAGGGAAAAATACCTGAAAAGCGGAAAAGGACGGGAATGGCTGAAAAAACAATATGACGAAAAAAAACTGAAATCTTTTGAAAGGCAGACGGGTGCCTGGATTGATCACAGCAAGACCAAAATAGGCTACGAGATCAACTTCAACCGCTACTTCTACAAGTACACGCCTCCACGGCCGCTGGACGAAATCGAGGCCGACCTAAAAAAGATTGAGAAAGACATCGCCGATATGCTCGCGTACCTGCCTGCGCCGCATAGCGACCTGTCTGCCGTGCAGGACGAGGCATAGGTAGGAGCGGCGCGGCAGGCAGGGGTGGCGGAATGAGTTTCCAAAAGAAAGGCTCCACAAAAGCCAGACGTAAACCTCTCAGCATGGCGAAAGCGGTTACTGAATCCACCTCCGATATCGTTGTACCTGCCGATCTGCTTAACGACTTGAGGGGCTTGATCGATAAAGCCCATACCCGCGTGGCGGTTGCTGTAAATATTGAAATCACCATGCTCAACTGGCGCCTGGGACAACGCATCTGGCGTGAGGTGCTGGACGAGGAGCGAGGGGAGTATGGAAAGCGGATTGTCGACGCGCTGAGTAGACAATTAAGTTCCGAATACGGAAGAGGCTTCTCGCGCGCCAACATTTTCCACATGGTCCGTTTTGCCCAGGTCTATTCCGAAGAGGAGATTGTCCACGCACTGAGTAGACAATTATCCTGGACACATCTACGAACACTGATGTACCTGGACGGCACATTGCAACGAGAGTTTTACACCCAGATGTGCCGCGTCGAGCGATGGAGCACCAGGACACTGAAGGACAAAATCAGTAGCATGCTCTACGAGCGTTCAGCCCTGAGCAAGAAGCCCGAAAAGACCATCCGCCGGGAATTGGAGCGACTTAGGAGCGAAGATCAGATGACTCCGGATATGGTATTTCATGACCCGGTTATCCTGCGGCAACTGGGCCTGGCCGACTCGTATAGCGAGAAGGATCTGGAAAATGCCATCCTTCGTGAAATCGAGATGTTTCTGAAGGAGATGGGAGCGGACTTCGCCTTCATTGAGAGGCAGAAACAGATAGTAATCGACGGGCAGGACTATTGGATCGACCTTCTGTTCTATCACCGGCGTCTGCGCAGTCTCTTTGTAATAGACCTGAAAATAGGCCGTTTCAAGGCCGAGTACAAGGGCCAAATGGAACTCTACCTGCGATGGCTGGAAGAAAACGAGATACAGGAGGGCGAGAACGAACCGCTCGGCCTGATTCTCTGCGCTGGAAAATCATCCGAACAGATCCGCCTGCTGAAAATGGACCGGGGAAGGATGCGGGTAGCTGAGTATATTACCGAACTGCCCCCCCGTGAGATACTGGAAAAGCGCTTGCGTCAAGCCATCCGGACCGCGCGCGGCTATATAGAAAATGAAAAGAAAAAGGAGTTGCCGGACCTGCCTGCGCCGCAGAGCGACCTGTCTGCCGTGCAGGACGAGGCACAGGTAGGAGCGGTGCGGCAGGCAGGGGTAACGGAATGACGAAAGCCGTCACACAAACCAGCAAGCAGGCAACCTACCCGGCGTATATAGATTCCGGCATCGAATGGCTGGAGAAGATTCCGGAGCATTGGGATATTGAGAAGCTGAAGCACATTTCGTCAGTGCAGTTCAGCAATGTCGACAAGAATACAGTCGAGGGCGAAGAGCCGGTTCGTCTCTGCAACTACGTGGATGTCTACTACAACGAGTTCATTACAGCGGCTCTTGAACTGATGGAAGCTACGGCGACTCAATCGGAAATTCGAAAGTTCCAGTTGCATGAGGGCGATGTCCTCATAACAAAAGATTCCGAAGCGTGGGATGATATCGCTGTTCCCGCATACGTGACTGGAAACCACGATAAAATCCTCTGTGGCTACCATCTTGCGCAGATTCGCCCAAACTTCGAACGGATTGATGGCAAATATTTGTTCTGGTCTTTTTGTTCTCGGGGAATCAACGATCAATTCAGAGTGGCCGCAACCGGAATCACTCGGTACGGCTTGGGAAAATACTGGATTGATAACGGACTGTTCCCTGTACCGCCCATCGACGAACAACGCGCCATCGCCGCGTTCCTTGACCGGGAGACGGGACGAATTGATGCACTAACAGCCAAAGTTCATGAAAGTATCGAAAAACTCCGCGAATACCGCACGGCACTCATTTCGGCGGCGGTGACGGGAAAGATTGATGTGCGAGGGGAGGGACAATGAAAAACCGTCGTTCCATTCGATTGCGGGGATACGATTATTCACAGGCCGGGGCATATTTTGTGACGGTTTGTGTGCAGGGGCGGGAATGTTTGTTTGAGAATGTGGTGGGTGGAAAAATGCGGTTAAATGAATATGGACATATTGTTGCGGGCGAATGGACAAAAACGGCGGAAATGCGCGACGAAATCGAATTGGATGAATTTGTCGTAATGCCGAACCATTTTCATGGAATCGTGATTGTCGTGTGTAGGGGCACGGCGCGCCGTGCCCCTACGGTGGAACGTTTCGGCAAACCCGTTTCCGGTTCAATCCCGACAATCACCCGGTCATTCAAATCCGCCGTGACCAAACGCATCAACGAAATGCGCCGCACCCCCGGCGTGAAATTATGGCAACGCAATTATTACGAACATACTATCCGTGATGAACCGGAATTGAACCGAATCAGGAAATATATAGCGGATAATCCTGCCAAATGGGAAACGGACAGGGAAAACCCAGATGTGGTTGCAGAAATAAAAAAGGCCGTATTATGAAACAACACACAGAACAAGCTTTCGAAACCGCCATAGAACACCACCTGACAACAACAGGCGGCTATCAGAAGACCGACCGCGACTCCTTCGATCCGGAGCGGGGGCTCTTTACTCAAGACGTTTTGGCCTTCATCAAGAAGACACAGCCCAGGGAATGGGAATACCTGGAGGGCATACAAAAAGACAAGGCCGAAGCGACGCTCCTTGACGATCTTTGCCGCGCTCTGGATTCAGAGCACGAAGGCTGTCTTGCGGTTTTGCGGCATGGCTTCAAATGTTTCGGGAAACTGTTCCGTGTTGCCTACTTCGCTCCGGCCAGCGGCATGAATCCCGATACTCAGGCGCTTTATGCGGCCAACCAGCTGAGCGTGATCCGACAATTGCGCTATTCCTCGAAGCACGGAAATACGCTCGATGTAACGCTGGCTTTGAACGGAATCCCAGTCGTCACGGTGGAACTCAAGAATGCGATGACCGGCCAAACCTGGCGCAATGCCATCCACCAATACAAGAATGACCGAGATCCGTCTGACTTGATTTTCCAATTCAAAAAACGCACCCTCGTCCATTTCGCGGTCGATACGGACGAGGTCTACATGACAACGCGCCTTTCGGGAAAGAATACCTGCTTTCTGCCATTCAATCGAGGGTGCGGCGGAGGCGCAGGTAATCCGGACAACCCCGGTGGCTACAAAACCGCTTATCTTTGGGAACAGGTTCTGGAACGCCACAGTTTCCTCGACATCCTGGCGAGGTTCATCCACCTTCAGATCGAGGAGAAAAAACTCGGCGGTAGGCGCGTGAAACGGGAAACGATGATATTCCCCCGCTACCACCAACTCGACTGCGTACGGAAGGTGGTGGACCATGCGCGACCGAACGGAACGGGAAACAATTATCTCGTCCAGCACTCCGCCGGAAGCGGTAAGTCCAACTCTATTGCGTGGCTCGCTCACCGCCTGGCCACGCTTTACAACGACAAGGACGAAAAAGTTTACGATTCGGTCATCGTGGTAACTGACAGGGTGGTACTGGATCAGCAGTTGCAAAACACCATCTATCAGTTTGAACATAAGCAGGGAGTGGTGCAGAAGATCGACGCCGACTCGGCACAACTTGCCGACGCGCTATCGACGATGGTTCCCATCATTATCACCACCTTGCAGAAGTTCCCCTACGCCACTGAGAAGATGGGCAGCCTCGAAAAACGAAAATACGCCGTCATTATCGACGAAGCCCATAGCTCCCAGGGCGGTGAGACGGCCACCGAGATGAAAGGCGTCCTTTCGGAAGCCTATGTCCGGGAAGAAGCCGCCAAGTACGGCGAGGAACATGGGCTACCGGATCATGAGGAAGAAATCGTCAAGACGATGCTCAAACGGGGGAAGCAGCCCAACATCAGCTTTTTTGCCTTCACCGCTACGCCCAAATACAAAACGCTGGAAGTGTTCGGTCAGCCGGGAGGTGACCTGTCTGCCGGACAGGCAGGCGGCAAACCGCAGCCCTTCCATCTGTACAGTATGCGGCAGGCCATCGACGAGGGTTTCATCCTGGATGTGCTCAAGAACTACACAACCTATAAGAGTTACTACCGGCTCATCAAGTCCATCGAAGACGATCCCAGGGTGGACAAACGAAAAGCGGCTCGGGCACTTGCAAGATTCATGAGTTTGCACCCGCACAATATCGCGCAAAAGACTGAAGTCATGGTCGAACATTTCCGGCATTTCACGATGCACCGTATCGGCGGTAAGGCCAAAGCTATGGTGGTCACTTCAAGTCGGCTTCACGCAGTGAAATACAAGCAGGCATTCGATAAATACATCGCTGAAAAAAAATATCACGGGATCAGGACTCTGGTGGCATTTTCAGGAACCGTTGTGGACCCGGACGCGCCGGGGATGGAATACACCGAAACCGGCATGAATGTGGACAGCAAGGGCAAACGGATCAAAGAAAAGGAACTGCCCAAACGATTCGGAACGGATGAATACCAGGTTCTTCTTGTCGCCGAAAAGTACCAGACCGGTTTTGATCAGCCACTCCTGCACACGATGTACGTGGATAAGAGGCTCGCAGGCATCCAGGCAGTCCAAACGCTGTCCCGGTTGAACCGTACCGCCCCCGGCAAGGAAGATACATTTGTCCTCGACTTTGTGAATGAGGCCGACGATATTCGGGAAGCATTCCAGCCCTTTTACGAACAGACATCCATCGGCGAGCAGGCCGAAGCTCAACAGCTCTATGAACTACAGGCGAAACTCGACGAGCATCAGGTTTACCATAAAGTTGAAGTTGAGGAATTCTGCAAAGTATTCTACAAGCCGAAACGCAACCAGACCGCTGCAGACCACGCCCGCATGAACGCTTGTATCGACCCCGCAGTCGGCAGGTTTACGCAGTTGGAGGAGGATGTGCGGGAAGAGTTCCGCAAGGAACTGGTTGCCTTCCGCAACCTGTACGGTTTCATGGCCCAGGTTATTCCATTTCAGGATTCGGATCTGGAGAAGTTATACTCCTATATACGGCTACTCCTGACAAAACTACCCAAAGGTGACCGGGGCCCGGTTTACAACTTCGATGACGACATTGCTTTGAAGTATTACCGGCTCCAGAAAATCAGCGAAGGATCGATCATGCTGGAGGCGGGCAAACAAGAGCCGGTATCCGGACCGACCGACGTCGGGACGGGTGCGCCGCACAGTGACGAAATTGAGCTATCAAAGCTCATCGACATTCTGAACGAACGCTTCGGAACGGAATTCAAACCCGGCGACCAACTTTTCTTCGAGTCCATCAGGGAGGATGCCATCGCGGACGGCGAGTTGCGCCAGGCAGCAATGGCGAACACGATGGAAAACTTCGACTACGTATTCAGCAAGGCTCTCGAGGGTTTGTTCATCGACCGGATGGATCAGAACGAAGAGATCACCGCAAAGTTCATGAACGAGGATCGCTTCCGCGAAGCCGTGAGCAAGCACCTGCTTAAAGAGGTGTACGATCAGATTAGAGAGGAGGCCGAAGCGGTAAATGACAAATGATGAAACAGCACGATTTTTCAACAATACCCAGGCCTTCATCCAGGGTAACTCCGACCTGCGCCGTAAGAAAGGCCGGTCCGACGATCTGCTTTGTTCCCCATGCTCTGCCCTACGAAGAATTGGACTAGAACTATTGTGTCCGTGCCGAGTTCGAGAAGCTCTATGCTGAAGACCCGGAAGCCAACGAAGTAGAAACTAAAGGCAGCAACTGGTGGGACGACCTTCAGCATATAGAAGGTGCCAAAATAAAATGTGGTGAAAAGCATTTTAAGGAATTAGCGGTGGGACAGAACCCGGCCAGGCACATTAAAGCCACCAATATCCAGCAACTCGCGAGCCATCAACCGAATATGCCGAGGAGATATGGATGATATGACCCGCATAACCGAAGACACCATCGAACAGACCACCCTGGAGTGGCTGGAGAATCCCGGCTACGAGCTTGCCTATGGTCCCGACATCGCTTTCGACGGGCCGTCTACTGAA
>JAJSAL010000097.1 GCA_024274705.1 Spirochaetota bacterium
CGGGACCGGATCTCCCCGGCGGTTTGCCTGTCTTCCCGGAGAATCCGCAGCGGTTCGGCAATAAGATCTTCAAAATCGAGGAGATTGTGTTCAGCCAGGAAGTGTTCGTATTTCGCTACCTCCTCCGCAGCTTCAGGAGCCAGGTCCGGCGATAATAACCTGGGGACCCGAGGGATGCATTACAGCTTTCATCTGTTCATCGCTTAAGTCCATCCGGATAAACAGTTCTCCCATGCCTTCTCCGTCAGGCCCGGAGTGTTTCCGGGCGGCGGCACGAGCTTTTTCTCCGTACCCGGTCAGATCGAAGCTGATAAGGGGCCTCCGCCGGGGGACAGTTGTTTCTCCTTCCCCGGTTCCACTTTCGGGGAAGAGTACATCCCTCCGTCTTCCCGCCGGGACCTCGTTTTCACCAAACACCCTGATCCTGCCGAACTCCCCGTCGTATCCCTCCTCGATAAACACTTCCCTGGCCCGCATCCTCCGTATTCCTTCGGCAATCACCTCGTCTCCTATGGTTTCGATATCCCCAATAGAACGCTCTAAGAGAATTTCCAGCTCGCTCCCTCCCTGTGCAACCAGGCTCTGGTACTGCTCTGCAACTTTTTTCGAATTCGGTCCTGTACCTAAGATTTCCGAAAGCACCTCCTTAAGGGGTACCAGGGCGTGAAAGGGAAAGCGTTCATCTCTTTCTTCCGGACTGTCCCTGTCGGAGAGGCGGGCAACCCGGCTTAAGACCCCGGCGGTGACTTTTTTTCCGCACACCGGACAAAACTCCCGGGATTCCAGGGTTGTAAGAGGATCCAACCGGACCCGGCATTTCCGGTGACCGTCGTAGTGGTACTTTCCCTCTTCCGGGAAAAACTCCACGGTGCCTCTGAAACCGCCGGACCTGCCGTTTTTCATAGCCGTCCTGATCGCGGGATAGCTTACGGTCGTATCGAACAGGTTCGCCTCCCGGGCCAGTTTTTCCGGTGAGTGGGCATCGGAATTGGAGATGATGGTAAACCGGTCAAGGAAGCTGCACATCCAGTTCATCGGCGGGTCTGAAGAGAGACCGGTCTCTACCGCGTGAATGTGGTCCGTCAGGTCCTCGAAACACTCTTCCATGGTATCGAATCCGGATTTGGCTCCCAGCACGGAAAACCAGGGGGTCCAGATGTGGGCGGGAATAAAGAATGAGCGGTCCGACACCTTAAGGCATATTTCCAGCAGGTCCTTTGCATCCAGGCCGAGGATGGGCCGCCCGTCGGAGGTGATGTTCCCGATCCTTTCAAGCCGGAACTGCAGGTTCCGAACGGCTTCGAAACCGGGCATGAACACCAGGCTGTGAACCTTCCGGACCTTCCCGTTCTTTTTATAGATGCTGCTCACCTCCCCGGTAAGGACAAACCGGGGTTCACGGATGGGGCTCCTTGCGGCCAGCACCCCCGGGAAGGAGGTCTCCGGCAGGCGGTACTCATCTTTCAGCCGGTAGAGCCCTTCTTCAGCCGGAACCAGCTTTTCTTCCAGTTCCCGGAGCCACCCGGGATGGGTGACATCCCCGGTGCCGATAACTGAAAGTCCCTTGATCCTCGCCCAGGCATCCAGGTGTTCCGGCACGAGGTGTTTGCTCGTTGCAATGGAAAAGTGGGAATGAATGTGAAAATCGGCGAGGAATTTCATGTCGCCTCCGGGACCTGACCGGGAATAAGCGTAGAGGAGAAACCGGAGTTGTGCAAGGGAAGGAAAATGCCGTCCTTTCAGAAGATGCGGTGCAGGAATATTTCCTTGATCAGGTGATTCATATTACACTATTTACTGCGGTATGGACCGAATTGATTGTTAAAATGACGAATAAGGATAAAAATCGTCTACCTTCAGCAATGTATTAGTAACGAATCTCCGGTATAATCCAGCATATCATTCTCCAAAAGGACTGGTCATGACAAGAAAGGAACGGATCGAAGCATCCTTACGCCATCGTCAGACAGACCGGATCCCGACCGATTTCCGGGCAACTCCTGAAATCCAGGAAATGATGTGTGAATACTTAAGCATCGAAGAAGGAAAACATGATACATCTCCCTGGATAGGGCTGAACGGCGGGCCCTTAAGCCGGGGAACTCATTTTCGTTTCCCAGGTAACCGATGACTGGGGAAGCCGGCACGGCTTGATTACCAGCCCGGGTATCTTCGAAGAATTTTACAAGGAACCGACTGCGCGGGCAATAGATCTTGTGAAAAGTTATGATATTGCCGTGTTCCATCATGACGACGGCGACTGCCGTCCTCTTCTTCCCGTACTTATCGGTAAAAAGAGCAACAGCGCTAACATTGCCGTAAAAATTATAGACCCTCGGGGTATTGAAAGTTTAAGAGTTATATCACTACTATTAGAAAATAAGAGGTGCATTATGTTCAA
>JAJSAL010000098.1 GCA_024274705.1 Spirochaetota bacterium
GGCGCATTAAAATTTTACAATGAATGCAGGGAACACGGCATTAACCCGGTTATCGGGTGTGAGTTTTACGTTGCCCCGGGCTCCCGTTATACAAAATCGGGTACTGAAAAAGGAAACAAGTACCACCATCTCATCCTCCTGGCCCGGGATCACACGGGATATCAGAACCTGATACGCTTAAGTTCCAAAGGGTACACAGAAGGATTTTATTATAAACCGAGGATCGATAAAGAGCTCCTGGAGTCCCATACCAGGGGACTCATATGCCTGTCCGCCTGTATCGTCGGTGAGATTCCCAGCCTGATCATACGGGGCCAGAAGGAAGAGGCTGAAAAGGCGGCCCTCTACTACCGGGACATCTTTGGAGACGGCAGTTTTTATCTTGAGCTTCAGGACCACGGCCTGGAGGATCAGAAAAAGGCAAACCGAGGACTATGCGAAATCGCTAAAAGAACGGGGATCCCCCTGGTTGCAACGAACGATAGTCACTACACGGAAAAAGCAGACGCCAACGCACAGGATATTCTCCTCTGCATCGGTATGAATAAAAAGAAAGATGAACAGAAACGGCTCAGCTTCGGCCCCCAGGAATTTTATCTGAAAAGCCAGGCCGAAATGGAAATCCTCTTTCGTGATATCCCTGAAGCCCTTACCAACTCTCTTGGTATTGCAGAGCAGTGCAGCCTGGAAATCCCGATGCCCGGTCCTCTCCTGCCGGACTACGCCATTCCTGATCAGTTTTCTTCACCTGAAGAGTACCTTCGACACCTGTCGTACGAAGGACTGCACCGGAGGTACCCAGCCGTTTCAGATCAGCTTAAAAAACGGATGGATTACGAACTGGATATCATCACTTCCATGGGCTTTACAGGATACTTCCTCATCGTCTGGGACTTCATCCATTTTGCCCGTGAGGCCGGTATTCCCGTGGGTCCCGGCCGCGGCTCCGGCGCAGGGTCCATAGTCGCCTATTCTCTCAGCATTACAGATATCGACCCCATTAAGTACGGCCTCCTCTTTGAACGTTTTCTCAACCCGGAAAGGGTATCCATGCCTGATTTCGACATTGATTTTTGCTACGAACGAAGGCAGAAAGTGATCGATTATGTAACGGAAAAGTATGGAAAAGAACGGGTCAGCCAGATTATTACCTTCGGCACCCTTAAGGCCAAGGCGGTAATCCGGGACGTCGCAAGGGTACTGGATATACCTTATGCAGAAGCGGACACCATTGCCAAGCTGGTACCTACAGGCCCAAAAATAACACTTTCCGGAGCGCTGGAAACAGAACCGAAACTGAAGGAACTGGACGAACGCGGAGGAGTATACCGGGAGCTTCTCGATACAGGGTTACGGCTGGAGGGATTAAACCGTCACGCATCCACCCATGCGGCGGGTATTGTCATTGGAAAACAGGATCTCACTAACTATGTTCCCCTTTACCGGGACCCGAAAACCGGTTCTATTTCCACCCAGTATACCATGGAGCTTCTGGAAGACTGCGGCCTGGTAAAGATGGATTTCCTCGGTTTGAAAACACTCACCCTGATAAAGAACACCGAGGACCTGGTACGGAAACGGATCCCGGACTTCGATATTGAAGCTGTTCCGGATGATGACCTGGGGACCTTCGAAATGCTGGGTGAAGGCAAGAGCACCTGTATCTTCCAATTCGAAAGTTCCGGCATGCAGACAATTCTGAAACGTGCGAAGCCTACCAAGATCGAAGACCTGATAGCCTTGAACGCCCTCTACCGTCCGGGACCTATGGATAATATCGATCAGTTCATCGATTCGAAACTGGGGAAGACCCATATCACCTACCCGCTTGCCGAACTGGAGACGGTCCTGAAAGAGACCTACGGTGTTATCGTATACCAGGAACAGGTTATGGAAATCGCCCGGATCGTCGCAGGATTCACCCTCGGGCAGGCGGATATCCTGCGCCGGGCGATGGGGAAAAAAAAAGAAAAGGAAATGGCGGAACAAAAAATCGCATTCCTTAAGGGAACCGTTTCCAAAGGGTATTCCAAAAAGGAAGCTGAACGGATATTCGAACTGCTCATACCCTTCGCAGGATACGGTTTCAACAAATCCCATGCTGCTGCCTACAGTATTCTCGCCTATAAAACGGCGTATCTGAAGGCTAATTTTCCTTCCGAGTTTATGGCTGCGAACCTGACAAACGAGATCAACTCTTCAGACAAGCTTGCCCAGTATATTTCCGAAACCAGGGGCATGGGAATCGAGATACTTCCTCCTGACATCAATCTGTCTGAGAAGACCTTCAGCGTTTTCCAGGGGAAAATCATCTACGGTCTTATGGCGATAAAGAATGTCGGATCCGGTGCTGTGGATGAAATCATATCCCGGAGAACCGCAGACGGGCCGTTCGATTCCCTGTTCGATTTTCTCTTACGGGTCGATCTGCGGACGGTGAATCACAAAGTCTTAGAAGCACTCATACAGTCAGGGCTGTTCGACAACCTGGAAAAAAACCGGGCTAAACTGATGCACAATCTGGACAGGCTGATTGAAATTGCAAACAGACGGAAGGAAGATGAATCCATCGGGCAGGTATCCCTCTTCGACGGAGAAGATACAGCGTCTGCAGATACGGTTGTCCTGGAGGAAATCCCCGACTGGCAGGAACTTCAGCGTCTTGGTTATGAAAAAGAAAACCTGGGATTTTACTTTTCCGGTCATCCCCTGGATAAATACCGGGATATCATGGGAAAAGCAGTCAGCCTCGACCTCTCAAACCCCGAGAGAGCAGTTCCGGAAAAGGCATATACCCTCATCGGTATGATAAGGAGTCTGAAAACAATCCAGACAAAGACAGGCAGGACCATGTGCTTCGCAGTTCTCGAAGATTTCACCGGTTCCATCGAACTTGTCTTTTTTCCTGATGTGTGGGACCAGTTCCAGCATCTCGTTACTGACGGGGCCGTTATCGGGATCAAAGGCAGGGTGGATACCAAACGGGGGGATCCCAAGATACTCGTGGACGAAGCTTCAGAACCGGATAGGGTCGAAGGCTCCGAACCGTCGGAGTTTCATATCAGATTTATCGGAGCCGCCCACGAAATAGAGGAACTTTTAAACGTACGATCAATTCTGATTGAACATAAGGGGAAATGTTCCGTGTTTATTCACATGATGGATTCCCGAAACGATCACGAGGTGGTAATTCGGGCATCCTCGCAGATCACCGTGGCCCCGGACGATACAGTAATGGAGCGTCTTCTGGGCATACCACACATCAAGGAAGTATGGAGGAGTTAATATGGCCTTTACAGGGTTAATGAGATTTATCAGCAGCCTGATTTCAGTATATATGATCATTCTGTTTATCCGGATCCTGCTTACATGGTTCCGTGGAGCATCGTTAGGACGACCCTACGAGATTCTTTGCAGGATAACCGATCCGTACCTGAACTACTTCCGGCGGTTTGCCCGGCTTAAAACTGCACGGATCGATTTTTCCCCTCTCGTAGCCATACTGGTACTCGTCGTTGTCCAGAACATTTTCCGCACTCTTGCAACCCTGGGCAGGATAACCTTGGGGATAGTTCTTTCCCTTATCGTTGCAGCGGGATGGTCTGCTCTATCCTTCCTCCTCACCTTCCTTTTCGTTATCATCCTTATTCGACTCCTGAGCCTGATGATATCCAGCGCTTCCGTTTCACCCCTGTGGCAGACACTGGATTACATCATCAATCCCGTGGTCGAGAAGATCAGATCCATCATCCATGCACGAAAACCCCTTTCCTATCAGGCGGAACTGCTGATAACCGGAATTTCCATCCTGATTCTATCTATCGTGGGAAGGATTCTTATGAATGTTCTGATACTGTTACTGCGGAATCTGCCCTTTTAATGTTCCTGAAGGAGATAGGGCAGCCTGTTCGAATTCTTCCGGGGGTTGGACCAGTTGCTGCCGGGGATTTTGCAGCCCTGCAGATCCACACTGTTTCGGACCTGCTTTATCACTTTCCCAGGGGATACGAAGACAGAATCGGAACAGAACCCTTTTATCCGGATATCCTTAAGCCGGATGCAATCCGGAGGATAAACACGGTGGTCACCGTAGTCGATCATGTTTTTTTCGGCTGGGGAAAGAATAAGACCCTGAAAGTGCGGGTTGCAGACGATACCGGAGAAGCGTTTCTTGTCTGTTTCGGCAGGAATTTTCTTGCCGCTACCTTGGTACCCGGAGCAAAGGTGTATCTCCACGGGAAGTTTTCCTTCCGTTACGGTGAACTCCAGAGCTCAGCATTTGAATTCGAACCTTATTCCGAAGAGCCGAAGCTTTTTCGCCGCATTCTGCCCATTTATCCCCTTTCCGGAAACCTTACCCAGGCCCTTGTCCGAAAAGCGGTACAAAAAGGAATCGAAGAGTTCGGGAGATATATCGAAGACGAACTGCCGGAGGAACTGAGAATCCGGTACGGCCTCCTTCCAAAACATGAGGCATTGCAGGAAATACACAATCCCAGGGACTGGCTCCGGATGGAACAGGCAGTCCGTACACTGAAATATGAAGAACTCTTCTATCTCCAGATCACCATCGGAAGACGGTCAAACATGAGAAAGACGTTTTCAAGAAATCAACGGACCTTGCCGGATACCCTGCTGAAGCAGTTCATCCGGAGACTGCCCTTTGAACTGACCCGGGACCAGACAACGGTGTTACAGGAAATCCAGGAGGATCTTTCCTCCAGCCGGTCGATGCTCAGGCTCCTGCAGGGGGACGTTGGATGCGGGAAAACCCTGGTGGCATTCATGACCGCCCTGCTGTGCATAGAATCCGGTACACAGGTGGCATTCATGGCACCAACTGAACTTCTCGCCCGTCAGCATGCTGAGAACGCGTCCAGGCTCCTTTCACCTCTCGGGGTAAGGATCGCATATCTGACCAGCAGCATCGACCGTGAAGGAAGGACCCAGCTTTTGAAGTCCCTTAAAAAAGGCGAGGTGGACATGTGCATCGGCACTCACGCTCTTTTTGCCCGGGACGTCCGGTTCAATTCCCTCGGGTTCGTCATCGTTGACGAACAGCAGCGTTTCGGTGTTCTCCAGCGGATGGCCGTGATGGAAAAAGGAAGTGTACCGGATCTCCTTATGATGACTGCCACCCCGATCCCCAGAACGATGGCTTTGACCCTTTTCGGTGATATAGAAGTTTCAACTATCAAAACCATGCCGAAAGGCCGTAAAAGGGTTCACACTCACCTTGCCGCCCAGGGTAACGAGGGCAAAGTGTATGAAAGGGTACGGAGAGAACTGGAAAAAGGGCACCAGGCCTATTTTGTGTATCCCCTTATCCAGCAGTCGGAAAAGCTGGATCTAAAAGATACCGAAACCATGTACCAGGAAATTTCGAATGCGATATTTCCCGCTTTTACCTCGGGACTCATCCACTCGAAGATCGACGAAGCAGACAAAGAGCAGACCATGGCCCGGTTCGTCGACGGTACTATACAGATCCTCGTAGCGACATCTGTTGTCGAGGTAGGGGTTGATGTACCGAACGCAACCTGTATGATTATCGAGCATGCCGACAGATTCGGTCTTTCCGCACTCCATCAGCTCCGCGGCCGTGTCGGCAGGGGAGCTGATCAGTCCTATGCATTTCTCATATACAGTGCATCCCTTACGGATGATGCAAAAGAACGGCTTAAAATCATGAAAGAGAACAGTGACGGGTTTGCCATAGCCGAAGAAGACCTGAAACTGCGCGGCCCGGGAGATATTATCGGAACCCGGCAGTCCGGTTATTTCCGGCTGCGTATAGCCGAGATCATATCCGACTTTGAACTCCTTAAGACGGCTAAAGAGGATGCCTTCGCCATTTTAAAAAAAGACCCGGGGCTGCTGCTCCCTGAACACTGTGTTATACGGAGTATTTTACTGAATGTTCCGCCGCTTTTCGACAACATACTCGAAGGAGGCTGATAAACCACAGAAATGCGTATTACAGGAGGAGTGTACAGAGGCAGAAACATTATCTGTCCGAAAGGAATAATCCGGCCTGCCATGGACCGGATGAGAGAGTCTGTTTTTGCAATCCTGCAGGATATTTCAGGAGCTCCCTTTCTCGATCTGTTCAGCGGATCCGGTGTCATCGGAATCGAGGCAGCTTCCAGGGGTGCGGAACCGGTCGTCCTGGTAGAAAAAGATTACGGGAAAAAACCGGTTCTGCTTAAGAATATTTCCTTTGTAACATCCGATATCCGGCTGCTGTGTATGACGGCAGAACGGTTTATCAAAACCCGGGAAACGATGCAGTTCGGGTATATCTTTCTCGACCCCCCTTTTGGGTACAGGAAAAAACAAGACCTTCTTACGTATGTTGCCGAAAGCAGGCTGTGCAGTAACGGATCAACGGTGATGATCCATCACCCGTCTTCAGAAACACTGGAACAAGATATTTCTTATCTCCATTGTACGGACAGACGGGTATATGGGGGTTCAACAGTATCGTTCTATGTGAGGAACAAGATCAGCGATCGATCCAGTCGAACCAGCGTTTAAGGCGCTCTTCCAGGGAGCGAACCTCTTCGATCCCTGACGTTTCAGGAAACTTCCTCTTTTTTTCTTTTTTATCCTTCTGTTCTTCCGTTTCCGATTCTTCTTCCAGCCATTCAGGTAACATTAATCCCTCTCCTAACCAAAACTATCCCATTTATCACTGTTTTTCACTCTATCTGTTACAGATTATTTTTTTTTACGGGTACCGGAAGAAATAGAAGTACTCTTGATTGCAAAACCAGCATACTGTACACTGCGGGTAACCATATTTACCCTTTACCGAAGCGTATTGGAGATGCAGAACGTGGAAGACAGAATAGCCCGTAAGACCCGCAGGACAAAAGAAACAGAAGTTACGGTAATCCTCTCTTTCCTGCATAATCCCACTGTTTCTGTTGCTACTGATCTGCCTTTTTTCAATCACCTTCTTACAGCCATGGCATTCCACGGTCATTTCAGTTTAAACGTACATGCCGTGGGGGATGTCCAGGTAGATCCTCACCACCTGGTGGAAGATACCGCACTTGTACTGGGAGATGTTCTTAAATCCATTGCAAAAAAATCAGGACCTCTCACACGTTTCGGCCACTCTGTTATTCCCATGGATGACAGCCTGGCAGAAGTAGTGATCGACGTATGTGAACGGCCCTTTCTCGTTTATAATGCGGATTTTCCTCAGACCAGCGCCGGGGATTTTGATATATTCCTTCTCAGGGAATTTCTTTTCGCCCTTGTAAACAGAGCCGGGATAACACTCCACGCTAATATCAGATATGGACAAAACAGCCATCACATGGCGGAGGCCTTGTTCAAAGCATTAGGAAAAGCAATCTTCACTGCATATACACCAGCGGAACACAGAGGAGGAATCCGGTCCACGAAAGGTATTCTGTAAATTAACATATCAACTTTAATGCATATCAAGATTGTATCTCTTTTACTTACGTTGATATGAAAAGAATAATTATTTTGAAGAATTGGAATCAAGGAGGAACACAGTAGCAAAGCAGATTGAATTTATCCGAGAAAAAATATATACTAATAAAAGAATACAAAAACAGTTATGAAGAGGTATGATATATTAAAAAAGATTCCAGGGGAAGGATTCCTTAAAGTCGGCAGTAAAAAAAATACCGATCTTACAATTGAACAAAAAGCTGCGCTTAACCGAAAAGGCAACGAGCTGTTTAATAAGAAGGAATTCGAAAAAGCAAAACGTATCTTCCTCACAACCGGTTATACCGATGGGATCATACGAATAGGTGACTATCATTATCAGAATAATGAGGTGCTGGAGGCGTTCAGGATGTATATTCTTGCTCCGGCGCAGGATAAAAAAGAGATGCTCATCGGGAAGATGGCAGTAGTAATACAATTGTGGTTGAAAGAAGAAAAGGAATTAAAAATATGAGTAATACAACCTTAAATCAGGAAGTGGATACCATGGATACAGAAGATCCGGACCGGCCGTCTGAAGAACAGGAAGAGCTTAAAAAGATATCAGAGCTTTCCAAACGGGGATATCAATATCTCAAAGAAAATCTCCTGAGTGAATCAGAAGAGTGTTTCCAGGAGATTATCGAGTTCGATGATACCAATAATTATGCCCTTGTCGGGCTGGGAGATATAGCGCGTAAAAAACGAAATTTCCGTGAAGCTATCAAGTACTACCAGGAATGCCTGCTCCACCATGAAGGGAACAACTATGCCCTCTTCGGCCTTGCTGACTGCTATAAAGCCCTGCGCCTGTTCAGCCAGGCAATTAAAATCTGGGAACGATATTTAGACCACGACGACAGCAACGTTACCGTGCTTACCCGTGTTGCAGACGCGTATCGCAAGGTAAAAGATTTCAAGAAATCAAAAGAGGTGTACCTGCGGGTTCTGGAGATGGAGTCCGACAATGCATACGCCCTTATCGGGCTGGGTCACCTGCACTACGACTTCCGGGAATATTCTGAGGCCTTAAAATACTGGGAACGGATGCTGGAAGTACATAAGGAGAACGTGGATATCCGGGTTCTCACCTCGTTGGGGAACTGCCATCGGAAACTGAAAACGTTTGAGCAGGGGCTCTACTACTTTGGAAAAGCCCTGGAAATGGAGCCGAAAAATTTCTACGCTCTTTTCGGAATGGCCGACTGTCACAGGGGCCTCAATCAACCGGAGAAGGCCCTGGAGTACTGGCATAAGATTCTGGAAATCGATCCGAACAACAAGGTTATTCTTACCAGGGAAGGTGATTCATACATGGACATGGGTATGTACGACAAGGCTGAACAGTACTACAAGGCCGCTCTTAATATTGAATTCGATGTGTATGCAATACTTGGTCTCGCACTCATCAACAAAAAGAGGGGGAATTTCGAGGAAGCCATCGAATCGTTATTCGGTCTGATGAAGAATGATCAAAAGAATCACCGGCTGTATACGGAAATTGCAGATTGTTACCTCAACCTCGGGAAAAAGGCCAAAGCCCTGGAAACGCTTATGGATTACCAGAAGTTGGGTATGCGGAACATGTACGTTTCGGATATGATCGAGCAGATCCGTCAGGTTAACTGATAAGACCTGCCCGGTTCCTTGATGCAAAGATGAATAATTTCCCAACGGGTATGCTCCCGGACGAACTGAATACTCTTATCCCGGGGGAACCATCCTACCGTGGTAAACAGTTGTTTCAGGCAATTCAGAAAGGAATCTCCTCTTTTTCTTCTATAACCGTACTTCCGAAAACAATACGGGAAATCCTTGAAGATCAGTACCTAATCCGTTCCTCTACCCTGAAGGAAACCTTCTCCGGCACCGACGGAACAGAGAAAATACAAATCCAGCTGCACGACGGCCCCAGTGTGGAAGCAGTACTTCTCACGGATCGAAATGAACGGTATACGGCGTGCCTTTCTACACAGGCAGGGTGCGCCATGGGGTGCATCTTCTGTAAAACCGGGACCCTCGGTCCCGGCAGAAATCTCCACGCTTCAGAAATTGTCGAGCAGTTTCTCTATTTACGTGACATTCAGGACCGTATCTCTAATATCGTGTTTATGGGAATGGGAGAACCCCTCCATAATCTGGAACAGGTACGGAAGGCGGTTGTCATCCTCCATCACCCTGATGCTCATAATATCGGCTTGAGAAAGATGACCATCTCCACCTGCGGGATCACTGAAGGAATCAGGGATCTTGCAGACACCGGACCGGGGACGGATCTTGCAGTTTCACTCAACAGCGGTGACGACCAGGTAAGATCGGAACTCATGCCCCGGATAGGACACACCTCCCTGGCAGGTCTCAAAGAATCTTTAGTGTATTACCAGCAACTGCGCAACCGGAGGATTACCCTGGAATATGTACTCATTGCAGGTTGGAACGACAGACCGGAAGACCCGGGACTGGTTGCCCGTTTTTCCCGGGGTCTTAAAGTCTCGGTTAACCTGATTCCCTGTAATCCCGCAGGGAACCCGCACCTTGCCGCACCGGACAACAGGAAGATTCGCCGCTTTAAAGAGGAACTGGAAACCAGGGGACTCCCGGTGGTACAGCGGTATTCCCGGGGACGGGGGATACAGGGCGCCTGCGGCCAGCTCGGCGGTAGTGACCCTCCGAAATAGACTATTCTAATACCGCCCGGATCCTTCTTATCCCTGAAGAGGAGGACTGTTCTTTCTTTATGTGAAACCGTCCCAGGGCACCTGTGTGTTCCACGTGGGGACCTCCACACACTTCTTTTGAAAAACCGTCGACGGTATACACCTTGACCTGTTCATCGTACTTGTCTCCGAAGAATGCAAGGGCACCCGCATCTTTCGCCTCGGTTATAGACATTATCTCCATGGATACCGGCAGATCTCCCTTAATCTGGTCATTGACGATTTCTTCTACCTTTTTGATTTGTTCGGGAGTCATCTTTTCCGGGTGGGAGAAATCGAACCTGAGCCGCTCGGGAGTGATATTACTTCCCTTCTGCTGAACGTGATCCCCCAGTACCATGCGCAGGGCCTGGTGAAGAAGATGGGTCGCAGTGTGGAGACGGGTAGTCATCTCCGAATGATCCGCCAGGCCCCCCTTGAAGCTCTTGTCGGCGCCTTGCTTCGAGAGTTCCTGGTGCTTCTCGAAAGCCTGCTGAAACCCTTCCCGGTCCACGGTAAACCCGTGCTCCCTGGCGAGCTCTTCGGTTATCTCTATGGGGAACCCATAGGTGTCGTACAGTTTAAAGGCAACCCTGCCGGGAATAATCTTTTTCGGATTCTTAAGCAGATTCGGCAGCAGCTTTTCGAATTCAATTTCCCCGTGTTTCAGGGTCTTTACAAAGCGCTGTTCTTCTGCAGCCAGTTCCTCCAGAATGACCTGTACATTCTGCTTCAATTCAGGGTACGTCGAGTGGTATATTTCCACAACCCGCTCCGCCGGTTTGAGCAGAAGCGACCCTTTAACTCCGAGTTTTCTGCCATGGCGGATAGCTCTTCTGATGAGCCTCCGGAGGATATATCCCTGCCCCAGATTCGACGGCTTTACCCCCTTTTCATCGCCCAGGATAAAAGCAGCGGTACGGATGTGGTCCGAAACAATACGGATAGAAATATCCAGGTCATCACTCGCTCCCAGCATGACGCCTGACAATTCTTCAATGACCTGGATGAGGGGAACAAACATTTCAGTTTCGTACACCGATGTTTTCCTCTGAAGGACAGCCGCGGTCCGCTCGATGCCCATACCGGTATCCACGCAGGTCCTCTTCAGGGGAACATAGGTTCCATCTGCGTTCTTGTTGTACTGCATGAATACATCGTTCCAGATCTCAAAATATTTTCCGCAATGGCATCCGGGACGGCACCCGGTACCGCAGGGCTCCCTCCCGGTGTCGATAAACATCTCCGTGTCCGGGCCGCATGGTCCTGTTGCTCCTGCCGGACCCCACCAGTTGTCCGATCGTGGAAGAAAATAGATACGATCATCGGGTATCCCCAGGGAACGCCAGACAGCCGCAGATTCTTCATCCGGCGGCACAGGTTCTCCCTCTGCGCCGGGAAGGTCCCCTGCAAACACGGTTACAGAGAGTACATCCGCAGACAGTCCCAGCCATTCGCCGGAAGTGAGGAATTCGTAACTCATCCGAATCGCTTCTTCTTTGAAATAATCCCCTAAAGACCAGTTCCCCAGCATTTCAAAAAACGTAAGATGATGAGGATCCCCTACTGCTTCGATGTCCCCGGTTCGTATGCACTTCTGGAAATTGACCAGTCTCTTCCCTGCCGGGTGAGGTTCCCCCAGTATATATGGCACCAGGGGATGCATCCCGGCGGTTGTAAACAAAACAGTGGGATCATTTTCCGGGATAAGGGACTTTCCCCTGATCTCTTTGTGCTCCTTCGTCAGAAAAAATTCGATGTATTTCCGTCTCAGTTCGTTCGCTGTCATGGGTACTGATACTATGTATGGATGTCGGGATTGTCAATCAGAAATTCTCCAGATTCTCATGGATACCCGGACCGGCTAATTCGGGGAACAGGTACACGATGGCACCGGACTTTGTTACCTTGATATCGGCGAATCCGTCGTGCACAAGCTTTTCCAGGTATTTTTTTGCGGTTTCCAGGGGGATATCCCCTTCCAGAGCAACCTCGGAAGCAGAGGTGATGCCACTATTCTCCTTCGCTGTTTTTAAAATGACTCTCTCCAGGGACTCCCCTTTAATCCCCCCAGGGGCTCTCCGCTGCGGCGGCCCAACCAGCCTGTCCCGGTTGTAAAGTGATCTCCGGTAGTGCGCTAAGATGTTCGCTTCCTCCACCTGCCTTGGCAGGGTTAAAAAGTCATAGACAGAACCGAACATAAAAAAACCACCGGTAAAAACCCAAAGAAGCCCGGTTCCAATCTTTCCGATATAGAACCTATGGAAACCGAACATGCCGAAAACTGAAAGAAACCATAACAGGTACGCAACGGAAACTGAATACAACGAATCTACTCCTCCACTAACGATGTATTAAATATAATACTCATTTCCCCGTTTAAGAACTATTTTTCCTTCATCCACCATATTCTGCAGGTATCGCAGAAACTCCTTCGTAGCTTTTTCCACGTCAGACCTCTTGACGGCACCTGAAAACTCGATCTCCTCCATGATCATTGACTTGCGCCGCTCGGACACATTGGAAAGCAGCTTATCCTTAAAATCATCAGACTTTCCTTTCAAAACAAGGGAGAGTTCCCGGTCATCGAAATCCCTCAAAACCTTCTGCAGGTCCTGATCGTCCAGATCGAGCACCGTATCCACTGAAAATAACTTTTCCTTGATCTCCCGGCTTAATTCAGGATCTACCTCATCGATATACCCGAGGATTGAATCCTCTTCAGAAATAGTCATGTGCTTGAGAATATCTGCAAGTACCGATGTACCGTCCACTTCCTCGGTAACCACCTTCCCCTGTTTACGGATTTTTTCTTTGAGGGCATCTTCTATGCGGATAAGAACATCTTTATCGATTTTATCAAGTTTCGCGATACGGGGTATCAGGATCTTCTGCTGGTCCGGAGAAAGTGATTCTAAAATCTTGGCAGAAAGTGATGTCTGCAGATGAGGAAGGATAATGGCCATGACTGCCGTCGGTTCATGCTTGAGTATCTGCAGGATCTGATGGAACTCAAGGTCGTTCAGAAATTCAAAGGGTTTCCCGCCGCCGTGAGGAACGGCCCTTTTAAGGAGTTCGTCACCTTTCTCTTTACCGAAGGTGGTGTACAATATTTCCGCAGCTGCAGCCATTCCTCCCCGGTTCGGGACCGGACTTTGCCGAAGAAGACCGAACTCTTTAAGGAGTTCATCCGCCTCTTCCTTATCTATCTTTCTGATAACCGCAATTTCCCGGGATATGCCCTCAATCTCTTCGGGAGTAAAATGTTTGAGGATTTTCGCAGCCTGCTCTTTCCCAAGAAGGAGGAGAAACTTCGCAGCCTTCCTGTATCCTGCATCGCCTGTATCCGATTCAATGAGACCATGTACGAATTGTTCATTTTCCTTGAGCCGGCCGGGTTCGCCGACGTCCGGTTTTTCCGGATCCTTTCCCTTTTTCTCCCGGGTTTTTTTCAGACGAAGATCTTCGTCCTTATGATGCAGAATCGGCAGATCGTTGGAACCGTCAAAATCAAGATCGTGCCCGGCACCTCTGCGTTTCTCGTTCTGATACTCGCCTATTCCCCTCTTTTTCCAGCTCATAGGAATATCATACCAGTGCATCCGTTTACTGGTCAATCCGACATGCTGCACCATCGCTTTGGTGCAGCGAACCTGTGTATTTATCCTTGCATCGACGATTTCAGGTAAGGATTTCCCGCATACTGACAAATATATAAAACGAACCATACTGCGATTCAAAAGGTATGCATATTACAGGGACCCCGCTCATCCAGGCGATTTTGTGGTTAGGTCCTTTTATGATAGACGGCAGAGAAATTATGATCCTGAATTCCTCAAGTCCCTTTTTCGCGTTTCCCGCGATGATATTTACTATCTCCCCGATCGAGTCGATGATGTTATCATCAAAAATCTTTATTTAGCTGCCTATTATGTACGAAACCATCTTCAAAGCGGTAAGTTTCGGCATACTCACAACAACCACGCCGGTTACTTCACCGGCAAGGCCGATCAGTCCCGAGATATCATAGGACACTTCGGTATCGCTTTCTTTATACAGAAAAGGAGTTTTATGATTTACATCAACACCAACAAAATCCTTAAAAACGGATACAGCCGCTTGTATGAAAGGATTGATGTATTTTACCTTCATTTTTTTATCCTATATCAACAAACTGATTTATTTTTTTTATCAATACCGTGCCCTTTATCGGCTTGATAACATAATCGGTTACGCCGGCTTTAACAGCCTCCAGGACATTGTACTTAGCCGCTTCCGAAGTAACCATGATAATAGGAAGTACTTTGTATTTATCCATAGCGCGCACTTTTTTTACCAGTTCCAGGCCATTCATTTTCGGCATATTCCAGTCAACAAGAAGCAACCCGATAGTCTCCGTGTTGAGGATATGCAGCGCTTCTTCCCCGTCTTTCGCTTCCCTTATTCCACCAGAATCCGCCTTGCTTTCCTCAAGTACATTTTTCAGGATATTGCGTATTATGAATGAATCATCCACTACAAGCGCTGTCATAATATCCTCCTAGAAAATATTTCCAGGCAATACAAGCTTATTCCTGGCGGCAATCCTTTTTATAGGTAACTTGATAACAAGTATCGCAATATACCCGAAAGAGTCTTTAAAACGATTAACGATCTCTTCAAGCTTTTCAACGGAGAGATCGTTATCATGGGATACGGAAAAAGAATCATCAATTTTTATCCCGAAATCATGAAAAAGGGGTTTAACAATGCTTCTGCCAAGTAAAGCAGCTTCACGCTTTAAAACAATATTAAATATTTCCTGATAACTGCCCATATGTGTTCCTCCACCTACTCGTATAAATAACTTCCGCACTCAAGATTCCTGAGCGTCTCGATACACTCTGCGACTTTCGCTTCAGGAATCATAGATCCATGCTGGGGGCAGATAGTTTTAATCTCCAATCCTTCAAGTTTTTTTAAATTGTTTTGTACAATTTCACTTGAAGGCATATAATTTTCCATAAACGCGGCCATAGCTTCAAAATAATCTTCGTTGGCGTATAAACTCCAGTCCATGGATAACCCTCCGAAAATATCTCCACTGAAAAGCACTTTTGTACTTGTGTCATAGGTCATAATCTCTCCGGGAGAATGCATGTAGGGCATGAAAAGAAACTTTAACACCCGCCCTCCAAGGTCCAATTCCCAGCCCTCGAGATCAATATTTACAAGATCGGACTTAACCCCGTAATGATATATCAATATATTGACTTTTGTGTGCGCTATGATTTTCCGGGGGCCGATTTTTTCTTCCCACAGGGGAAGACTTGCACACAGGTCAGGATCCTGATGGTGCTGAATAAAGAATTTAATGTTCTCCGGTTTTGCAATCCCGGAAACCTGTTTATGAATAGTTTTAAAATGATGAATGGAACCGGCGTCAACCAGCGCCATGACATCCTTGTTTTTAATCAGGTAAGCGTTTGTCCTGAATGCTGAATCCGTATCGGTAAAACCAAGCCAGTAGTTTCCATCCGCAATCTCAACCGCTTTTTCAATTATTTCTGACATATGCCGTCCTCCATGTTATTCGGGAAAAGAAATATTCATAACCATCCCGTTTCCTTCCTTGTTTTTTATTTCTATCGATCCTTTTAAGAAATTGGTAATATTGTTTTTCACAGTATACATTCCCGAACCAACACCTGCCATATCATCGGTCTTTTCAACCGTGCTGAAATCGCCTTTAAAGATATATTCCAGGAGCTTATCATCACTCATACTGTAAGCTTCATTGCGATCAAGCAGTTTTTTTTCAATTATTCGTGACCTTATTTTCTCAATATTAAAACCGGCACCGTCATCCATATAACTGATTCTATAGAACCCGTTTTCTGAGTATATATGTATATTGATCTTTCCTGTTTCGTCTTTTTCTTTTCGCAGCCTTTCATCAGGGCTTTCTATACCATGAACTGCTGAATTCCTGATAAGATGAATAAGCGACTCCCTGATCAACTTAAACGGCACAACCGGAAGATACCGGAAATCGTACATCATTGTGAACTGTATCTTTTTTACTTTTTTAACGGCTGATTTTTCCGATACGAGGGCCAGTTCTTTTTCAAGGAGGGAAAGATCCCTCCAGTTTAGTTTATCCAGTTCTTTTAAAAACGATTTCAAACTCTTAGGCTCAAGGGTTCCCTTCTGAAAATCGTCAATAATGCCGGTGAAATGATTTCTAAACTCATTATACTTCTCGAGATCCACGGTAACAGTATTGGATGAACGCAACTGCTCTTCCGTTGAAAAAGAAAACAGCTTCTTAGCGATAGTATTCAGCTCCTGTACTCTTCTTTCCAGGTTCGAAAAATGATCCAGAAGTTCCAGGCTTATCTCGAGAGTATTGTCTATTTCCATTGCCGATTTAAGAAAACCTTCAAAAGATGATGATGCCTGTGTTATAGCTGTGAAATCGAGGGTCAACGCCTCCCCTTTAATGGAGTGTATAATTGAAATCAACGTCGTTATTTGCTCTGCATCTCCGAGTATCTCCTTAGGGTGCTGTACACTGTTTTCAATGGTTTTCAGTCTTTCATTTATTTCATCGATAAAAGAAAGAACAATATCCCGATCATGTTGAAAAATACAGGTAATAAGTTCCATATCGTTTTTAAACTGTACTTCTTTTTGAATAATCTCCTGTTCAAGCTCTTTATCATATGTTTTATCAGTAAAAACAAGCATCAGCTTCTCAATATTACCCTTGGAATTCTTTATCCTTACAATTTCAAATTCGAGATTCTTTTCCGCAACCTTTCCTTCACTGTTAACAATATAGTTAAACTCCGCAATGGGGTTGGCATTATTGAGCATCTCATTGGATGAGGTTTCATTAGTAAAACAGACTTCGAAAAAGTTCTTTAACTCTGTTTTTGCATCACCTTCCAGGGAATAGAAAACCGTATCAAACACAGAAGACTCAAAGTACTCTTTATTTCCGAAAACCTCGAGAAAAACATTATTAAAGCCGGATTCGATACTGAAATCCCTGTTAATCAGACATGTCGCGTTCTTTATATGATTGTTCATATCCTCAAGCTGCTTAACATAAAGGGTGAGTTCAGCCATTATTTCATTGATCTGCTCCCTTTGCTCGTCGGTTTCGTCTTCCAGTTCCAGGTTCTTTTTCCGTGTTTCCTCAACCAATACGAGTACTTTTTCCCTGCCTTTTCCTATCATGAAAAAGGCTATACCTAAAACAAGAGGAGCACTTGCAATAACCCAATGAAGAGGAGAGCTGACAAATAGTGAGAAAAACGGTGTCTTCAGATCGTTGATAAGAAAATAATCAACACAAAGTGCTCCAACCGGAAAGACCGCACCTAAGAGGACGCCGCCAAGAAGCCATTTCATGGAAAGTTTCATTATTACTCCAGATTTTAATATCGTACATATATTATATTAGCTTCATTTTAACTATACAACAAAAGTTTTACTTTACTTCCGCAAAAAACGGAACTATGCTTTCCAGAATCTCGGGAGGGGTAACTTGACATTTTTTTATGTATTGTGTATATAACTACCTCACACGCCGCTGTAGCTCAGTCGGTAGAGCAGAGGACTGAAAATCCTCGTGTCAACAGTTCGATTCTGTTCGGCGGCAAATCGTGATACCTGTAATTTGTTGTATTACAACGAGTTACAGGTATTTTTTTCTTTAGCGATCAACTTCTACCGACATCAATTCCTGTTCCAGGACTTCCTGTTTGTTTTCCAGTGATGGTTGTCACGATGTGAAGGATCGAATACCATACAGCCCTATGAATTCCGATATACCTGTTTCGTGCAACCGCGACTGCGGGGGAGGCTGCCCTCTTATCGCTCATGTTGACAATGGAAAAATCTCGGAAATTACAGACAATCCGTTACGACATCCATCCCTTTCCGGTTGTATCCGCGGGTTTCGGGCCATGGATACAACCTATGCTGAGGACAGGATCCGTACTCCTCTCCTTCGAAAGGGGGAAAGAGGATCCGGAACATTTACTCCTGTTTCCTGGAAAACAGCTTTGGACATAGCGGCGGACCACCTGGAAAAAGCCAGGAATACCGGAGGGCCTGAATCGGTCCTTTCATTAAGCGGTTCAGGTTCATGCAGGGGAGCGGTACACAACACAACAGTACTGGGAAACCGGCTTTTCACCCTTTACGGAGCCACCGTTACTCACGGCAGCTACTCCTGCCAGGCCCTGGGATTTACCACGCCATACATGTACGGAACCAGGACAACCGGGTTCGATCCGGAAACGCTGGAACAATCCCGGCTTATCCTGCTCTGGGGAGCTGATATAGCATCCCTCCGTTTCGGTACCGGTTTTGAGTATTACATAAAACGCGCACGAAAGCGGGGTGTTCCGGTAATAGTAATCGACCCGAGAAAAACACGTACCGCCCGGACCCTGGGCACAGAATGGATACCGATCAACCCGGGTTCAGACCGGACCTTTATGGCTGCAATCCTCTACACCCTGGTACGGGAAGATCTTGCGGACCAGGATTATCTCCTGCGCTTCACCAGCGGGTTCGAAGAACTGAAACAGTATATCCTGGGGCGTGCAGACGGAATCCCGAAAACTCCCGCATGGGCATCCCCCTTCTGCGGCATCGACGAAGAGACGATTACCGGTCTTGCCCGGCGCTACGGAACTACGAAGCCGGCCGCCCTCCTCCCGGGTTTTTCGATACAGAGGACCTTAAACGGAGAAGATACCAGCAGGTATGCCGTGGCGCTCCAGGCGGCAACCGGAAACATCGGGATTCCCGGCGGATCTTCAGGCGGGCAGTTCTGGCTTGGCCTGCCGGTTCCGTCTTTCCCTAAAATACCTGTGCCGCAACGGACCTCCGGTACGTCGATACCAGTGTATCTCTGGGCGGAAGAGGTGCTTAAGAAAAAGATAAAGGTTATCTACAACATCGGGACGAACATGGTGAACCAGGGCAGTAATATAGCCCGGAACATCCAGGCTTTTAACCAGGCGGATTTCGTATGCACACATGATTTCTTCCTTACTCCCAGTGCACGCTACAGCGATCTGGTACTACCGGTAACAACGTTTCTGGAAAGAAACGATGTCGTTTTTCCCTCGGAGAACTACCTCTACTACTCTTCTAAAACGGTAGAACCACTGTACGAGGCGAGAAACGACTATGATATTCTGAAAGACTTAGCTGAGCTCCTCGGGTTAGGTGAACAATTCACCGAAGGGAGAAGTTCAGATGAGTGGATCGATCATCTTTCAAAACAGTCTGCAGTAGAAGACATGGAAGAATTTATGCGTACCGGCATCTTTGACGGCGGAAATCACACCAGGGTGGCCTTCGATGCATATATTACCGACCCCGGGGCCAATCCCCTGGCCACACCATCGGGCAGGATAGAACTGACATCAGCGGCTTTTACGGAAGCCGGTTTCAACACCGTTCCCGAAGCATCTGCCAACGCACCTCCTGAACAGTACCCCCTGCGCCTTGTTACACCCCACTGCAGGTACCGGGTGAACTCCCAGAATTCAAACCTTCCCTGGTTTAAAAGGATGTGGAATGATGTCCTGGAGATTTCTTACGAGGATGCCGGAGCGCTGAACATCGAGGACGGGCAGACCGTCCTGGTGGAGAGCCCTGATGGAAAGATGCGGGTGCCGGTTTCCATGACCCGGGACATCTTTCCCGGAACCGTGAGCTTTCACCAGGGTTCGTGGTTCAACACCGTGGATAATATTCCATCCGTCAATGCTGTTACCTCGACTGTACCGTCCATGCCGAGCCATGGCTCCAGAACCCACACGGTATTTGTACGAATCGAGGTGTAACCATGCGGGAGTATCATGAAAATCGATAAACTGAACCTTTCCATTATCCGCCATCTCCATGACGGGAGAAAATCTTTCAAGAAAATCGCAGAGGAACTGGGCATTACCGAGAATACGGTACGTTCCCGGGTGAACAAAATGGCCGAGGAAGAGGTGTTGTCTATAACGGGGGTGGTGGATGCGGATAAGCTCCCGGATCACCAGACCGTACTCGTTGGGATCAAGTTGAATACCGCTAACCTTGTGGCAAAAGCGAAAGAGTTCGTTAATCTGAAAGGTGTTGTGTCCGTTCGCGTTGTTACAGGAAGATACGACCTCTTTCTCGTAGTATTACTAAAGAAAGGTTTCGGCCTCCTGGAGTTTCTCTCCAAGGAACTGGACAAGGTGGACAGTGTGCAGAGCGTGGAGACCTTTGTGGTGTACAAAGGCTGGGGACACAAAGTCCCGTATGTACTTTAGTGGTGTGAGTTATGCAGCTACAAGATATCATGCCGTGTTAAGACTTCATCCGGCAATTTGATGAGGAAACACGCTGTATATGCGGGATAATTGTTGTACAAGAGTAGTTTTATTTAAAAACTGGTGAAGGAGGTTTCATATGGATGACAAAGAACGGCTTCAACTGAACGTTGACCTAGGGGAGATACACTCCCGTTCCGACTATAAGGAAATCTGGGCGAGGATTCCGCCAGTTGAGGCTGTAAATATTTCAACAAATGAAAAGCGTAAACATGCTTTAGGGGTAAGATTTATTTATAAAAATCAATCAGGTTGTCGATTTAACTCCTCTCTCTATCCATAACAGCCAGTAGCTGGTAACCTTTTCTCATGGCTGGCCTGGGAGGAAGATATGAGGGAGTTTAAGAGACCAAACCGCAAGCAGCGACTCTTATTCCTGGATGTGGAC
>JAJSAL010000007.1 GCA_024274705.1 Spirochaetota bacterium
CTGGCCGGGTCTTTCCCTTCCTGAAGCACCAGGCCGTTACTCCCTGTAATGTTCTAGGAAACCATGGGTTCCTGGAATCGTGTTATATCTTCCCTGATCCTCCTGTTTCTCTGTTCAGGAAACGCCTCTTCTGAATGGACATCCCGGATAACCGCCGGGTTCGAAGAAAACACGGATCTTTCGATAAAGGTCCTTTTATCCGGTGCCGGTACCGTTTTTCTTGCAGGCCGGTACGGACCTGCCGGACCGGAAGGGGTGCGCTACTGCGGGATGGCCACCCCTCGTATCATCCTGGGTGTCCTGGAAAAACGGGGGCTGATCAGGGAAATGACCAACGGATACGTGTACGGGGCTTCCTCCAGGGTATACACCGAACAGAGTGCCGTTGTCCTGGATACCTCGCCCGGGGCTAAACCATCGGGGGCCGCCTTTCTCCTCCCCGGGATACACGGTGTATTATGGGTCGAACCCTTAAGGGGTTCCAGCCCCGGTATGGGCATGTTTATCCCCTTTTCCTTCGGTGACTGGGGTACTCTTTCCCTGTTCCACCAGGAAACCGCACCTCTCACCGGGACGGAAGAAGACGAGTGGTTTTTCGACGATCCCCGCCCCGATCCCCTGCGGTTCCGTACCTCCGGTATTGAAATGGCACTGCTCCGTCCTTCCCGGGATATCCGGTGGATGACCCTGGTTTCAGGAGGAGCCTGTACTCCGACAGGTTTGATGGAACGGTTACGGGTTTCATGGGAATCACACCGTTTTACCTTCGCTCTTATCGGAGGATACGCATCACATCATTTTATTACCCTTTCTACGGATTATCCTGACTCCGGAATAACCTTCTCGTCTTCCCTTGTTGTAACGCCGGATGCCGGACCGGGCCTGGGGGTTGTGTATACGAAACGAATCCTGAGACTGCCCCGGCAGCCCGGAATCTACCTCCCCTCGGAAGACCGGTTCCGGTTCAGGATGTTTCGGGATTTTCCGGCGGGAAACATCAGGGGTTCATGGGGGCGGTCTGTTTCTCTTGCATCCTGGGGAGATGTTGTTTTCGAAGACTCAATCGATGTTTCCACCAGGCTGGGCGGAAAGAGGGGAGGGTTGGATCTCTCGTATACCGGGACATGGGAAGGGCAGCCGGGAACGCATACCACCTCAGGGAGGGTGTACCGAAGAAACGCTTTTCTTGAAGGGGAGGGTACTGTCGTCTGGAGGAGTGAAGAAAAAACCGTTCTCGAAGGAAGGTGTAAAGGAGAGCTCGATCTTAATTCTGCAGTGTTGTTTATAGAACTTCGTCTTTGGAACATACCCCTGTCCGGTACACCATCGGAAACGGTGAAAGGGACGTTCAGTGTGGGCTGGGAGTCGGATCATCCAGTGCCATAACATGCCGTATCTGCAGGACAGCGTTGGTGAATTTCCTGTTTTCAGCCGGGTTCTCTGTAAAATAGAACAGGTGGCTCCTGCAGCTGCAGTCACTGCAGCCGAAACCGGGGACGTCCCCATCTGAAATTCTGCTGATCATGTCGGCAATGGAGCATTCCAGGTCCTTGCGTGTACGTACAGGGTACGCTTTTACGCTGTCCGCGGACTGTACCAGGTAATCGATGTGCCAGTGGTATTTCTTCCGCTTGCGTAAGTGCCGGCTGATCCGGGAAGAGAGGTTTTTCATCGCGGATCCTGTGTACACATAGTATCCCCGGGGAACATCGATGGTTCCCAGTTGACCTACCCTGCAAGTACCGCTTCGCTTCCGGTGAATGACCAGCAAGTAACATCCCCGGTTCTCCCTGACCAGGTTCACCGGCTCTAAAATGACGGGAATGTCGAGGCGGACCGGCTCGATACTGCCGTCGGATTCCGCCTGTACAGATACTGCATGGATCTTAACAGAGGCAGATGCCTGTTCCAGGGCAAGGGAAAAATCAGGATCCGTATGTATGTGGGGAATAAAGCGCTCAGCATCTCCATGCATGATGACGAAGAGAATGGCCGGTTCAAATGGGTCTCCGGTGCATCCTGCTAGCTCTCTCACATGACGTATTCCCCTTTTCGTCGGTGCATCGGGAAACATGGCAACACCATCGTGAACCAGGGTACACCCTTTGACTTCCAGGAGAATGCTCCGTTCCTGCAGATGAATAAGGAAATCAAACCGGGAATTCCCGTATGAGTACTCCCGGATAATCCTGTCAGCACCCGGATAGAGGCGGTGAAGAATGCACTCTTCGGCAACCCTGTTGACCCGGGATGAGTTGAGGGGAATAACCTTTCCCTCATAATATACCGCTGCCAGAGAATAAGGATATGTCCTTTCAGGAGAAAAGGACCGCTCCAGGATAAGCCTGGAGCCCTGGAAGAACAGTTCTTCCATCCTTCCCGGGTTGGGACAATGGGCGGTGATGTCCCCACACCCTGTCCGTACACGTATGAGGAACCGGTTCGGCCGCTCCAGGAAGAAACCTTCCAGAGAGTTGTGAAAGAGATGCATCCACCGGCTCAGGCAAAGAGCTTACTGATCTCCTTTTTATACAAATCGTTCACCACGTCCCGTTTTACTTTCAGGGTCTGGGTGAGTTCTTTCCCTGCTTCGAAGTGATTCGGCAGGATGGCGGAACGATAAATCCGTTCGAAATTCTTAAAACCGTTCCTGTTGTTGATCAGTCCCTGCACTTCGTCATTGATAATCTCCTGGATCTCAGGAGCAGCCACTAAGTCTTCGTATTGAAGATAAGAGATGCTCTTCTCTTCCGCCGTTTTTTCCACTTTTTCCCGGTTAGGAATGATGAGGGCTGCCAGATACTTCATATCCTGGCCGACTACCATCACCTGATCTATATATTCAGACTGGACGAGGCGCTCCTCTATGGGAGTAGGTTCGATATTTTCTCCACCCATAAGAACGATGGTCTCTTTCTCCCTGCCGATAATTTTTATCTCGTTATTGACCGTTGCCATGGTGATGTCACCGGTATTGAGCCACCCATTTTGTAGCACAGCTTCGGTTGCCTCCGGCCGTTTATAGTATCCCTGCATTACCTGGTCGCTCTTGACCCAGAGTACTCCTTTTTCTCCCGGTCCCACTTCCCTGCCTTCCTTGTCCAGGATTTTGTACTGAATATCCCTGAGAAGGGGGCCAACCGTGCTTGTCACGGGTTTACGGAGGAGCCGGACAGCGAGAATAGGTCCTGTTTCGGTAAGCCCGTATCCTTCCAGCAGCATGATGCCTGCTGCCTGAAAAAACTGGTCCACGTAAGGAGGGAGTGCTCCTCCCCCGGAAATACCGGCAATAAACCTGCCGCCGAGACTGGCTTTGATTTTTTTAAATACCAGCAGTGTGCCCAGCCCTTTGAGGGGGGTAAACAGGATCAGGGGTATGATGCCGATGAGGACGTCCAGGAACCTGGACCTTTTCCTGAACTGGGGCAGCCTTCCTTCTACCAGGGTAGCCAGGGAAGCATGGACCTGGGATGCCGCAAGGAGGAACATCGCAATGCCCCTCTTCGCCCCTTTTTCTTCATTGATTTTTCGGTAGGTGCTGTTCCGGACGAGTTCCCAGATCCGGGGGACCGAGGTCATCCAATGGGGACGGACTTTCTTGAAATCTTCCAGCATGATTTTTCCGATCAGCTTGGAATAGGCGATCGTTGCACCCCGGTTCATGACAACATAGTCAACCGCCCGTTCGAAAGAGTGCCATATGGGAAGTACACTGAGGAAGACTTCCCCGGACTGAACCGGGACATGATCGTAAATCCGGTCCAGCTGGAACGTGTAATTACGGTTTGTCAGCATAACCCCTTTGGGTTCTCCTGTTGTACCACTGGTATAGATGATGGTGACTACGTCATCCCCCTTCCCTAAGGATATCTCCTTTTCCAGAAAGTCCGGAGTCTTCGCCAGGAGGTTTTTACCTTTTTCCTGAAGTTTGTGGAACAGATGAATATCTACTCCCTTTGCCAGGCTTTTATCGACGTTTTCACCATCTTTATCGAGTATGATGATTTGTTTCAGATTCGGAAGTTTGGTCTTTCGTTCGAGTATTTTTTCTGTTTGCGCCTTGTCTTCTGCAATACAGACCCGGCAGTCTGCGTGGCCGAGAATGTATTCGATTTCATCCAGGGTGGTATCACTGCCCCGGGGTACGTCCACCGCTCCCAGGCTCAGGACGGCAATATCGGTCATATACCACTCTTTCCTGTTGTCCGATATCAGCCCGATGTGATCGCCCCGTTTTATGCCGATAGAGCTGAATGCCGCTGCAGTACGGGCAATAAGTTCTTTCAATTCTGCATAGGTAGTGGGCTGGAATACTTCCTGTTCATCTTTGCTCAGAAATGCAGTAATTTCCGGATACTGTTCAACAACCTCCAGAAATCGTTTTGGAATCGTGTCACCGGTTGGGTTCATGGCCTTCTCCTTTCTTTACTAAAGGTAACGGTACCATGACTACAGTTCAGCTGTCAAACTTATTTATTCCGGCGGGGAGTCAGCCACCAGGCAGAGCCATTCTGCTTCCGCAGCCAGGTCATCACCGACAAAGGCTTTTCCACGCTGCCGGACCATTCTCGTGGAGACCCGGAGGTTTTCTATTTCGAACCGTACTTTTTCATTCGGCCGAACCTGTCTTCGGAATTTTGCTTTTTCTATCGTGGCCAGGAAAAAAAACATGTCCTTGAGAATCCCTGCCGCCCCGATTCCCACTCCGCCGCATTGAGCCATACTCTCTATGAGGAGTACACCGGGAACGATAGGATATTCCGGAAAATGACCCTTGAAAAAGAATTCATCATCTTTAAATGTCCTGTAAGCTACAATTCTTTTTTCATCGAATTCAGTAACACCATCTACAAAGAGAAAGGGTTCTCTGTGGGGAATATGTTCTTTTGGATCGATCATCTGTGTATCCTGCCTTTTTCATATATTGACAACGAGTATATAAAGTATCGATAACCGGTGCAACCGGCCCATGTCAGGAGCCATCCAGGAGTGCCCCGATAACCATGGTTTTAGTCAGCAGTTCAGGGAATACTATCGGTTCTTTCCTTCCGGGAAGGTAGAGGGCATACACCGGTACCCCGCCTTTTCCGAATTTCCGGATCCATTCCGCTATAACCGGGTCATTCAGAGTGAAATCTCCCTTGAGGAGTTTTGTGTTTTTCTCCTGGAACACCTTCAGAACTTCTCTGTCTGTGAGTACTCTCGCTTCATTGACTTTGCAATTGGTGCACCACTCGGCATAGAAATCGATAAACACCGGATACCCTTCGCTTCTGTACTGCGACACCAGTTCCGGGGAGAATTCCTCCCATCCTTTTTTCAGCTCCGTACCGGTCTCTATTCCGGGGCTTAAGTCGTTGAGGGACGACAGGGTGGCAAACCCTCCGAAAATACTTATTGCAGCAGCCGTGATAAGCACCAGCAGGCGCCGGCGCCGTGATGCACCGGGCCGGGCAAATCTGCCGTAAAGCCATGCAGAAAAGGTGAGAATTCCCAGGAACATAAGTACACGGATGATATCGGCTCCTATCTGTCTGATCAAAGTATTCACCAGGTAGATTGCCGTTGCTATGAGGAGGAACCCCATCACCTCTTTGAAGATATTCATCCAGTTTCCCGGTTTCGGGATGTGCTTCATCAGGGAAGGCCAGATTCCAAGGAGAATGAAGGGAAGGGCCAGCCCCAGGCCAATAAAGAAAAAGATGAGAAAGATGATGAAAGGCGGCTGAGAAAACGCGAATCCCAGGGCTGTACCCAGGAAGGGTGCCGTACAGGGGGTAGCCACGATGACGGCAAAGACTCCTGTCAGGAAGGAGCCGAGATACCCGCCTCTGCCTGAAGCCTTTGCAGCCCCGGTCATGCCGGGAGCAGTGATAATGTAAACATCGAACATGGCCAGGGCAAACACGTAGATAACGGCAGTGAGAGCAATGACGAACCCGGGGTTCTGGAACTGGAATCCCCACCCGACGAGTTCACCTGAAGCCTTGAGCGCCACCACCAGGGCCGCAAGGGTAAGAAAGGCGGTAATAATACCCCCGGTGTAAAACATGGAACTGAAAAAGATACGCCTTTTTTCGTTATGACTCTCCCTGACAAGACTTAATGCGCGTACCGAGAGAAGCGGAAGAACGCAGGGCATGATATTAAGAATCACCCCGCCGATAAAGGCAAAGAGGATGAACTGTAACAAACCCAGGAACAGGATTGATTTCACCCCTTCCGTAACCGTCACGTCCAGGGTAAATTCCGCTTCCTGAGGAAAGAAGCAGGTGCCGTTTTCGTCACACAGCTGATAATGAGCCCTGACGGTAACCGGATATGTTCCCGGTCCGATTGTTTCATCAATTTCCAGAACGGCTCCGAGTATTACCGTACCGTAGTAATTGACTAACCCGTCTTCAGGTACTCCTTCCGGATATTCAATGGGCATCAGTCTGAACCCCGGGAGGTTTTCCAGTTCGAAGTAGAAGAAATCTTCCTGGAGTGTCTGGTGGTAATCCTCGGGAAATGTATAGGTAACCTCTATGGAGACGGGACTTCCCGCCTGTGGATGTTCGGGCACAATAGCGACTTCAATTTCAGCTTCTGCAGGCGGTCCGAACTGGCCTAGTGCTGCAAAAGCGGCATTAAATAAGAGGAATACCAAGAGAAGTCGTTTCATGCTGCTCCTGCTCATCCGGTTACGCATACCTGGCGGCTAATTAACGAGTTGGTCGATGATATCGTAGATCTCCCGGGTATCCCATTCCCGGGTCCCCACAAGCCTGGCGATGATTTGTCCATCTTTTCCGATGAAATACGTTGTAGGTATCCCGGAAACACCGTACAATCCGCTACCTACCTGCCCATTGGGGTCGAGGACCACGGGAAAAGAGTAGTCGTTTTCTTTAAGAAACGTTTGTACCGTGGTACCGGACTCCCGTAGATTCACAGCGAGAATGGTAAAGTCCTTCCTCTTATACTTGTTGTGCAGGGTTTCCATGGAGGGCATTTCGGCCCTGCAGGGAGGACACCATGTCGCCCAGAAATTCAGGAAGACAAATTTTCCCTGCAGGGACGAAAGGGAAATATCGTTTCCCTTAAGGTCCTGCAATGTGAAGTCAGGGGCGGTAACTTTCTGAGTCGGAATTTCGAAGCCGAGGGTCTCGAGTTTCTCCTGAACCGAGGTGTATTCCGGTGTGCTCTCTGCATAGATCACCGAACCGCCGAAAATGAGAAGTAAAGTAAAAATAGAAGATATGATAATTCTCATATAGTATTCTCCTTATGTACAGAATATATAAAAAAACCTTCGCCAATTCAAGGGTACCGGATTATTCTTATCTCAACCCGTCCCGACGCTGAGTGCGAGGGTTATAAAGTTATAGAAACCGTGGCCCAAAGCAACCATGTGGAGATTCCTCTTTCGGATAAATATAATAGAGAGGAAGACCCCGATAGTAAATGTTCCAAGAAAGCCAAGCAAACCCTGGTATACATGGCCCAGGCTGAACAGGCCGGAACTGATAAGAACCGTGATTACAGTGGGAAACCCGTAGTGTTCCGTTGTGCAGATAAGGTAGGAACGAAAAAAAATCTCCTCCCTGTAGCCTGTGGTGATACAGGTAAGCAGGATAAGGGGCAGTATCTGAAAACCGGTAATACGCCACTGTACCGGATTCTCGAGAGCCGCAGCAGCGCCGGGATTGCCGAAATGGGCGATAAGGATAAAAGGGACCATACAGACAAAGATACCTGCTGTGACCAGAATACTCTTCAGAACGGTTCCGGGATCCAGGGGTTTGAAACCATACGATCCCAGGTCACGTTCGGTTTTTTTCGTTACCAGGTAATAGAGAAGAAGTGCCTGGCTGCTGCAGGTGATGATAAAGCTGACATTGAACAATGTATCATTGAAGAGGGCCTGGTCGATATCGGCGCCCTGGGCGAGGTATCCAGGGAAAAAAAATGCGAAAAAGAGGAGAAAAGGTTCGAAATCCCCTATTATTAATGGAGGACGCAGCCGTTTCATAATGCAGAAGACCTGTTTTTCCTTTAATATGGGTGATAAAATCCCGAAACTGTATTATAGTGGTTACGAAACTATAGGCAAGTGGGTAATTGATCGAATATACTAGCTGCCGGCAGAGATGGATTTGGATTAAATCTTATCCCCAGGGGGTACGATACTCTAGGTATGTTGATTTTTCTGCTCATTCTGGTTGCTGCGTTTGTCAGCATGATTTTTATACTCCGAAGACTCGGCGGTGGTAATTTCCCCTGGTTCCAGTTCTATATAAAAGGAAGGGAATCCGGGTTTTCGTTCAAAGAGGTAAACCTCCTTCGAAAGGTTGCAGTCGAAAACAGGCTGGAGAACCCTGTTTCTCTTTTCTGGTCGATCAAACAGCTCGACAGATCCATCCGCGGTATGGTAACCAAGTTCCGGTCCCAGAACAGAGAGAGTGAGCCGGCAAATCTCACATTTCTTAACAAACTGTATGATTTTCGAAAACGGGTGGAGTTCAACCTGCCGAAATACAAGATCGGGATAAAAAGCTCCAGACAGATATCCCCTCACCAGAGGGTCCGGCTGACCCTGGAGTCCGGAGAAGTATTTACAGCCTCCGTTGTGGAGAATCTGAAACGATACCTGGCAATATCGTATCCTCAGGGTCCGGCCATGCCGCCCGGGTTTTCCTGGAAAAATCAAAATGTTAATGTTTACTTCTGGCGTCCTGATGATGCGGGGTACGTGTTTCTAAGCAAGGTGCTGGAAGATTTTAGTGAGAAAAAGTACCCCATCATCCATATCATCCATTCGGACAACCTGGTACGGAGTCAGAAACGAAATTCCATTCGTGTCCAGGCCAACACTCCATTGTCACTGTATCCCATCAAAACGATCAATGCCGCCAATGAGGAGGAAGAAAAAACTCCCGGCTTGAGAAGCCGGCTCATTGACATTTCCGAAGATGGGGCCGCGGTTCTTATCGGAGGCAAGGCTAAGGTCGGGCTTCCCGTTAAATTACAGTTCAAGCTGACCCAGAATCCCGTTATAATGTGCGGAGTTGTGAAGGGAACTACCTTCAGTCAGAAAAAAAATCAATCAATCCTCCACATTCAGGCAGTCCCGCCGAGTACTAAAATGAAAAACGAAATTCTTTCATATGTTTACAACATATTCGGCGATAGAAACGGGAGCAATTCCAAAAGCAAGCCCCGCAGGGCCTGATGGTGCAGGAGATTTATTTCCTTAACTATTCACTTAAAAATTGTTTGTTGCCCAGTTGCCGGATCATCGATATAATTGGTATAGGAATTGATGATAAGGACGGTTGAATGAAAAAGTCTATTTTGGTTGTTATTGTGTTCGCGGGCCTGGTCTCCTCCCTCTTTACCCAGGAATCGGATCCGCTGGTCGATTCCTTTATCAGGAACTTTGCCCGGGCAAGTCTGCAGACGAAGATACAGATCATTAAGAATGCAGGAGAAACAGACCTGGAAGGTATGGGACTTCTCTATGAGAAAGCCCTCGATTTTGTTCTGACCAACAGCCATCTTCTGGCGACCGATCCGCTCACACAGCAGCTTGCAGTGTTGGCAACAAAATATATTGGGGATATCGGGTACAGTGAAGCACAGTACCGTTTGTGGGAGCTCTTCGAGATCGACAGAGATACGACTGTCCGTGTGGAAGTTATGCTTACCCTGGGGGAGGTTTCCAAGGGGGATGCCGAAATCATCGAACGGATGAATACCTGGCTCGATTCTGCTAACAACCGGTTGCAGTCCGGATCGGTAGTCGATAAGCAGGTAGTAGCTGCTTGTGTTATTTCCCTGGGAAAACTGGCTGATGAGAGTTCTTTTCCGGTCCTCTTTACAACACGAAACATCGGGTACTCAGACGCAATAACAGCCTATGCAGAGGAATCACTCTATCAGACCGAGGGTGACTTAAAGGAACTGTTCACCCAGGTTATTCGGAAAAATCCGATTCCTGAAAAACTTGTTGCCCTGGGAATGGCTTTAGAGAGCATGGAACTGACGGATGAAGAGAAAGGTGAGATCGCCGAAGTCGCCCTGGATACAGGAATTCAGACAACCACTTCGGAATTCGATAAAGCGGGCATGCTTCGGGAGCTGCGTCATCAGGCTGTGCTCGCTCTTACCCAGCGTATGTGGTCAAAGGCAACGCAGCTGGTGATCGAGGATTTCAATATCTCTGTTGTAGAGTATGACAGAGGGGTAATCAATAAGAGCTATTTTATTTCTTCCATAGATGCCCTGGGAGCTATGAAAACCCATGAAGCAGCAGAACGGCTTAACCTGTATCTAGGGTTGTTGAACTCGTATGTAGAGGGAGGCCAGAAGGTCGACGAACAGATCGCCCTGGCAGTGGTGAATAACCTCGGTCAGCTTGGTGATCAGATAGCGAGTGATTATCTGCTGTTTGTTGGGTACATCGGATATAGCGATGCGGTTAAAAAGGCTGCCCGGGAGGCATTTAAAAATCTCAAGCGCAGGTAGAAAAAGCTGGAGTCTTACGCTCTGTCTGGCTGGGACCCTATCTGTCGTTCTCTATCTTCCACCCTTTAACACCCTGGAGGGAGCACAGACATTTTTCATTATCTCTTTTCTATGCGCCGCTTCCGGTAGGGCGTTACTTAGTTATGGACCTACTTCAGCCGGCAGGGCAGGGTTTTTTCTCATCGCCTCCTCTATAGGAATGTTCCTGGGAAGCGCCGTACCGGTTACACGGTATCTTACCATGGGTTACAGCGGCTTGCCCCTGGAACGGGTCTCCGGTTTTACCGGTTATTTGAACAAGGACAGTATGCCCCTAAAAAAAGGCGGGTATGGTTATACCCTGGATCTGACAGAGGTGTCGGATAGTCTCGGCAATACCGCGGACGCCAGGGGGCAGGTTTGGCTTATCTCTTCGGATGGTCCCCCCCGGTTCTGGGGATCCCGGATAGAAGTGGATGCTCCTCTCTCCAGGGAAGAAGGTTCTAGAGGAACCTATAGGGCATTCGGATCTCCCCTGGATGACGGTCCTACCGGCTGGAAACATCCCCTCTATGGATTGCGCAGGGAGTGGACGGTAAAGCTGGTTCAGAGGGCTTCTATCCTTTCACCTGATTCAGGAGCTCTGTTCAAGGCATTATTTTTCGGTATACAGGATGATCTGGATATCTTTGAATCAACGTCCTTTCGCAAAGCCGGATGTTCTCACATCCTCGCCCTTTCGGGTATGCACCTTGGTATTATATCCGGGCTTTTCCTCCTGGTGTTACAAATGTTTTTTCGAAAGTCTCTGGCATTCCTTCTGAGCCTGGGAATTGTTGCCGTGTATATCGCCCTGGTTGGCCTTAAACCCTCACTTGTACGGGCTGCAGTGATGTATGCTCTTTCAGGTCTGTGTATTACGGTAAACAGGAGAATCGATATATTCCAGATTTTTCTCTGTTCATTCGTCCTTCTCGTGCTCCTTTTACCCGGGGATATCCACACGCTCTCTTTTCAGCTCTCCTTCCTCGCCCTTCTGGGGATCATACTTATTGGGAAAAACATACATTTCCGGCTCTCCCCTTATGTGCCGGCATGGTTGTCCCTTGCCCTGGCATGCTCTCTGTCCGCCCATATTTTCACCAGTGCCTTATCCATGCATGTATTCGGTGAGGTGTATCCAATCGGTATTATTGCGGGAATAGTCCTCACACCCCTTATCTTCTGTTTTATCTGGGGAGGGATGGTGTTCCTCCTGTTTACGGATGTTCCTGTCCTGGTTCCGTGGTTCCGGCAGGGCATGGACCGGCTTTATTCCGGGATAGACCATTCGATTCGTGTATTCTCTTCAGCACCATCTATCCGGTATGATTCCGTGCGCGGTATGACGGTGTACCTCTGTATACTATTCGTTATCCTCGTGTTTGTTCTTATCCCTTTCAAGAGGCAGCTGAAGTGATAAATTACGATTCCATCAATGAAATTTCCGCCCTGTTAAAGGAACGGGGCCTGGTTCCACGGAAGAGATGGGGGCAGAATTTCCTGGTTTCAAAGGGAGCCCGTCAAAAGCTCCTGGCTCTCATCGACCCGAAAGAAGCGCATCACGTCTGGGAAATTGGGCCCGGCCTGGGGTCCCTCACTGCTTTAGTACTGCCGAAAGTGAAAAGTATGACCCTTTTCGAGATCGATCACGGATATTACCTTCTCCTGGACGAGTTGTTTGGAAAAACCCCGGGGCTGCGGATCCTGGAGGGAGATTTTCTTAAAACCTGGAAAAAGGAGATGAGCCTGCATGGCATCCCTGATATAATACTGGGCAACCTGCCGTACAATGCCGGTTCTGTAATGCTTGGAAACATCGTCAAAGAGGGTGCTGTACCGGGAAGATGTATTTTTACCCTTCAAAAGGAGGTTGTCCAGCGGATTGCAGCAGAACCGGGAAAGAAAACCTATTCCGCCTTTTCCATGATTTGTCAGTATGTCTTTTCGGTCAGGGTCCATGGAACACTTGCCCCGGGCTCCTTCTACCCGTGTCCTCAGGTGACATCCGCCATTGTGGAACTCTATCCCCATCACCGGTATAAGGACTCGGGCACAGGACCCATCTATTTCAAGCTGGTCCACGACCTGTTTGCTTCCAGGAGGAAAACGATCAGGAATAATCTTATCTCCGGGTCCCTGGCAAGGGAATACGGAAAGGATCTGGTGTTCCAGGTACTGCAGGACACAGGAATCGACCCTGCTCTGCGGGGTGAAACCGTACCGGTGGACATGGCCGTGCAATTTGCAGAAAGACTGATGAGTTCGGTTTGACTTTGATTTCTCCATTGATTACACTAATCGATAACCCCAGGAGGAGACCAGGATGAAATATAGTATGTTGATGATACTGGCAGGACTTGTCCTGATTGGATGCGCTAGTACTCCTGTACAGGATCAGGCCCCGTCAGCTGTACAGGAAACGGAACGTACAGAGGAAAAAACCGAAACGAAGTCAACCGGGACAACCGGGAACGTACAGAGCGAAAAAACAGTAACTGAAATAATCCATCTTATTTCCCGTGTTGAATCCATATCTTCCGGTGATTTTGTCGATGAGGTGATAGAATACACTTATGAAGATGACGGAATTCTTCTCCTCCGGGAAGAGTCGTATGGAATGGATGGGGAATTGAACGAGATTAAAATTTTTAAGTACGATAACAGCACCATGGCAAGGATGACGGTCCAGGACGGCGAGGGAAATACAAAGTCGTATCATTCATACTCCTATGACGAAAATGGTAATATGATCAGTGACATCCTCTTTGATAGAGAGGATGAAATCCAGTTTTCTTCGATCTACGAGTATGACGAAACGGGAAGAAAATCGGTTTGGAGCGTACTGGACAGCAGGGGAATTGTTCAGCTCTACACTGAGTACGAGTATGGTTCAGAAGATGGCCCGGTCAACATTGAGATTTTTACTCCTTCAGGGGAGCTCGAAACGTATATAGAGATCGAATATGATGATAATGGGAACCCTGTTACAGAATCGGATTACACACCTTCAGGAAAACTGGTAAAGTATGTCCTGTATGTGTATCGCCACGGTAACAAGGTGGAAGAAAATTATTTCCGTTCCAATAAAAAACTTGAGAGAAAAGTAGAGTTCGTGTACGACGAGGCGGGAAATATCATTGAAGTGCTTTACAAAGATGGTAACGGAAATATCAGGGAACGTGAAACTATGGAATATACAACACGTACGCTCCAGTATACTGTCATGGAATAACGTGAAGCAGGTGTATGCGGTAATAGGGGAATGTGAATGATCAATCATGCACGGAAATTAGTTGCAGGGGTACTGATATTACTGTTCTGCAGTCTTACAACTGCAGTGGCGGATGTTAATACCGAAGTGTGGACAAGGCTGTATAACCGGACCGATTCACTGCAGCAGAAATACGCCGTCATGCAGTCTATCGTAGAAAACCACAACCGTGAAATCATTCCCGTTTTGCAGAATGCACTGCAGGAACTGAATCTGGAAGTGGAAACGGTAAAAGGCGCGACTGAGAAATCTATACAGGTCTCACTCATGAAACTGATTGTAAAAGAACTGGGTAACCTGAAAGCAGTAGAATCCGCGGAAGATGTGTATACTACCTTAAGCGATGCGGAAGATGTCTTTCTGAAAAGTGAGGCCATTATCGCCCTCGGTAATATGCGGGCGATAGAATACACCGATGAGATCGCTCTTATACTGCGGAATGTCAACTTTTTCCCATCCAGTGATGCCAGGAGGGATGAGATAACTGCATATGCATGTGTCCTTGCATTAGGCAGGCTCAGACAGGCAGAAGGGTACAGGCCGGTTTTCTTTGCATCTATCGGGTGGTATTCACCTAAAAGCGGGGTAAGGGACCGGGCTGCAGAAGCCCTGGATACGATGGTTGATGATCCCACTCCCATCCTGAGTGAAATCATCACCACCGACTCGAGTTATAGGGAAAAGCAGGCTGCACTGGAGGCGGGTCTTCGTTCCGCGGCACCGGAAGAGGTGAAAACAGTTCTTGCAACTACAGCACTGGAAGAAGCACTTCGGAATGTGGGAAAAAATATTACCCAGAAAGCAGAACTCGGAAAGATCAGGCGGACTTCCATGTACGCCCTTATATCCTTTGAAGCCGCGAACCCGGAAGCTGTTCCCCTTCTCGAGCAGCTACTCTACACTAAGTACGACATGAACGAAAAACTTACGGCCATTCAGACCCTCGGAGTAAATGGAACGGACGACGCTGTACGGGCATTATCCACATATCTTAAATACCATAACGAACGGATGGCGTCAGGTATCAATCCCGCCGATTATCGTCCTGTCCGGGCAACAATAGAGGCGCTGGGGAATACGGGAAACCCCTTAGCCTCGGAAGAACTAATCATGGTCCAGTATTCCGGATGGGCAAACGCGGTTATCCGGGAGGCTAAGGCCGCCCTGGAGCGGCTGGGGAGCTGAATACGTAACGTTTACAGCCCCAGTTCTTTAATGATTCCTGAGAATTTCTGTTTATTCTCATCACTCATGGGGCACATAGGAAGCCGGTAGTACTCTTTCATCATTCCCTTCAGGACCATGGCATATTTCACCGGAATGGGGTTCGTCTCCAGAAAGAGGGCTTTAAACAGGGGAAGAAGCCGGTAGTGATCCTTTCGCGCTTCTTCAAGATTTCCTTCCAGGGCTTTATCCACAAACTCTTTCATCTTTCCCGGTATATAATTGCTGGCGACAGAAAAAACCCCGGTACCCCCAAGGAGTATCATAGCCAGAGCCAGATTATCATCCCCGGACAACACAACGAAATCATCCGGTTTTTTCATAATCAGGTCCATAACCTGGGGGATATCACCACTGGCCTCCTTGACACCGATGATGTTAGGGTGTTCTGCCAGTTTCAGCATGGTTGTGTTTTCGATATTCTTTCCGCTTCTGCCGGGGATGTTGTACACAATAATAGGGATGTCAACCGAGTCTGCGATAGTGCTGAAGTGACGACGGAACCCCTCCTGGGTAGGTTTGTTATAATACGGAGCCACCTGAAGGGAAGCGTCTGCACCGCATTCCATGGCCTGCCGTGTCATTTCAACTGCTTCCTGGGTACAGTTCGACCCGCTGCCCGCTATTACCGATATTCTCCCCTGGCACTGTTCGATTACAAGCTCAATGACCCGGATATGCTCCCCATGACTCAAAGTGGGACTTTCACCTGTGGTCCCCATAGGAAGAACTCCTGCGACCCCCCCCTGAATCTGAAATTCCACCAGGTCCTGAAGCGCTTTCTCATCGATCGAGTCATCCTTATTGAATGGTGTGACCAGTGCCGTAAATACCCCTTTGTATTCCATACTCTCTCCTTTACCTTTCCTGTCCCCGGGTCAGTATATCCTGAATAAAGTCTTCCACCTGAAAAAAACCTGATTTCCCTGTGAGCCATTCCGCGGCCATCACCGATCCCAGTGCGAATCCGCTTCTGTTCCTGGCGGTATGCTGGATCTGGATAGTATCCGCCGGTGAATCGAAAAGAACGGTGTGAGTCCCGGGGAGGTATCCTCCTCTGACAGAGGCGACGTGAAGTTCCCCGCTCTTCGGCGGACGGTCCAGCTTTTCCGTTACAATGGAGGTTTTCCGGGAAAGATTGTTAAGAATGCCTTCGCCCATTCTCAGTGCCGTACCCGACGGGGAGTCTTTCTTTTTCCCGTGATGCAATTCGTAGGCAAGTACATCGTATACCGGAACCGGGTCCACCATGGCAGATGCCTGGTTGACCAGGTGGAAAAAGATGTGGGCCCCGATGGAAAAGTTGGAACCCCAGAGGTAGGCACTTCCGGCCTCTTCGATTATATTTCGAACCTTTTCCCGGTCCTGATCCCATCCGGTTGTACCCACCACCGCAGGCACACCGGCAGAGGCATACATTTCGGCATTCTTTTTCACCCCATCAGACAGGGCGAATTCGATTACCATATCAACTTCTTTCAGCATTCCCGGCTCAATTTTTCGGGCATCCGCTCCGCTGTTCACCGGATCGATCCGGGCTGTCACCGAATGAGAGCGCTGGGAGATAATCTCTTCGATCTCCCTTCCCATTCTTCCATATCCGACTATACAAATGTTCATCTTACCTACCTGCCTGTCCACATACTATACGGGGTTCTTTTTTCCTTTTCAACTGCATCAGGGATCATTTCGGGATTCTTTTTTTTCACCATGCTGTATTCCATGTGGTATGTGATGTAAACAGGCCCGCAGGTATTTACTTGTGAACCACCCGGTAATTCAGTATGATCTTCCCATGGAGATTGGAGTATACGGTCTCGGCCGGTTCGGCGCCTTCTGGGCCGCTCTTCTTGCAGAACATGTTACCGTGAAGGGGTTCAACCGCAGCCCGAACAGGCCCGTTCCCCCCAGGGTTACCAGGGTAGATGAAGAGGAGATCGTGCAATGTGACGTTCTCTTTCTCTGCACATCGATTTCTTCGGTGGAACCGGTTTTGCAGAGAATAGGCAACCGCCTGAAACCCGGGGCCCTGGTAATGGACACCTGTTCCGTTAAGATGTATCCCCTTCGTTTGATGGGGAAGTACCTGCCGGATTCCGTCGAGTACCTGGGCACCCATCCGATGTTTGGGCCGGATTCCGGTAAAAATGGTATTTCAGGACTGCATCTGGTCATGACCTACGGGAGAGCGTCAGCAGAGACGAAAGAGAAATGGGTATCGTTTTTTTCCGGTCTCGGATGCCGGGTGATCCAGGTAAGTGCCGAAGATCATGACCGGGAGGCCGCGTATACCCAGGGAATCACCCATTTTATCGGCAGAGTGCTGGACGATCTGAAACTGAAGAAAAGCCAGATCGGAACCCTGGGGTTTGATAAACTCCTGGAGATCATCGAACAGACCTGCAACGATCCCTGGCAGCTTTTTATCGATCTCCAGCGGTTCAATCCTTACACGTCTGCTATGAGAGGGGAACTTTCAGATTCCCTGGAGAAGATTATGGACAGGCTTGAAGGTTCTCTTGACATGGGGGAATGGGATGAGTACGATGTTTTTAAATCTGGAGTGAGCCATGGCGGAAATAACGATTAAAAGTGTTGATTAATCAGATATTGATACTATTCTGGCGGAAGATATTGATTTTACCGGGGAGCTCTCTTTTGAAGATCCCCTTATGATCAAGGGTAAATTCAAGGGAGAGATCAAATCATCCGGGGATCTATATATCGGGGAAAAAGCGCAGGTTGAGGCACAAATCGAAGCCGGTCTCGTTTCTCTCCGGGGTACACTCAAGGGGAATGTGGTAGCCACTAAGAAGGTAGAACTTTTTTCTTCCGCCTCTATCTATGGGGATATAACTACACCGAATATCATTATGGAAAGCGGGAGCAGGTTTAACGGTGTGTGCGCAATGCCTGACAAAGAAGATGCCCAATAGACCCGGGAAAATTTTTCTCCTCGCCATAGCGGTATTTCTCTTCTCTATTCCCCTTTTTGCCCAGGAATACGAGGATGCCCTGGAGCTTTACAGGAATGGCCGGTACGAGAAGTCTATACAGGTGTGTCTTGAAGAGCTGAAGGCAATGCCCCGCCGTATGGATTCTTACGTGGTACTCGGCTGGAGCCTTTTGAAACTGGGACGGTATGAAGATGCACTGAAATATGCCCGGAAAGCACATTCCATTACTCCCAGCGACTACCGGATTATCGAAATACTCGGGGAATCCAATTTTTATCTCGGAAATAATCAGGAAGCTCTCGGTTTCTTTGAAGAATACACTGTACTGTCACCCACCGGAGACAGGATCGAGATCGTATATTACCTGATGGGCGAGATTTTCATCCGCCTTGGGGAATACAATCACGCAGATATTGCGTTGTCTACCGCATTGTACCATTTCCCGAACTCCGCCAACTGGTGGGCCAGGCTCGGGTACGCCAGGGAGATGGCCAAAGACTATCCCTGGGCGCTGGATGCGTATGAAAAAGCATTGAAACTGAATTCGAATCAGAATGAAGCCAGGCGGGGAAAAGAACGGGTAGAAAATCTGATGGAGCCAGGATGAGGGTAGCGTTTCCTGTTTTTGGCTGCAAGCTGAATCAGAGCGAAAGTGAAGCCCTGGCATCCGCCTTCAGGAGTCAGGGCTTTTTCATTGTTTCCCCTTTTGAAGATGCCGATCTCTACATCATCAATACGTGTGCAGTAACATCAAAAAGTGAACAGAAAGCCCGGAGGATTATTCGGAAGATTGACAGGGAACATGATGATGCGGTGATAATCATCACCGGCTGTTATGCTCAGCTGGAACGGGAGAGGTTGCAGGACCTGGTGCCCAGGGGGGTGATTCTTCCCCATGAAGAGAAGGACGTGCTCCTTGATCTTCCCGGTTTTATTGTGCGCCGGGCTCCTCCTTTTGATGAACACATAATCAGATCATTTATCCATCGATCTGAACAGAATACGCCGAGAGACGAAAGAGTGTTTCGTTACAGAAGCGATACCTTAAGTTTTCATTCCAGGGGATTTGTTAAAATTCAGGACGGATGCGATAACCGGTGCTCCTACTGTATCGTTCCCCTTGCCCGGGGAACGTCCGTAAGCCGCGGTGTAGACGAAATCGTCGGTGAAGTGGATATGCTCCAGGAGAAGGGATACAGAGAAATCGTTTTGACGGGGGTTAATATATCGTCCTACAGGATTAAAAACAGCACTCTCGCGTCTCTCCTGGAAATTCTTCTGACAAAAGTGCCCGGGGTCAGGTTCCGGTTATCTTCCCTGGAACCTGAAATGTTCTCTGATCATTTGTTCGCGCTATTCCAGTCGGACCGGGTCTGCCCCCATATCCATCTTCCTGTACAGTCAGGTTCAGACCGTGTGCTCAATCTGATGCGAAGAAAGTATACTTCAGGCACGGTGAGGAGCGTTATAGAGCGGTTGCGGAGCCATGTGGATGATCCGTTTATTTCGGGAGATTTCATTGCAGGCCTTCCAGGAGAAACGGAAAAAGACTTTGAAGAGACCAGGGATTTGATAAGGGATTGTGATGTTTCCAGGATCCATGTATTTCAGTTTTCTCCCAGACCGGGAACCGCTGCGTCGGGGATGACTCAACAGGTAGCAGAGCAGACGGCACAACACCGTTCCAGGGTACTGCGGCAGATGTCGGAGGAGCAGCTGCGCCGGTACAGAGGCAGGTGGATCAACCGCAGAGCTGAAGTGGTCCTGGAGGAACAGAAACAGTTTCAGAATCGGCTGTTTTACACTGGTCTCACCGAAAATTATCTGAAAGTCAAATGCATCGAAGGTCTTCATGAGGATATTCAGCCGGGAATGATGTGTAAAGGCACCATTGTAAGGATCGATGACGATATATGTGCTTTTGCCTGCACTTCAGTTTCACATTGACCGGTTCCCATAGTCTTTTTTACGGACAGGGTGCGTTTGTTTTTTTTTATCCTCTGCTGTATACTTAAGTATTGGCCGATAAAAAAGTTGAAATCTACCAAAAGTTAAATAAAATATGCCTGGTCTGGGGGAATAGGTGAGTAAAGTGAGAAGTATAACCATCAGTGCCGCGATCTTTTTCCTGCTTCTCACAGGCTGTGGAGATATATTTGAACTCAACCTGTTTGACGGTGTAGACAACCCGGATCTGCCCGGTGCAAGCCAATTACGGGAGATGGGCGACGGTGCTTTGGATTACCTTAGCCTTTCCCTGGAATCTGATGACTTCATGGAGCTGTTGACTGCGGATCCCGAAGCTGCAGCAGCGATTCTCGGTTTTCTTCAGGAGGATTATCTCTCACAATCTCCAACGGATGAAATCCGGGGAACGTATCAGGATGCGGCAATTCTGTATGCGGCCATCGAAATGGGGACAACCGCAGCCGCTGAGGTATCGGACAACATACTCAATCTTCTCAACAGTGGTTCCGAAGAACCGGACCCGTCTGCTCTTTTCCCTGACAACATGACAGAGGTAGAGTTTGATGCAGCCCTGGAGGCGATGTTTTCCGCGGCGGATGTCTACATTCTTCTTGGGAATTCACTTCAGGACATCGACGGGGATGGTGTCCTTGATGCTTCAGCGAATGCTAACATGGGTGAAGTAGTTCAACGTGCCGCAGTTGCCATCTATGTACAGACCGTCGTACAGAGCATTCCCGGAACGGAAGAAGAGCAGAAAGCTCTGTTCAAGGAGTATATCATCGGCGGGGGCACAGATCCGGTACCTGAGAATGCGGATATAGCTGGACAGATGAATACAAACAGTTCTCTTAACGGCATATTCGACGCTGCCGGTTTCTCATTCGACTTCTGAGGTGGATCGAAGATGAGACGATACGTACTTCCCGGAATAATCTGTCTTTTCCTTGCCCTGCCGGTCTTCGGACAGAGCGGTACAGCCCTCGATTCTCCACCATTCAGGCCAATGTCGCCCAGGATCTGGGGACAGGGAGGCGGGTACACCGCTATTGCAGAAGGATATGAATCACTCTTTACCAATCCTGCGGGTTATGCCCTCGAGTCCGGAAAAAAGGGGAGATCCATTACTCTTATGGGTCTGAATTCGTGGTTTTACACTCGTCCGGATTATGTACTCCCTTTTACATATCAGTTGTCCCAGGGGGCAGACCTTGCCGATTCTGTGGACATCATTACTGATCAGATAACCGCAGGCGGCTTTGGAATCGGAACGTCTGCCGGTATGGGGTACGTCGGAAACGGGCTCGGGCTCGGATTCATCACTGTCCTGGATTCGTATCTCTATGGACAGAGTCTGCTTGGTGCAGAGGGTGAAATCCATGCTACCTTTGCCTTCATCGGCGGTCTCGCCTTTTCCTTTCAGATGGGAGGTTCTACCCTCTATCTGGGAGGAGATGTACGCCCGATGCTTCGTATGTATGCGCCTATCGAGAATTCTGCAGTTCTGGGAATGCTGACTTCCCTTGTCCAGGGAGGGAGTATCCTTTCAGCTCTGAATGACGAGCCCAGTTATTCCGGGATCGGACTCGCCGTCGATGTCGGTGCTCTCCTTACCTACCGGGGGCTGTCCTTCGGGTTGTCTATGCGGGACATCGGCGGCACAAGTTTTAAGTATCATACCGGAACGTACGGCGAAGATTTCGGCGGTTTGCTCTCGGCACGCCTGCCCGAAGGGGGACCTATCGACACCCTCGCCGTTACTCCTATGGATCTCTCTATTGGGTTGGCATATAATCCTGTGATGAGTAAACTAGGGTGGCTTATCGATCCCAGTGTGTATGTAGAGGTACAGGATATCACGGGTGCAGTCAGGGAAAACAGGTCGTTCTGGACTATGCTCCACGGCGGTACGGAGGTGAAGCTTCTTTCGTTTTTCAATCTTCGTGCAGGGATCAGCCAGGGATACCTCACCTTCGGGGGTGGTTTTAAGCTGCTTATCCTTGATCTGAATGCTGCAATATTTACCCGAGAATTAGGACTCTACTCGGGAGACCGTCCTAATACGGGTATCGCTATAGAGGCTGCTTTGAGGTTCTGACCTTAGAAGCAGGGAGGATGAATCATGATGCTTTGTAACAAACACTCATACAGGACGGGATTGTGGTTCCTTGCCTGTATCGTTTTATCTTCCTGTCAGGCAGTGTTTACCTTCAGTCCATTTTCGGCTCTCCAGCGGGATCCGGATAATCTTCCGCCGGAACAGCAGGTAGCATGGGCCGAGAATGCTTTGGCCTCCGGGGATGCTGCATCAATGACAGAAGCATACGCACTGATTGCGGATTTACTGGAGAATGATCCGGATAACCCGGAACTCAATCTTTTGGCTGTGGATCTGGCGATCGGCGGTTCAGGATTGGCAGGTCTGCTCAGCTCCATTGATCCTGAAGCCGGGATGTCATCTCTGGATGAAGCACTTGCGGGGTTGAATTACACTCTGCTGGACGCAGTTGACGATCATATGGCCGTCGTATCAGCTCAAGGCGGGGCTATATCTTCATCCCAGTATGTGAATGCCGGTGCGGCTATCGTAGCCAGCGAAGCTAACGCTGCCGGAGGATTTGACAATGTGGACTGGACTACTCCGAGCGATAATCTCCAGACAGCCATTGATTATGCAGAGCTTGGAGGGGTAGATATAGAGAGCTATTTCAGTTGAGGCCTATAATAGAGGAGGGTACTGTCGTGCCTTTACGGGCAAACTTCAGCCGAAGGGGCGGTGTTGTGCAGCCTTCGGGACGGTGCTAAAAAAACAAAGAGAAGAATGAATACTGTGTTAAACGGGGGAGATGTATTCCCATGAGGAAAAACAGGATCATCATACTGTGTGCGGTTCTTTCCATGACCGCCGCATTCCACGCATTCGCCAGAGACGTTCTTGATGATGAAATTTATGTGCCGTCGGCACGGAGCTATGCGATCGGTGGTAAACATGCCGCCGTAACGACAGATCTTTCCACCCTTTTCAATAATCCTGCAGGGTTCCAGAAAGCCGGTCCCGAAATGAGTCTGGCAGAGGTGACCTTCCGAATAGGAGGTCCGATTTTCGATATTGCCGGTGTTGTAGCCAGTGGAATAGGAGGAGGGACAGGAGACCTTCTTACATCCCCGGACGTCCAGGATCTACTCCAGGGACTGTATGCCTCCATCGATATACTGGGTCCCGTGGCATTCGGTTATATCGGAGGCGGTCTCGGATTCGGCTTTTTCAATAACTCCGAAATCGAGTTAGTCAATTCGAGCCCTTTGACTATCGGTTCAACCGTGAGTGAGGAATTGATCCTCTGTGGAGGATATTCATTCCGCATCCCTCTATCGGCGGCGGGCCGGAGTACCCTTGATCTTGGTCTGCTTATGAAGGGATCTTTAAAAGGAAAGGTTACTCTTGAAAAATCATTTCTCGAATTTCCCACCCTTATATCCAATCTTGGAACAGACACCCTTCTGGTTGAACCTTTTCAATTTATCAGTGCCATCGGCATCGACCTGGGAGCTCTCTACTCGTTTAACGATAGATTGTCTGTTGGGCTGGTAGGAAGGGACGTTTTTACTCCTGCTCTTATTTCAACCTACTCTACGGTTAATGCATTTCTGGAAAATACGGAAACCCCTTCAAAATCGAATGCCGTTTTGCCCTTGGATTTGAGTCTGGGTGTTCTCTATTCCCCCAGGATAGGAAAGCTGGAACGAATCTTTACGAATCTCAATTTCATGCTTGATTATTCCGATATATTCGATTTTCTGATTCAACCTGAGAATGCTACGAACCCGCTGCTTCACATTGGATTTGGTTCAGAACTCACACTTCTCGAGATTCTGTCTGTGCGGGTGGGTCTGAACGAGGGTCTTTTTTCAGCGGGGTTAGGCCTGGATTTAACTTTTTTCACCCTCAACGCGGCTATGTTCGGAAGTGAAAATACTTCTGAACCGGGGTTGAAACCTGTGTACAATGTAATTCTTGGACTTGAATTCAGGATATAATTTATAAAAAAGGCTTGAAGACCCTGCTGATTGACATTTTAATCAATCCTTGTTACATTCCGAGCCTGTCAGCGGGCCGCTAGCTCAGGTGGTAGAGCAACGCCCTTTTAAGGCGTGGGTCAAAGGTTCGAATCCTTTGCGGCTCAGAAAAGGGATATTGACAATATCCCTTTATTAATTACAATGCGATCGCGTGTTGAGTCTCCTTCGTCTAGTGGTTAGGACACCGGGTTTTCATCCCGGCAACAGGGGTTCGACTCCCCTAGGAGATGATGATAAACCGGTAGCTTTCCTAAGCTTACCGGTTTTTTTTATGTGCGCCCGGCAGGGGCGCACCTACTTGGAGGTGAAAGTCCTCTACAGGCCCGGCAAGGGGAACTGTTAGCTGGACGGCAAGGGTGTCAGGGGTGACCCTGAATCTGAAGGAAGCCGCA
>JAJSAL010000099.1 GCA_024274705.1 Spirochaetota bacterium
GCGGTATCAAGAAGGCATACGATGCCGGTATTCCTGTCATCATGGAGCATATGCAGGCGAATCCTGAAGATGAGCAGTACACCATGGTGTATACCGGTCCGGGGAATTATATCCAGGGGCAGCTTGTAGCTGAAATGTTCCACGAGAAACTGAACGGAAAGGGAAACATTGTTGAGATTACCTGTGTGCCCGGTCAGGAAACAACCATCGGCCGGCACAATGGATTTGTGGAACGGTTGGAAGAACTGGGATCCGGTGTTAAACTGATTGCTTCAAACAACGGAGACGCCCAGGTGGACCTGACAATGCAGGTGATGGAAGATTTTCTGACCCGGTTCGGCGCTGACGGAATCGACGGTATCTACTGCTGTGATGATACTATGGCTGTTGCAGCTGCCATAGCACTCAAAGAAGCAGGTATTCCGGAAGGATCCATACCGATCATAGGCGTGGGCGGCAGTAAACAGGGTCTTGCATCGATCAAAAGCGGCTCCATGTACGGAACCATTGTACAGTCTCCAAGGATAACCCAGGAAGGGACTATCGAAATTGCTCAGAAAATTTTAAAAGAGGGACTCAAACCTCCTTACCAGTTCGATCCCTATTATCAGTACGTAAAGCATCCGAAAGCCACCGCGGCAAATGTTGAAGAATTTATGCCCGGAGACTGGTAAGATTTATCAAGGCGGCCCGAAAACCGGGCCGCCGCGATTTATAGAGATAAAGAGGATAGAGGAAATGCCAGGATCGTTCGTTAAAGTCGATAAAGTTTCAAAGCAGTTTCCCGGGACCCTCGCCCTGGATGAGATCGAGTTCGATCTCAACAAGGGAGAGGTCCATGCCGTAGTTGGAGAGAACGGCGCAGGGAAAAGCACGTTGATGAAGATACTGTCAGGAGCCTGCACAAAGACATCCGGCCGTATCCTGATCAACGGAGAGAAAACCGAGATAAACAGCATAGATGATGCTCAAAAGTATGGCATAAACATGATCTATCAGGAGCTGACCAACCTGCCGAAGCTCACGGTTGCGGAAAATATCTTTCTGGGAATGCTTCCGGAGAAGTCAAAGGGACTCGTGGATTTTCGGGAACTCTACAGGAAAGCAGGAGATATCCTGAAAGGCCACACCCTGGACATATCCCCTAAAGAAAAACTGGCTAAACTGACGGTTGCGGAAAAGCAGTTCGTAGAAATCATCCGGGTCATTTCAGCAAAAAATGCGGAAATCGTCATCATGGATGAACCTACATCCTCCCTTTCAAAAGACGAGATAGATAAACTCTTTCTCATCATCGGTGAGCTGAAGAAAAAAAATATTACTATCATCTATATTTCTCACCGGTTGGATGAAGTGGTACAAATTGCAGACCGGGTAAGCGTGTTCCGGGACGGTAAAAACCGGGGCACCTTGGAGAAAGGTCACTTCGATGAGGAGAAGATCATCACCCTTATGCTCGGCCATTTTCTCGAGAGAAAGGAAAAGCACCCTGTCAAAAGAGACAGTGTTATCTTCGAGGTACGGAATCTTTCGATCCGCCGTAAGATTAAAGACTTCAATATGAAGCTCTATGAAGGGGAGATCCTTGGGATTGCCGGGCTGATAGGTTCCGGGAAAGACGAGCTGGTAAAATCTCTCTTTGGACTGTGGCCGACTCTTTCCAAGGAGATTTATTTTAAGGGGAACCGTATAGACGTTAGAAGTCCCGGGGATGCAATAAAGCACAATATTGTGTACCTGCCGGAAGAGAGGAAAATCGCCTCGCTCTTCGCCCAGCTGAGTGTAAAGTACAATATTTCACCGATCTACCTCTTTAACGTATATGGTAAAAGCATTTTGAAGAAGAGAATAGAGGACGATCTTACCCGCTCTTTTGTAGATAAGCTGGACATCAAGACCTCTGATGTAAACGAAGAAATCGTGAATCTAAGCGGCGGAAATCAGCAGAAGGTGGTCTTTGCCCGGCTGCTGTCCATAAAGCCGGAGCTGATGATCTTAAACGATCCCACCCGGGGTATCGATGTCGGGAGTAAAGAGGAGATCTACAAGGAGATCCGCAATCTTTCGAAACAGGGAACGTCCATCATCCTGGTATCATCAGAAATAGAAGAGATCAATTATCTTTCCAACCGGGTCATCGTTCTGTCCAAAGGCGAAATCCATGGTGAGTTTACCGACGACGAGGTAACTCTGAAGAATATTCTCACCTGTGCTGTAAGGGTATCCCAATGATGAATCCAACAAAAGAATCCATTATCGGTTTTGTACGAAAACAGCCGCAGCTGTTGATTCTGATTGTTCTTATCCTGGTGTTTACCGCTGCCATTCCTGCTTTTTTGACCACAGGAAATATCATGAATATGCTGAAACAGAGCACGACAATCTCCATCATCAGCATCGGTCTCGCCCTTGTTGTGATTGGAGGAAACCTGGACCTCTCTGTGGGTTCTCTTCTCTCTCTCACCCTGGGAGTTTCCTTGAGCATGACCTCTTTCAACACATTCCTGGCCTTTACCATACCACTGGTAATAGCCTTCGGCATCGGCTTCCTGAATGGGTGGATCGTCAGCAGGTTCAATATAAGTTCCATTATCGTCACCTTAGGGTCCCTTTCGGCAATTGCCGGGTTTGTCCAGTTCTACCGGAAGGGGAACATCATCATGGGAATGCCCGGTCTTGTGTATTCCCGGATAACGGATGCCAGGCTTTTCGGTATTCCTTCATATGTAATCATCTATATCGTCCTTGCCGTGGTGTTCCAGTTTATCCTTACGAAAACAGCCTTCGGCAGGAAGCTCCTGTACCTGGGAGTGAACAGGGAAGCTGCCATTGCCGCAGGTATCCAGGTGAAGGGTATAACCATTATCTCCTTTATCATCTGCAGCGTCCTTGCAGCCCTTGCCTCGATTCTGCAGGGAGCCCGGCTTATGCAGGGCAGTACCAACACCGGGGCCGGATTGGAATTCGATGCACTCACCGCCATCCTGATAGGAGGGATCAGCTTGAAGGGGGGAAAGGGAACCATTGCGAATGCCATGATCGGCGTTTTTCTCCTGGCAATCATCATCAATGCCCTGACCCTCCTCAACGTTCCTTACGAATGGAGAAACATCGCAAAAGGAGTACTGATTCTCGTTGCGATCAGTGCGGATGTAATAGAGAGGCGGAGATATGGACAGTAAGACGAAAGCGGTTCTCAACGACTATAAAATCGTATTTGCCATTATCGTCATTGTGATTGCCATGGTGATCCGAACGACTTATTTTATCAGTTTTGAAAACATCATTAATATCTTTACCAAGATTTCGATAGAAGGTGTCATTGTCATCGGCATGACGTACCTGATCATCCTGGGAGAGATCGATCTCTCTGTGGGAGAGACGATGGCGTTGAGCTGTACCATGAGCATCATTTTACAAAAGTACGGAGTAGTCCCCGGCGTAGTGGGCGGAATCCTGGTCGGTATGGTCATCGGTTTTATCAACGGATTTTTAGTGGTGAGGATGAAAGTGGCTTCCATTGCGTCGACCCTGGGCATGATGATCCTGGTAAATGGAATCGTATTCGTTATAACCAAGAGCCTGGCGTCCGCCGGGGGAAATTATTCGATATCAGGAAAAAACGAGTTTTTCGCCTTCATAGCGGAGACACGGGTGCTGGGTGTACCCACCATGATCCTCCTCTTTATCCTCCTGGTCTTCATTTTCAATTTTATCTTGAAAAAGACAGTGTACGGCAGGAATGTTTTCGCGACCGGGGGCAACCTGATCGCCAGTAAATACGCAAATATAAAGGTAGACTGGATAAGGATGAGCGCTTTTATTATTACCGGTACCCTTGCCGGGGTTGCCGGTGTTCTCCTGGTTTCCAGGTACAATATCGCATCAGCTGCCATCGGTCAGAGTATACCCTTGTTTGTTATAACCGCCGTGCTCCTGGGAGGAGTCAGCCTTTCCGGTGGAGAGGGCACCGTGTTCAAAGCGTTCTGGGGCCTGATGCTGGTTGCAGTAATCGATAACGCACTGATGATCCTGAAGGTGTATTCCTCGGTGAAATTCATGATTATGGGGATACTTCTCATTGTCATGCTGATCCTGGACGGTATCTATATCAACAGGGCAAAGTACGAATAAACATTGACAAGAGGGGTAAACGGCTATGAAAGAAACCGGTCCGCTTAACAGGGACATCTCAACATTATTATCCAGAATGGGACACAGGGACCTCCTCTGCGTTACCGATGCAGGGTTGGCTATCCCGGATGAAGTGGGATGTGTCGATCTTTCCCTGGACCAGGGTGTGCCCGCCTTCCTGGATGTGCTGGATATGGTGCTGAAACATTTTTCGGTGGAAAAAGCAATCATTGCCGAAGAGACGAAGAACACCAGTCCTAGTATGTTCGATAAGATTATCAAACGGTTCCCGGAAGGGACCGAAATAGAGCTGATTCCTCATACAGCTTTTGTAGAGAAACGTAAGGATGTAAAAGGGATGATCCGGACCGGCGAGTTTACCGCCTTCTGCAACGTGATTTTAGTGTCCGGTGCGATCTTAAGTAAGTGGTATATAGAAAAAGAGTAAGGAGCAGAGAAAGACATGAAATACCGGCAATTAGGGAAAACGGGTTTTTCCGTTTCAGAGATCGGGTTCGGCGCCTGGGCTATCGGGGCGCACTGGGGAGAACAGAGTGAGAAGGATTCTCTCGAAGCCCTGGGAGCAGCCGTCGACGCTGGAGTCAATTTCGTCGATACAGCAGCTGCCTATGGAGATGGAAAAAGTGAGCAGATCATCGGCAAAATCATGAAAGAGAGGAGCGAAAGGATCTATGTATCCACAAAGACCCCGCCTCTTGACGGACCATACCCTCCTTCTCCCTACTGTGATCCGGAAGTACGGTATCCGGAAGAATATCTTAGAACCAATGTTGAAGAACGGTGCAGAATGCTGGGGGTGGAAGCCGTCGATATTCTCCTGCTCCACTCCTGGACCCGTGCCTGGAACGATAATCCCTATCCCCTGGAAGTTCTTCGCCGGCTTAAACAGGAAGGCAAGATACTGTACGCCGGTATTTCCACACCGGAGCACGATCAGAACTGTGCCGTCGACTTGATACGCGACGGCTGGGTGGATGTGGTGGAGGTCGTCTTCAATATTTTCGAGCAGGAACCGGCTGCGCAGCTGCTGCCTGCAGCAGTGAAGCACAAAGTGGGGATTATAAACCGGGTTGTATTCGATGAAGGCTCCCTTACCGGAAAATTCACGGAGAAGACCGAATTCGGTGAAGGAGATTTCCGGAGAGAATATTTTTCCGGCGACCGGCTTTCCCGTACGGTGAAAAGGGTGGAAGCTCTGAAAAAAGACCTGATAGGATATGAAATGAGCCTTCCTCAGACGGCTATCAAGTTCTCCCTCCAGCAGGAAGGGATCAGTACCGTGATACCGGGTATGCGCAATGCCTGGCAGGTAAAAGCGAACACCGCCGTTTCAGACCTTCCGGACATGGCGGACGACGTTATCGAAAAACTTCACGCACATATGTGGCGGAAAGCGTTCTGGTACTTCGGGTAGGAAACCTGTATACTTACATTTATTTCCCGGAGGAGTGACCTTGAAAGCTGTATTCCTTAAGCGCCCGGGGGAACTGGAAACCAGAGACATCCCTGAACCGGAATGCGGACCGGATATGGTAAAAGTGCGGATAAAAGAGGTGGGTCTCTGCGGAAGTGATGTGCACTATTTTAACCACGGCAGAGTAGGGAAAAACGTCGTTGTATCTCCCCATATCCTGGGGCACGAGAGTTCCGGCATCGTAACCGAAACCGGAAAAAAAGTAAGAGGGTTACAAGTGGGCCACCGGGTATCCATCGAACCCGGGGTGCCCTGCAGGGCGTGTAAAGAATGTCTTACGGGTTATTACAATCTCTGCAAACAGGTGGTATTCATGGGCGCCCCGCCTAACCCGGGGACTTTCCGGGAGTATGTGGTCCACGATCCTCTGTTCGTACACACAATTCCTGATACGGTAACCTTCACCCAGGGTGCACTTGTGGAACCCCTGTCTGTAGCGTACAACGTGTTTTCAAACCTGCCCGGCGCCGCCGGGGGCACTATACTCATCATCGGTGCCGGCCCTATCGGTCTTGCCGGTGTGGAGATGGCTATGGCCCTCGGTGTGGGACGGCTGTTAACCGCTGACGTGGATCCCCGTCGGCTGGAAAAAGCCCGGGAACTGGGAGCTGACAGGGTATTCAATCCGGCGGGAAAAGAGTTCGAAACACTTGTTGAAGATATACCGGAGCTGGAAGACGTGGACCACGTGATCGAAGCATCCGGGTCTGAGGCGGGCATCCGCCTGGCCATCAATGCCGCAGGAAGAAAGGGAAAACTGGCCCTTGTAGGCATGGGATCCGACGAGATTTCCATTCCTTACATGCCGATCATCCGCAAGGAAATCCGCCTTTTCGGGACGTACCGGTACGCTAATGCCTACCCGTCAGTTATCAGGCTTCTGACGCATGGTAACGTGAAAGGGGAACCCTGGGTCACTCACCGGTTTTCCCTGGACGATCTTGATAAGGGTTTTGCAGCTGCGAATGACAAACAATCTTTCGCGCTGAAGATAATGATAGAATTGTAGAAGTATGCCCTTAAACGAAGTCTTTCGCGCAAAGACTCATCTCCTGCTGCTGTACATTCTGTTTCAGTCAGTCTCTCTCGGTATGGCGGCTGTGCTTTTCTACTTCTACAATTCGTCCTTTGATATTCCTGGAATTTTTGTGATCCAGATATATATCGGCATCGCATGTGTGTTTATTATTTCGTTATTCATGATAGTGCTTTCGAAACACATTACCATTGTCGTGTTGATTTCTCTCTCGTTATTCATTTCACTGGTGCTCGGATATCCTCTAAATACGCATATCGAAATTGAACTGTTTCTTTACCTCTCCCTGTGCGCGGCGAGTTTTATCCTTCTGCGAAAGCCATTGAGCGACATCCTCGCCCTGGTGGTAATCGGCAGTGCTCTCGTGTTTCAACGTTCTTCCCTGTCCTGGGGTAGAATAGTTGAACCTCCGGACGTACCTCAACTGATACTGCTCAGCGGTTCCCTCTATACCGGTTTTATCGTGTTTCACTTTTTAAACGGATATATTCGTCTCCATCATAAAAAGGATGGGGATATTGCCCAGTTGGAAGACACGGTTAAACGGTTGACCAGGGCAAATCTTGGTTTTCAGGACTATACGGTAGTTGTTGAAGAACAATCCCGTACAAATGAAAGGAACAGAATTACCAGGGAATTACACGATGTGGTCGGTTATACCTTGACGAATATTACAATGATGATGGAGGAGGGAATCGATTTATACAAACAGAATGATGTGAAGGAACTGTTGTATGTTGTTGTAAAAACCAGGGACCAGGCTCGAAACGGCCATGCTGAGATCGGGGAGGCATTAAAAAAACTCAGGACAATAGATTCCCGGGGAAAGCACTTTTTCAAAACTATCGACAACATGATTAAGACATTTCGGAATGCTACGGGGCTGCATATTGAAATCGAATACACGAATTTTCCTCTCCATATCGATGACGCAGCAGGATCGTGCATTTTCAGATTGGTTCAGGAAGGAATGACGAACGCGGTGAGACATGGTAAAGCTACGGTTGCAACAATAATCCTGAGCCTGGATGTGGATGAACTTCTATTGAGTGTCTATGACAACGGTAAGGGATGTCTTAATCTTCAGGAGGGCCTGGGTATTACCGGTATGCGGGAGCGGCTTAAGCAGATAGGAGGGTCTATTGAGTTTAAAAGTTCAGTCACAGGGTTTCAGTTTATCGCCAGAATTCCTTTCAACGGCAACAGGTTGGAGATCATGAACTGAGATATGGATACGATTAAAGTGCTTCTCGCGGATGATCAGATATTGTTTATCGAAAGCCTTAAAAGGGTTATCAGTGCCAGGGCGAAAGACATAGATGTTGTCGGTGTAGCCTATAACGGCAGGGAAGCGGTTGAACTTACGGAAGAGGTTCGACCGGATATAGTACTTCTGGATATTAAGATGCCCGGACTTAACGGTGTAGAAGCAACAGAGATCATCCATAACAGGCATCCGGATATAAAAATCATGATCCTTACTACGTTTGATGACGACGAATTCGTTTTTGAAGCCCTTAACAAGGGCGCAAAAGGGTACCTGCTTAAAAATATTCCGCCGGAAGAACTGATCGTTACGATCCGGGCTCTGAATGTCGGGGCTGCACAGATATCGCCGAACATCGCGGCCAGGCTGGTGAACAGCCGGTTTCACGGTGTACGAAGCAATGGAGGTGATCGATACCCGTCCCAACGGAACCCTTCATGGTATGAGTCTTTATTAGACAAAGAAAAAAACCTCCTTATCCTCCTGGCCCTGGGGTACAGTAATAAAGAAATCGCCGATCGCTTACACCTCGCCGAACAGACGGTGAAAAATTACCTGTCCATTATTTACTAAAAAGTTTTCGTTTCAAACAGGGCGGGTGCAATAAGGAAAGTTATTGAATCCGGTATTCGATTAGACAGCTGAAAATGTGAATACGGACCGGCGCAAAGTACTTTTTGAGTACTTTTTAAAGTACTAAAGTACATTGTTTTCCCGGTGATGTTGCTATAGTCTGACTGTAAACAATTCTAGGAGGATTCTCATGAAAAAAAGAATGATGATTGTATTGCTCGCAGTCTCTTTCATGGTGCTGTTTTCTGCGGCACTGTTTGGGGGCGGTAAACAGGAGGAAAAGGAGGTCGCCGATAACCCGATAGTGTACCAGGGGTGGCTCCGAAGCTGGGAAGGGGTAGAGCTTGTACTTTCCACACATCAGGGACCGAACACGGATGCGTATAAAGAGATGAGCAGGGAATTTGAGGAGATAACAGGAGCGAAAGTCACTGTGCTCGACGAGTCATGGACAGATTTATTGAGTAAACATCTGGCATCCTATGCCGCCCATGACGGAGCATACGACCTGGTGACATTTTTCTATGGATGGTTCGGACATTATGTTGAAGGCGAACTGCTGGAGGATCTAAACGGATGGTTTTCCAGGGACGATCTGACCGACCCGAATTATGATATGGATGATCAGATCCCTGCCGTTCTCGAAGCATATGGCAGATATAAAGCAGGTTTTTTTGAAGATCCGAATGCCCTGTGGGCGGTGCCGTATAAATTTGATATTTATACGAGTCAGTACAGATCGGACCTGTTTGAAGGGGCGGGAATTGTAGACGCAGATGGAAATGCAAAACCGCCTGCGACCTGGGAGGAGCTTATCGCTGATGCAAAGATCCTCGCAGAAAAATACCCGGATATTATACCCGTGGTTATCCCATTGGCAGTGGATGATCCTATGGTATCGACCTATCTCCCCATTCTCTGTTCTTATGGCGGAAAGCAGCCTATTCCGTGGTATGATTCCAATCTCTATCCACAGTTTCAGAAGGATTACGGAGTTGAAGCAATAAATGTGCTACTCGAATTACTGCCGTACATGCCTGCTGATGCCCTTAACTACGATTATGACAAGGTCAATACGCTGATGGCCCAGGGAAAAGCGGCGTATGCATTAAACTGGAATGCGTATCTGCCTGTTTTGCTGGATCCTGAAAAGTCAAAAATTACGGAGGTTGTAAAGTTTGATAATACTCCCGGAGGTCCTGCGGGCAGACCTCAGGGTTTAGGAGGATGGTCCATCGGCCTGTCCAGTGACTCTAAAAACAAGGAAGCAGCGTTTCAGTTACTTACGTTTCTCACGGGTAAAGAAAAAGCGGAAGAGCTGGCTTTGAAGGGAGGCTCTCTCGCCCGTTTTTCAGTGGTGAATTCTCAAGCGGTTATTGATAAGTATCCTTATTATCCCCTGCTGGTAGAAGGAGCGAAACAGGCGGTAGCCCGGGGAAGTGACAGATCGTGGGCGGAAATCCAGAGAATTCTTGGAGTTGAGCTCAATAAAATTCTGTTAGGTTCCGATCCCGAAAAAACACTCCAGGATGCCGCTCGTAAAGTCTTTGATGCCGCTGAACAGGCAGGATATAATCCCGGAAAAACCGGAAGCAGGCCTTAAGCGCCGTTGAATTCACGAATAAAGGGCCTATAATTCTTATAGGCCCTTTCTCTTATGTGCGCCCGGCAGGGGCGCACCTACTTGGAGGTGAAAGTCCTCTACAGGCCCGGCAAGGGGAACTGTTAGCTGGACGGCAAGGGTGTCAGGGGTGACCCTGAATCTGAAGGAAGCCGCAGGCAAAACGCTGCCTCGA
>JAJSAL010000100.1 GCA_024274705.1 Spirochaetota bacterium
CTCCGACAAGACCGATGGATTCTGCCCTGCGGATATCCAAATTGATATGTTTAAGGGTGTGAACTTTTCCAAAAAACTTATCAATGTTTTTTAACCTGATCAGTACATCACCACCCTTTCCCATTCCGGTTTCTCCCATCTATTTCCTCCTTACCTCGCGTTTCGCCGGTTCAAGTATTCATTCAGGATAACGAAGAGGATAACCGCGATACCGATAAACGCTTCCACTCCGAACACAGGCACTCTCATAAGGATAAGACCTGTCTCCAAGGTCTTAACGATGAAGATACCTAGAAAAATTCCCCACATGCTTCCAACACCACCACGGAGGGATGTACCTCCCACCACAACAGCCGCTATCGCTTTGAGCTCATACCCTACAGCCTGGGTAGCTGCAAAGGAACCGAGACGGGTTGCCTGTATCACCGACGAAAAAGCGCAGAGCACACCGACAATCATGTACAGTGAGGTTTTTACCAGGGTGATGTCGATACCCATGGCCCGGGCAGCCTGCGGATTGCTGCCGACAGCATAGATCCAGTTGCCGAACCTATGTTTCCGGAGGATTATTCCCAGAAAAACGGCTATCCCGAGGAGCCAGATGATCTGTACCGGAACCGGTCCCACCGTACCGATCAGAGCAGCCTGAAACCGGGGATACTCATTCAAATACCGGTTGATGCTGATAGGCATCATCCTGGAGAGACCAAAGAGAAACCCCTTCCAGAACAGCATGGTGCTTAAGGTTATGATAAACGAGGGAAGCCCGGTTTTTGAAACCAGGATACCGTTTAAGAATCCCGCAGCCAACCCGATTGGAAAAATAAGGAACAGCGCCAGGAGGGGATGCATGCCTGCCATAAGATACCGGACGAACACGAAAGAACAGAGGGGAAGCACCGAAGATACCGAGAGATCAAATTCTCCTGCAATCATCAGGATGCCTACGCCGAGGGCAACTAACCCTAGGTCGGGGGTCAATTTCGCCATGGAAGCGAGATTCCTGGGATCGATAAACAGGTGGCCAGGTGTAAATATGGAAAAAACAGCAACAACACCGACAAATGCAATGGCGGTGTTGATACTGCCCATGTTCTGGATAGTACGTATCCGGGGTTCTTTCATGGTTACCTCAAAAAAATCAGGAGGGGGAGATCACTCTCTCCCTCCCTATTACGTTTTACCACAATTGACGAGACGTTTGCAGGATTTTAGCGGTACTTACCTGAGAGTTCTGAAATCAGACCAGCGGTATCCTTGGTAATCAGGTATCCGCCTGTATCGATGTTCGGTGTCAGTCCGTACTTTTTATACAGATACAGAGTGTATACCGCAAAGTAACCCTGTAGATACTGCTGCTGATCTATGGATGCAACAATAAAATCTTCTTCGATTCCTTCCAGTGTTCCGGGAGCAGCATCGAACCCTCCGGCTATCACCTCGCCGGCTGATCTTCCGGCTGCCTTAAGGGAACTGGTCAACCTGTCGGTACAGATACCGCCTGCTCCGAACATGAAAGTCACTTCAGGATGGGCCAGGAGATAGTTGGTCTGCCGTGATTCTACCGTGGTCATCTCCACTCCGCCGGCATCGATGAGTTCGAAATTGCCTGCCGGGATACCGAAGTCAGCCATTGCATCCTTGATGCCCTGGGACCGAACTTGCGCATACGCAGCACCCGGAACTTCGGCTGCCATGGCTACAAATGCCTTACCCATGTCAACACTTGCGTCCTTACCTGCCTGGAAGACAGCTCTTCCCAATTTATATGCCGCAACCCGTTCACTCTGACCGATGTAGCAGAGCCGTGGGTTCCCGCCCGGTTCGGGATCGTCATTATTGATTCCGATAACCGGTACACCTGCGTCGAGAGCATCCTGAACAGGTTTGTCCCAGGCTGTTGCGTCGTTTATGACCAGGGCGATGCCGTCCGGCCGGGAAGCAACAGCGTCCTGAAATGCTTTTTGCTGATTCGCCAGGTCTCCACCGGCAAGGTCGATCTCCGCCCTGCAGCCCAGTTCATCTGCGGCATCCCGCATACCCTGGGACACGACAGCCCAGAAGGGATCGTCACCGCCGTGGGTAACCAGCCTGAAGTACATACCTTCACCCGGCTTCGGTTCCGCTACTATTACCTGGTCAGTGGTCTCGGCTGCTTTCTTGGCGCATCCGAAGGCGGTAAACACCAGCACCAGTACCGCGAGCACGAGTACTGTGAAACGTAACGTTTTTCTCATAGGAACCTCCTACATAGAGAAATGATTTGATAATAACAGCTCCCCCACACACAAGGAAAGGAGCCGTCAGTCATTGTAAATCCCTATACATTACCAGTCAAGCTTTTTATATAACTAAGTAACAAAACTAAGTTTAAAAAAGAATTTGACAAGAGGCAATCTGTATGTTACCAAGCAAATAAGAAGGTACCCTGTAAAACCGGAGGCATAATCAGGTATGACCCGAAGAGAACGTGTAAAGAAGGCATTGGGCTTTCAGGAACCCGACAGGGTCCCTGTCGACAATAACGGCGCCGTGAGCGGGATGCACGAAATCGCCTATAGGAACCTCCTGGAATTCTTAAATGAAAGGGACACCATCCGGATAACCGATCCGACCCAGAGGCTTGCGGCGGTGAAGCGGGAAGTTCGGGACCTGCTGGGGGTGGATACTTTCTACGTGGGACCCAACCCACCGTCCTTCTGGAAATACGAAGAGCAGCCGGACGGTTCCTGGGTGGACGAGTTCGGCTCCTGCTATGAGCGGTGCGGGTATTACACGGAGTTCGTCAAACCGGTGCTTGCGGAAGGTTCACTGGAAGACATCAGGAAGTATGCTTTTCCGGACCCCAGGGATCCGGCCCGGTTCGAGGGCTTAATGGAAACCACCTGCAATCTCTATAAGACAACCGATTACGCCCTGGTGGGAGCACTTCTTCCGAACCTCTATTACACGGCATGGGTCTTACGGGGTATGCAGCAGTTCACCGAGGACATCATGCTGAAGCCGGACCTTGCAGATTACCTCCTGGACAGGATAACCGACTACTACATGGCGTTCCTCGACGAGTTTCTCTCCCGGGTCGGTCCGTATATCGAATACCAGTGGGTTGGCGACGACTGGGGACTGCAGGAAACACCCTTTCTGCCGCCGAAGATGATGGAGGAGTCCATCGTCCCCCGGTTTAAAAGGATTATCGACTTTATCAGGACAAAGACCGACGCAAAGGTGATCTATCATAGCTGCGGCATCACCTATGACCTGATGCCGTACTTTCTCGAGATGGGAGTGGACATCATCCAGCCGGTCCAGGCAAATGCGAAAGGAAACGAAGATGCCGCCAGGCTGAAAAAAGACTACGGCGGGGTGATTGCCTTTCATGGGAACACGAACAACCAGGGGGTGTTTCATAAGACAAAAGAGGAAGTGATGGCAGACGCCCTGTACCGCATCCGCCACCTGGCTCCCGGAGGGGGATACATCTTCTCCTCGGGCCACAACATCCAGGCGAACATGCCGCCGGAGAATATCATCGCCCTCTTCGATACAGCCCGGGATTACGGGACCTACCCTATCGATACAGACAGGATAGAGAGGAAACTCGAGGAACTGATCGGGATATGTCCGGAAATACGGGAGAATTTGCCTCTCTGAAAGCGGATCACGACACCTTACCTTTAAATGTTACGGACGAACCCGTCACCAGGCTCTATTCACACCCCAGGCATCTACGGCTTCGTCATGTGACAGGAAAACCATTCCTTCAACCATAGACTGGGCAGATAGAAGTCTGTCAAACGGGTCCCGATGACTTAAGTCGAATTTAATGGTCTTTAATATCGCATTGGGGCGAATAGGTAGTTCCCGGAGTGCGATCCGGGAGATGAGGTCTTTCCAGAATGTATCGGGTGTCATTGGTATTTTGAGTTTACCAATGGTTACCTTGATGGTAATTTCCCACAAGGAAACGTGGCTCGCATACAAAATCACCCGAGGATCCCGAAAAAAACTCAGAGCACCCTCGCCTATTTTTCCGGGTTCTACCGCAGCATAGAGTAAAGTGTGGGTATCGAGAAGGGCTTTCATTGATACTCTTCGAAATCTTCCAGGGGTTCATCGAAATCATCGGAAATATCGATTTTCCCGGAATAGAAACCGAGTTCCCTTTCAATGTTGGGCTGGTCGACCGGTACGAGCCGAACCGCAGGTTTTCCATTCCGTGAAATGATCACCTCTTCTCCCTGCAGCGCCTCCCTCACAAGCTCTGAAAGCCGGGCCTTTGCCTGATATAAACTAACCTGCTCCATACTAAAATAATAGACCAACCAACCAGAATCGTCAAGAAAAAAATAAGAAGGGCAGCAAGTCGAAAAGTAGCCGTACGACAATCCGACCCATGACAAGTAAATGTATTGTCTTGACACTTTACACCAAAGTGCTTACTATGAGTGGTGAAGTGTTTACTATAGGATGTATATGATGAGGACAGTCACTGCAAAACAGTTGAAGCAAAATACCGGCGCGATCATTAAAATGGTCCGGGCAGGAGAGAAGCTTATGCTCACTTACAGGGGTAAACCGGTAGCCATCATTCAGCCGGCCGGGGAAAGCTCCATAAAAACCCGGACGCTGGACTCCGATGAAGCTTGGATGGATATTGAGGCTGCACTCGCCAAGTCAGAACCACGGTTTAAAAACTGGAAAGAGGCAACAACATGGATCCGGGACAGGAATTAGTCCTCATCGATACCAATGTATTTGTTATCGATCTTCGCTATCGCAGGGACCCCAATTTTGATGTGAACCGCCGGTTTCTCGATGGTGTTGCCCTGTCAGAAAGAGGTTTTACTACGCTTGTCAATCTCTTTGAACTTTGCGGGATTCTTTCATTCAATCTGAATAATGAACAGTTGAACAACTTGTGGCTTCATTTTCCCAGGAAATATAGTGTCAGTGTTCTACCGACACCGGACTTTGAGGCACAATGTCCGGTAGTTGAACAAAAAAACGTTTTTAAATTTATTGGGAAACGAACAGCCTTTGGCGATGCCATGATGGCTGCTACAGTAGAACGATATCTCCCTTTTATTTCCACTGTAGTGACCTGGGACGAAGAGCATCTCCAAAAGGTTTTTCAAGCAACCGTTCTTACACCAAAAGAATACTTGACCCGACAATAACCCGGGGCTCATCTTTTCTACATGTCATAAAGTTCCCTCCTGGAGAAATACTGGGACACCACGAACGCCGCGGCTCCAAGAATCCCCCGTTCCTTCCCCAGGGTGGAATACTGGATCTCCACGTTTTTTTCTATTCTTTTAAGGGAACAGGTGTTCACCCCTTCCCTTAAGGAGCGGATAAACCACTCACCGGCCCGGGCGTACGCCCCCTGGATGATAATGATCTCCGGATCATACATCAGGATGATATTGGAAATGCCGATGGTAAACCACTTGAGTACTTCATAGAGAAGTTCCCGGGCAAAGGCATCTCCTTTTTCCGCAGCCTGAAAAACCGTTTCGATGTTCAGTGAACCTGTACCGGCGTGCGATGCGAGCACAGATTCCGGGTGACCGGGAATACCCTCTGCCGCCCGGGAAAGAACGCGGGAAACCGAAACCAGCACTTCGAAACATCCCCTCCCGCCGCAGCTGCACTCTTCGGTGTCATCGGGACAGAGAATCATGTGGCCTATCTCCCCTGCCAGGTAGTGGACACCCCGCTTTATCTCGTCTTTCACCATGATGCCTGCAACCAGCCCGTCACCCCCTTCCAGGACGATGATGTTTTTCTTGTCCCTGCCTAACCCTATCGTTTTTTCGGCAAACACCTGAAACCGGATCTGGTTATCGATGTAAAAAGGAACATCCAGGGAGAGTGCTTTCTGAAACATCTCACCGAGCGGCACATTCTCTCCCCATGATGGGAAGTGAGGGGAGGTATACACAACGCCGCTGTCATAATTGGTTATGCCGTGGGCGCCTACCGCAATCCCGATAATATCCTCTACCGCAATCGCGGTATCGGATATGAGTTCCGTTACCAGAGAGGATATCTCTCTCACCAGGACTTCGGCCGTCTCATTCTCCCTGTTCGTTATCGCCCTGCTCCTGATGATGCTTATGGAGAGATCGGTAACTGCTGTGAACACTTCGGTCGGAAAGATATGAATCGCCAGCACGTATTTGTACCTGCCGTCGAACCTGAAGAGTTCCGGTTTCTTACCTCCCTCATCTGTGGAGAGCCCTTTTCCCGCAGGGAGAACCATCTCCTTTTTTACATAATAATCGAGGATTTTCATTACCGTGGTCTTGCTTAGACCGATATCAGCAGAAATTGCCGCCACAGTGGTTTCCCCGGATGTACGGAGATATTCGAGGATGACTTTGCGATTGTTCCGCTTAAGGGTTTTCGGCTTACCCGGAACCATAATACACCACTATATAAAAAAACTGAATATTAATCTATTTTTATTTGATAACTGCATTATATAAGGTACTTTTGAGACTTTACCTGCGGATTCATGGGTAATCCCTGAACTCAACCACAGTATCTGTCCCCGACTATGACGTAATCGGTGGATTCCTTCAAAACCCGGGCTTCCTCTTCCAGGCCGCGGACCCTCCGGAAGTCGATGGGCACTTTATCCGGTTCCTCGTGATTCAGGCTTACAAGAACACGTTCTCTACCGGTCATCATCACCCTCCTGCAACCATAGGAATCACTTTAAATACATCACCGGCAGCCACCTTGTGGGTTTTATCCTGCCGGAGCAGAGTTTTCACGAACACATCGTTGAGGTACAGGATATACGGGTTCGTATATCCCGCCTCTTCCAAAAATATTGTTACCTGGTCCACCGCGCCTGCAAGGTCCGGTGATACCTTGAGCTCATGTTCCTTCCCAAGTGAGAGGGAACGGGAAGCTCCAACAATACTGATATGCACATCGATGCGTTTTCCTTCCATCATGAATCCATCATGAATCGAGGAGATGAGTATATTCCGGCAAAAACTTCCTGGAATCTGCCCCGAAACGCTCCTCCGGCAGATGGGGCATGCCCCAGATATAGAGCATCGTGAACCCCGGAGCTGAAACCTGGGGATGAGCCTTTTTCGGTGGAATGAGTACTGTATCACCGTTCCGGACGAGATGGACTTCCTCCCCCACCTGGGAGTAGCCGAAACCGTGGTCCGGGAAAAACCGGTAATGATATATCTCCGGGTGGGGATGGATATGGGGAGGATAACTGGACCACTTACCGGGTACATTGACCAGTTCTCCTATGGTCATATTGGAAAAAGGATCTCCCTTGTCATCCAGGACCGTCCTGAGTTCCCTCTCCGTTGAGTCTTTCAGCTTTCCCGATACCAGCCGTGTCGGTATGATATCCCGGGGCCTGATGATCCTGCTCTTGAATCCTTTACCGTTCCCGACGGAAAACACGGCAAACTCGGCGGTTTCAGACCTGCTCCGGATTTCTACCGGTTCTCCCGCCGGAAGATGGGCAACCGTCGGCAGTTCCTCCAGCATGTCCGTCCGCGCTACCCCTGCGGTAATCCCGGAAAGAACGATATCCGCCTCACCGCAGAGGAGCATGTAGGCCCTTTCCAGCCCCTGTGCATCAGAAAAAAGTGCCTCCCGGGATACCCGAAGGATCCCGAATCCCAGGGACATTTCTTTATACCTGCCGGAAAGGTCGGTTAACACAGTGTAACCGGCCCCGGACCCGGGTTCGCATTTCAGGCGCATCACCCTTCCTTCCCGATGGTGATAATCATCTTCAACGTCTCGGCATGGGGATCCGAGGCTGTACGTATAGCCTGTTCTATGTCTTCCAGGTCGAACCTGTGGGACACCCAGGACTCCCCGATGATCTTCCCTGACCTGAGCATATTGATAACAGGAGGGTAGAAGTTGGCATACCGGTAGATGCCCCGTATTGTCGCCTCTTTCTTGAGGAGTTGTGTAAGCGGGATAGATGCCGTCTCGTTTCCCATACCGACTACCGCGACGGAACCGCCTTTTTTAAGGGCCAGAACGGCGGACATCACTTCCCCTTCCGCTCCTGAAGCCTCGATTACACAGTCACACATGGAACCTGCCGTCCCTTCCTGCACACCGGCTAAAAGATCTTCCTTCTTCGGGTCGATAACCAGGTCCGCTCCCATCTTGTTTGCAACTTCTCTCCGGTATCTGTTGGGTTCCGACACGATGACCGGCGCTGAACCGGACATAAGGGCCATCTCCAGGCAGGCAAGACCGATGGGCCCTGCACCGATGATCAACAGTGATTTCCCTCCCCCAGCTTCCGCCTTGAAGAGCGCATTGTAAGCGACGGAAAAAGGTTCGATAAGGGCTCCCTGGCTGAAGCTGACAGAGGCGGGGAGCCTGAATGTGAATTGAGGATCATGGGTAAGGTATTCCCGAAAAGTACCCGGATAAGGGGGGGCTCCCATAAACTTTACATCCGGACAGAGATTATAGCTCCCTTTAAGGCAGAACTCGCAGGAGAGACAGGGCACACCGGGCTCCAGGGCAACCCTGTCTCCCGGCTCGAATCCCCGGACCCCTTCGCCTACCTCTTCCACTATCCCTGAGCTCTCATGACCCAGTATGTGGGGCTCTTTTACAATATGATCGCCGATCCGCCCTTCCTCGAAGTAATGGAGATCACTGCCGCAGAGGCCTACAGCTTTGATCCGGATGAGGACCCGGCCGGGACTGCACGCCGGCCTGGGAATGTCTTCGATATAGATGGTACCTGGTTTGGACAGAAACGCTGCTTTCATGGGCTCACCCTGCACTTACATCTCTTCAGACTGGACCTCCCGGACCAGGTCCACCCAGCGGCCGAGCTTCCGGAGATCCTCTTCCGCACCCAGTACTACGGACATCCCGCTGGAACGGATAACATAGCTCCTGACCCCGTTTTCCCTGCAGTTTCGGAGGATGGTGCGTACATATTCTTTGGACTCTTCTTCGGTACACTCCTGGATATGGGGTTTTGCAAACACCCGGAGTTCCAGGACATAAGGCTTCTTAAGCAGTTCTATTCCGGCTCCCTTGTTTTCCATGGATACACCGAAATCGAGGATCTCGATGTCGTCGAGGTTTTGTATCTCCGGGACATGCTTGGTCACATCTCCGCAGGAATGCCAGTAATAGATGCCGCTATAAAAATCACACAACTCCTGCTCATATGGGAGAAAGAACTGTTTGTAGGTCTCGGGACTCATAAGGGGAATGTCGTCGTTGAACAGGTCCCCTTTGGTAACCGGTTCCCCCGTAAAGTCGGACCTCCAGTGTTCAAAGGCCTTCTGGGTGTCGGTGATATAACGGAGGATGCGGTGCACCAGTTTTTCGTTGAGATAGACATCCATGGAGAGGGTCTGAAAACCACGAATGTACAGGGCTACCCCCTGGGGTCCGCGAAACCACATGGGAAAGATCACATTGAATTCCGGTCCTGCCAGCTCTCTTACCCGGTTGTAATAAGGTATGACCATGGAAAGGTACCGATTGTCGCCGAAATCGACGGGAGCGGTAAAATCCGTATGCTCATCCACCACTGCATCCTTGGCAAAGGACGGTTCCTCGCCGGTATCCAGGAATACCTTCTGCCCCAGGATGCCCGCTTCGTGGGTAACACCGAATGAAACCGGAATGTCCCTGGTAAGGGGCGTATCGTCGGGGAATTCCTTGAATTTTGCAAGTCGTATTCTTAAGTAGTACTCGAGAAAATAGTCGGGATCCGTATAGTATTTTTCCAGGCGGAGACCCAGGGTATGCTGCCATATCTTCTCGAGACATTCCGCGGTAACAGGCATGGGAGATCCTGCCGATCCATCCGCCCCGGGAACGCCGTGCCACTGGGTCTCTCCCCGAATGTTCCGGTGTCCGTCTTTCCATAAATCCAGGCGCCGCTTGTTTTCGCTGCTCTCGCAGAGCCGGCCCAGCTCATCCAGTAATCTCGGTATTTCTGACATGTTTTCCCTGTTACAGGCAGCGATTCAGGACATCGATGACGATCTGTTTGTCACTGATAAAGGTATCCGGATCATGTACGACGATGTCGGCTATATCATTAAAAGAACTCTCTTCAATATCGAGTTCTTTCAGCGAACCGGGCATGCCCCAGTCCAGGTACTTCTGTTGCAATGCGTCGATACCCTCTCTTCCTGAACCCTCTATTCCGAACACCCTCCGTTCGAACTGTTTGAATTTTTCCGGGTCCTGCTCCCACCGGTAGTAAAGCCAGGCAGGATGTACCACTGCCAGGCCTGCGCCGTGGGTGACATCGAATTTACCGCTTAAAGCGTGCTCGATGATGTGAGCCCCGTATTCGAAAGCTCCCCTGCCGAGATCGGTGATTCCGTTGATGCCCATGGTTGCGGCCCAGGCAAGGTTGTTTCTTAAGTTAACGTTTTCCAGGTCATCCAGGATCCCTTCGCTTTCCATCACCGTGGTTATCACACCCTCGGCTATCCTGTCGGTAAGAGGAGTATTCTTATCACCGGCAAAGTAGTTTTCCCCTGCATGGGTGATGGCGTCCACCATACCGCAGGCCGTAAGAAACCGTGGAACGCTCTTGTGGAGTTCTGCATCTATAATAGAGAATTTCGGCAGATGATATTCGAAGTGGGTGGCATACTTGTGCCCGGTTTCTTCGTTGGTGATGACGCAGTGCATACTCATCTCCGCCCCGGTGGCGGCAATGGTGGAAACCGTACCTATGGGAAGAGATCCCTCCGGCGTCCGCTTGTGGGTAAAGAAGTCCCACACATCCCCGGTGTCTACAGCACCCATGGCTATAGCTTTCGCGCAGTCGATAGGACTGCCGCCGCCTACTGCAATAACGATATCCACCTCGTTTTCACTGCACAGCCTTATCCCTTCATTAACGGAAGCCAGTTTGGGATTTGCTTCGACTCCTTCCAGGCTGACCACGGTTAACCCTGCCTGCTCCATCAGGTCCTGTGCCCTTTTATAGATACCCAGTTTTTCCAGGGGTCCCGTCGATTTTACCAGGAGTGCTTTTTTCCCGTGCCTGGAAGCCAGTTCTCCCAGCCTGTTCATCTCTCCCGGTCCGAACACAACTCGTACGGGATTATAAAATTCAAAATTCTGCATCTGTCTCCTCCTGATGTTTGACTAACTTACATTATGCCAGCAGCTTATTTACCCAGTCGAGTCCCAGCTCCCTGAGTTTTGTTTCCGTGGGATTTCCCGTATCCGGGTCCCATCCGCATATCCGGTAATACTCTTTTAAGCATTCGTAAAATTTCTCTCTATCGACGGTCCGCCCCGCGCTGGGTCCTTCACCCTGCAGGGGGTCCTCGAAGATCCTTTCAGGGAGCACGTCGTCTTTGGAGCTGAACCCTTCACGCTGATTGAAAGCGCGCATCATATTCAGCCTCCGCTCCCCCAACAGCATCAGTTCGAAGAGGGTATACTGCCACCCGGTTACCGCATTCACCAGGGTTGTAAGGTCCTTAATCGAGAATATCGACCAGTTGTTGAAACAGAACTGGCACACGGTAAATGAATCTATGGCAGAGATATACCTTTGGGAATAGGCAAGGAGTTTGGATTTTTCGAAGTTAATGTCCTCCGGTGCTTCGGTGTCGTAAAACCCGAATCCCTGGATCGTTTGTCCTAGAGGTTCACTTCCGATAGTGGGATCGTGCTCCGCAGATACATGATCCGGTCCGAAGGCATTGACCGCATACGCCATACCCAGCATACCTTTAAAAGTGGGCATGTGTGCCGGGAATTCCTTTCCTTTGACGGTTACCGCAATCCGCTCAGCTTCAGGACCGAACTTCTTTGCCGCCCTGGCCGTACCTTCCGCAAGGACATCGCCGATCCCTTCTCTCCTGCCGATCATTTCAGCCAGCTTGATTGCAGCATCGCCGTTTCCGAACTGCACATCGAGACCCCCGGTATCTTTTATTGTAAGGATCCCTTTCTCAAAACACTCCATTACCATGCCGATGGTACCGCCTAAGGAAATGGTATCCATACAGTACTTGCTTGCAATTTCATTGATTTTTCCGATCTCATACAGATCACCGATCATCAGGTTGGAACCGCACATACCGATAGTCTCGTATTCCGGTCCGCCGTACTTCTCCTCAACTTTGTAAGGCTTTTCGATACCGGCCTTGATGTCCCTCTTGCAGCTCTGGACACAGGCCCAGCAGGTTCCGGGTTTGTCCATCATGTGATCGAAATAGTACTGGCCGCTCATTTCGTTTTCGTGTTCGAAGTTGCCTGCACGCCAGTTATTCGTGGGAAGCCCCCCCACAGGGGTGTTCCATTCCACATTCAACGTTGTCCCGCAGTCCCGGAAGTGGCTGAAAAATTCGTCGTTTTTCACCTTATCTGCGAAAAACTTCGCCATCTTTTTTATCGTCTCCGGATCTTCGAGTTCCGGCTTGTGCGTACCCCGTACTGCGATGGCCCTTAAGTTCTTGGAACCCATCACAGCACCTAAGCCGTTCCTGCCGTTGAAGTGTTTGAGTTCATTTACGATTCCTGCGTACCGGACCAGTTTTTCGCCGGCAGGTCCTATCTGGGCGACTTTGATCTGCCTGTCCCCCAGCTCCTCCCGGATCTTGTCCTGTGCATCCCCGGTCACCTTCCCCCAAAGGCGGCTTGCATCTTTCAACTCGTATTCACCGTCATGGATCCATAAGTACACCGGTTTCGAAGCCTTCCCTTTTATGACGATGGCATCGAATCCTGCAAATTTGAGTTCCGGAGACCAGAACCCGCCTCCTTCACTGCTGGCAATAGTCCCGGTAAGGGGGGATTTCGATGTAACGCAGTGGCGTGCATTCCCGCTTATCGATACCCCGGTAATCGACGAGAGGGCGAAAACAATCACATTCCGGGCATCGAAAGCATCAATACCGCCGTCCATTTCTTTCAACAGGTAATAAGCACCCATGCAGGCGCCGCCTATATACTTCCTGTAAAACCGTTCATCCGGTTCTTCCACTATAAATGAACCAGTCGATAAATCTACATGCAAAATCTTCCCGGTATACCCTTTCATCAATCTTTCCTCCTGTTTCCGGTGTATAGCTACTGTACCTGATAATCGTATATTATGCCGACGATTTTAACGTCCTGGACCTTCCCAGTGTATCAATGATCACCGCCGTAATAAGGACGACTCCCACCACGAAGGTCTGCCAGTATACATCCACACCGAGGAGTGTAAGTGCGTTGGAAATGAGGGCCATGAGAAACACGCCCAGAAATGCCCCGAACACGGTGCCGACGCCCCCCCGGAGGCTCGCTCCTCCCAAGATAACAGCGGTAATGACCCTGAGTTCCCACCCGGTCCCCGCCTGGGTGGAAGCGGACCCCATCCGGGCGGTAAACACGATCCCTGCAAATGCCGCAAGAACGGCAGTAAGGACGTAGTTGAAGATGAGCATCCGGTCTACCTTGATTCCCGAGAGGCGGGCGGCCTTTTCGTTGCCCCCGATGTAGTAATTCTGCCGCAGGAACCGGGAGTTCCGGAGCATAATGTCCCCGATGATGATGAGAATGATCGCGTAGATAATAGGACGCTGGATACCGCCTATCCTCAACTGACCTATCATCTTGAATGACTGGGGAAGACCGGCGATATTGCGCCCCTTGGTGAACACAAACGTCAATCCCCGGAAAATGCTCAACGTGGACAAAGTGGTTACAAAAGGGTTGATTTTCAGCTTAGCCACGATGAACCCGTTCCAGAGCCCGATACCCACCCCGGCTCCCAGGGCAAGAATAACCGCCAGGGGCACAGGTACTCCTGCCCTTAAGATCATGGCGATAATAACTCCACTAAAACCCAGGATGGACCCTACCGACATGTCGAATCCACCGCTCACCATAAGGTTCGCCATGCCTACGGCCATAACGCTCTCTATGGAAAGACTTAACAGGAGGGCCAGCATATTCCCCTTTGTAAGGAAAATCGGAGAGGCAAAGGACATAAAGATAAAGACTACGATAACGATGATAAAAATGATGAATTCCCGTTGTTTCGTTAATCTGCTTAAGACATTCATGTATTCAGCTCCTTTTCTCCGCTATGTACTCCTGCTGCAAGGCTGATGATTCTCTCTTCCGTGGCATCTTTTTTCTCCAACTCCCCGGCGATCTTCCCTTCGCGCATCACATACACCCTGTCGCTTATGCCGATAATCTCCGGAAGGTCCGAAGAAATAAGCATGATACCCACACCTTCCGAAGCCAGCTTGCGAAGGAGTTTATAGATATCGCTTTTGGCCCCCACATCAACACCACGGGTAGGTTCGTCCACGATCAGTATCTTCGGACCGATTCCAAACCAACAGGCCACGAGAACTTTCTGCTGGTTTCCACCGGAGAGATTGTTCAGGAGCTGACTGATGCCCGGGGTAATGATATTGAATTCTTTCACCTGCTTTTCAGCGAAATTCTCGATTTGTTTCCTTTTAAGGAATCCCTGACCAGAGGAAAACTCTTTCAGGTGGTTCGATACGAGATTACTCTTGATATCAAAGGTAAGGTAAAGGCCTTGTTCTTTTCTGTCTTCCGTAAGATACCCGATCCCTGCCTGTATCGCCTGTTTGGTGTCCCGAAGGACCAGCTCTTTCCCATCAAGGAGGATACTCCCTGAATCGGCAGGTTCAGCTCCGAAGACAGCCCTTCCCAGTTCGGTCCTTCCGGCTCCAATGAGACCGGAAAACCCTACTATTTCCCCCTGCCGGATATGAAAGTTCACATCCTCGAAGTCAGGGTCACGGGAGAGGTTTTTCACTTCGAAAAAGGTGTTTCCTACTGTTTCAGAGGGTTCCCGCTCTCCGTACATATTACCGATCTGTCTTCCCACCATGTTTGAAATGAGAAAATCTTCATCGATGGTTGCTACGTCAGCATCGCACACGTGCTTACCGTCGCGAAGGATGGTAACCGTATCTGCAATTTCAAAGATTTCCTGCAGGTGGTGAGAGATGTATATGATGGAAATTCCTTCATTCTGTAAAATCCGGATGTTCTGAAAGAGTTCTTTGGTTTCAATATCGGTAAGGGAAGATGTAGGTTCATCGAAGATCAGGATTCTCGGATTCACGGACATGGCTTTCAGAATCTCCACCACCTGCCGTTTCGCCATGGTCAAATCACCCACCGGGGTCCTGGGACTGATGTCCTCCAGTTCGAACCTGGACAGGATCCCCGTTGTCCGCTTGTGCAGAATGTCCCAGTTGATGAGGTTGAACCCCCGTGTGGGCTGCCGGTTGGCAAAGATATTTCCGGCAACACTTAAGGTGGAAACCAGACTCAACTCCTGGTACACCACACTGATCCCGTTCCGGTTCGCTTCGTAAGCAGATTCGAACCGTACAGGAGTGCCCTCCAGAAGAATGTCCCCGGAGTCCTGGCTGTACACCCCTCCGAGAATCATCATCAGCGTGCTCTTCCCCGCACCGTTCTCCCCGACCAGGGCATGAACTGTGCCCTTTTCCAGGGTGAAATTCACTTCGTCCAGAGCCTTTACGCCGGGGAACGTCTTGGTTATGTTTCTTACTTCCAGAATTACTTCCGCCACATTAAAAACCTTCGTCCTTTCTGATCATTATACATGAAAACAGCGGCCGGCTCAAAAACATTGAGCCGGCCGGATGTTTCCGGTACTACCGTATAAAACTGCGGGCCGTTTCCTGGGTTACGATCATAACACCGGTGTCAACAAATCCTGGAATGTTGAGCACGTTGGCAGCCTTATCATCCTTGGTAAGGGCTACCTCGGAGTTGTGAAGCTGCCACAGGATGAGCGTTGCGTAGTAAGGCATGAGTGCGGTTCTCTGGACAACAGTTGCCGTTACAACACCCTCTTCGATGAGCTCGAGGAGTGAGTTGTCCCTGTCAAACCCGGTTGCCAGAACTTCTCCGACTTTTCCTGCTTCCCTGATGGCGGTTCCGATACCGAGCCCGGAGTGTGAGTCTATACCGATAAGAGCATCGAGATCCGGGTATTTAAGGAGTATTTCAGCCGCGGTCTGGGCGGACCCTACCGCATCGGTCTTGCTGTCGCCGATCTGTACAACTTCGATATCGTTGCCTGCAAATACACTTTTAACTCCTTCCATCCTGTCCCTGATATTGGAGAGTGTCGGCATCCCCAGCATCGCTACTTTTCCTTTGCCGCCGAGTTTGTCGGAGATCCAGTTCGCCAGTTCCACACCGGCATTGAAATTGGATGTTCCTACAAAAGCGAGCCTGTTAGATGTGGGAAGGTCCGCGTCTACGGTAACTACGGGAACGCCCTGCTCGATAGCACTGTTAATGGCGCCGTTTAAGGACTCTTCCCAGCCGACAACAACGATACCTGCAGCACCTTTTGCTACCGCCTGTTCGATTGCAGCGGAAACCGCATTCATGTCGTAGTCCGAAGGACCGGTGTATTCGGTCTTACACCCTAAGTCTTCACCCACGATCCTCATTCCTTCCTTGTGATCGTAGAAGTACTCCAGGCTGTTAAGGGCACTCACCTCTACATAAAGCTGATCCGCATAAGGACTGACTTCCACGATCTGCGGTTCACCTACCGCCGGTGCTTCTGCCTGTTCCTCTTTACAGCCGAATACTGCGAACACGAGAAGCACTGCCAGCACACCAAGAATGATTTTTTTCATCATTTCCTCCATACAAGTATTTTTCTTATGTCAAAGGAGACAGGTACCTGCGCTCCCCTAAATAAGTTCACCTTCGCTGCCTTAGAACAGGTAGCTTTTCACATTATCGAAATGGCTCCTGACGCAGAGTTCCATCTCTTCCGCATTGTCCTCGCGCTCCAGGCATTTCAGAATCTCCGCATGACTCTGGAAGTATACCTGCCGCAGGGGATTGTACGATTTCTCGTGGATCATGGTCATGTTCAGATGAAGATTGAGATGGCGATACACCCCGTTTAAGTAATTATTATCCGCAAGCTTACAGATCTCCGCGTGAAACTGCCTGTCCAGAGATATCGCTGCTTTTGTACGCACCTCTTCATTGGACTCTTTATCCACCTCTTTCATCTTCTCCGTTATTTCCCGGAGTCTTTTCAGCTTAGATACATCAGAATGTTCCTTGTACTTGCGTATGGCAAAGAGCTCCAGTACTTCCCGGAGTTCATAGATATCGTGAATTTCCGGCTTCGTGGGAATACGGATCTGGCAGCTGCTCCTGGGTTTTATTTCTATGATCCTTTCGTACTCCAGCCTTTTCAGGGCTTCCCTTACCGGCATGGTACTCACCTGGAGTTCATCCGCCAGTATTTTAATATTCAGGGTCTCCCCATATTTGACCTCCCCTTCGATGATTCTCTTGAGGAGATAATCGTACACTTTGTCCACCAGACTGCTGGTGTCGATGGGGGTTAATGTCTCTGAGTTGTTTGCCATGCTTCGATAACCTTATTTAGATATTTAAAATCTAATATATCAGATTTTACCAGACAGGCCCCTTTTTGTCAAAACAAATTTTATGGAAACACAAGATCACCTTTCACTTTTTTCAATACATTTTAAACACGAAACAATGCACGAGGCGCCGAAAGCACCCCGTGCACAACCGACGGTTCTTATTTCATCAGTATTTCTTTGTACGTATCGATATTGTCTTTCGTTACAAACATGGCCCCTGAGTCGAATCCATATCCGTCTGTACGGCCCGAACCTTCCGGTTCTTTCCCGTCACGGATGTAATCAACAAGGATTTCTGAAGAAAGATAGGCCATCTTGTAGAAATTCTGTGCCACTGTACCCCAGATGGAACCGTCACGAATAAGGTCCAGGGTCTCATCAACGTCATCAATCGCCACAACGGTGATTTTGTCCAGCAGTTTCTGTTCTTTTACGACTTTAGCTGCCGCCGGTCCAACTTCGCCGGCTACACCGATTACCAGGTTGATCTCCGGATACGCTTTGAAAATACTTTCGAATTTCTGCATGGCAATCATCATATCGCTGTTGCACGCTTCGTTGATAACCATTTCGAAATCGGGATAATTGGCTTCCATGTACTCGATATACGCATCCCGTGCCTTGATTGCGAAAGAGGCATCCATGGTACTCTGCATCACGACTGCCCTTAAAGGCGGATTGCCTTTTTTTGCAAAATGTTCGATGATTGCCTCTGAACCAATGCGGCCGATGTTTGCTTCGTCAGTCCCAACACTGGCAAGGCTTGGGGCTTCCGGGTCGATGGCTCCGATAAATACCACCGGAATCCCCGCTTCCGCCGCTTTTTTGAAGGCCGGTCTCATTGCGGTCGGCGCAATGGGCATGGCAATTATACCGTCCACTTTTTGTGCGATAGCGATCTCGATCTGGTTGACCATTTCCGCGGGATCGATTCCCTGGGGTCCCACATACTGAGCGTTGAATCCCATATCTGCAGCTGCATCCTCGAATCCAGCCCGGGCAACGTCCCATACCGGATGCGCGATAAGGGGTGTTACGAAGGTAATGTCCAGTGTACCATCATCCTTCTCCTGTCCTCCGCCGGCAAAGCCGGTAGAGATCACCATCACCATCAGTACAGCGGTGATGATACATGCCGTTAGTCTTTTTTTCATACTAACCTCCATTGTAGTATTATTTTCTCAGATCCTGTACGGACCTGGTAAAACCGAAATCATGACTGCAATACTCCCGTGGCAGCTTCCATATATTTGTTCTCGGTTATTCCCTTCCGGGAAAAATGTCCGGTAATACCGCGGTTATAGAGAACAATAAAACGGTCACACATCGCCAGGAGTTCCGGCAGCTCCGAGGAAATCATTACAATGGCTACCCCGCTTTTCGCCAGTTCCGTCATGATGTTGTAAACCTCTACCTTTGCACCTACATCGATCCCCCGGGTAGGTTCGTCCAGGAAAAGAATTCTCACCTCTGTCATAAGCCACTTCCCAAGGACTACTTTCTGCTGGTTTCCGCCGCTCAAGTTCAGAACATTGGTTTCCGTACCGGGAGCCTTGATGTTGAGCTGCTGAAACTGGGTGTTCACATACTTTTTTTCATCCAGGGGTTTTATAAACAGTTTCCCGAATATTTTATCAAAACTTGCCAGGGATATGTTCTCCCGGATATTCATGGTACCCACAAAGCCTGACACACGCCGGTCTTCGGTCAACAGCCCCATCTTGTACTGAATGGCATCCCGGGGACTGTTAATTTCCACCTCTTTTCCATACAGAAAGGTTTTCCCTCTCACTTTTTTGAGCGATCCGAAAACAGCGTTCACTACCTCACTGCGTCCTGCCCCCACAAGACCTCCAAGTCCGAGAATTTCACCGGCATTCACTTTGAAACTGATATTCTCTACTGTATTTTTTCCGGGAATCCGGGAGGGTATAGTCAGGTTTTCCACCCGAAGGACCTCTTCGCCAATCGGGACCTGCACCTTGGGATACATGGTCTCAATCTTTCTGCCCACCATATCCTCCACAACCAGGGCAGGACTCACCTTGTCTTTCAGTGTGGTGGAAATGACGTGCCCATCCCGCAGGACGGTGATACGGTCGGCAATGTTGAATACTTCATCCAGCTTATGGGAAATGTACACACAGGATATACCCCGATCCCGTAAACCCCGGATAAGGCTCATCAAGGTTTCAGTCTCTGTCTCTGTGAGGGCGGAAGTCGGTTCATCCAGAACGAGGATCCGAGGGTTGCGGAAAAGCGCTTTAGCTATGGAGAGCATCTGCTGTTGGCTGGTGCTCAGGAACCGTACCTGTTCCGTGGGACTTACATCGAGACCGACCTTTTTAAGTGCCTCTGTGCTCGTATCAAAGGTCTTTTTCCAGTCTATAAACCAGGATATTTTCCGGCGGGGCAACCTCCCGAGAAATATATTTTCCGCAACCGAAAGTTCGGGATTCAGGCTGATCTCCTGGTAGATCATCTCGATTCCCGAAGCCTCTGCATCGTGGGTGGTAAGAAAACTGACAGACTTCCCCTCGATTTCGATATCCCCGTCATAAGAGGTGGAAGGATAACTGCCGCTTACTATCTTCATCAGTGTCGACTTCCCCGCTCCGTTCTCTCCGACAAGAGCGAGAATTTCACCCCGGTACAGATCGATGCTTACATCATCCAATGCCGTAATCGAGAAAAACCGCTTGGTAATATGATTCATCCTGAGAACAGTGTCACTCATATGCCTTTCCCCGGCTTCCGATTGCCACAGTTACGTCCCCCGCTTGACCCTGTTGTACTGATCGATTCCCACCGCGAGAATAATAAGTGCCCCGATAACCATCGACTGATAATAGACGGAGATTTTCATGAGGATCATCCCGTTGGCGATGACATTCATAAATCCTACACCGATCAGTGTTCCCAGAATGGATCCGGATCCGCCGAACATACTGGTTCCACCGATAATGGTGGCGGCAATAACCTGGAGCTCCATTCCGGTACCGGCATTGGAAAGGGCGGAGGCGAGTCTGGCAGCGGTAAGTACACCCGCCAGACCGGCTGAACCGCCGCACAGGACATAGACCCAGGTTCGGACCCTCTTCACGTTTATGCCGGACAACCTGGCGGTTTCACTGTTTCCGCCGACTGCATATACCGCCCTGCCGAAGGCTGTCTGGGTAAGGACAATATGTCCTATGACTCCAAGGACCGCAGCCACGATTACTACCACCGGTATGCCCCAGATGAACCCCTGGCCGAGAAAGTTAAACTCATCGGGCAATGGATAGACCGGATTCCCCCTTGTGAGAACCTGTACCACCCCCCGGGCAAAATACATCATACCCAGGGACACGATGAGAGACGGAATTTCGAACCTGGCAACCACGATTCCATTGAACAGCCCGACAACCACTCCCGCGAGGATCCCCAGGAGCACGCCGAGCCATACCGGGACCCCTGCAAGCATTGCAAGTCCGGAAATAACTCCGCCAAGGGCCAGCACCGAACCCACGGAAAGGTCGAGACCTCCTCCGATAAGGACGAAGGTCATGGCCACCCCGATAATAAAGGTAAATGCAGTCTGCCTGAGGATGTTGATAATATTGTCGATGTTAAGAAAAACAGGATTAACGATTCCCACAACAACAATCAACAGAAGGAGTGGAATAGCGATCCCGACCTCCCGTTTGTTCATCATCTGCTGCCAGAGGTTAGGTCTTTTCGGTCTTTTTTCTTCTTCCTGAACTTTTGCTCCCTTTTTTGACACCAAATCCTCCTGAATTATTTACTCCACTGACTGACATATTCGAAGGGCCGCACTTTTATAGAAAACTAATATATCAGATATCTGATTGTATTCCGTCACAACCCGATTGTCAAGAAAAGAAAATGTGTTCCCGGATTTCATCAAGACAGTATTCATGGGTATACTCCATAGATTCTGGAACATTCCACGAGAGCCTCCATGTTCTCCACCGGGGTGTTCTTGTTCATAAGGCAGCCGGAACTGAGGATAAGCCCGCTCTCCGGCATACCTGCCTGGATGATTATGCGCCCTTTTTCACTTACCAGCTCCGGTGTACCCGACGTCAGTACTTCAGAACAATCGAGGTTGCCCAGAAGACACACCCTGCCGGCTGTTTTTGTGTGTGCAAGGGTAAAATCCGTCTTGTGGTCGATCTCAAAAATTTCGGCATTCGACGTGATCCAGTCATCCAGGATCGCATCAGTTTTCCCGCAAATGTGTATGGAAAAGGGCACGCCCAGGTCCCTGCACGCCCGGGATAAAGCCTGTTCATAAGGCAATGAAAATATCCTGTATGTTCCCGGAGAGACCACATCCGGACCGGAAATTGAATCACCGCTGGTCACCACATGGGCTCCTGCATCCGCTAAAGCCCTGATAAAAACTTCGATGCAGGAGTTGCAGTAACGGAGCAGCTGATGAAGAAGCTCTGTCTTATCGCCCATGGCAATGTCCATCATGAGCCTGTCGATTCCCCGAAGAAGTGTCGCAAGGGAGAATGCCCCCTGGTCGGCCCGTGAGATAATGCAGACGGAATTTCCTATTGTATCGTGCATGATGCGGGTTGCTTCTATCCAGTTCCTGAGCCGGCCGTGTTTATATGGATCGATCGGCTTTAACCGGGACACATCCTCCAGGGATTCCAGGATATGACCGGTTATACGGGGTCCATATAATTCCGAGTACTCGGTGTCACATCCGCAGGCCTCTGCCAGGATGGCTGTGTCGCCGCCGCTGATGATAGCGTCATATCCGAAATGACTCTGGCACTCCATATGGGCCAAGGCCTGTTTTTTTGGATCCAACGAATATTCCATGAGGTCATAGCCGGCGAAACAGGCAGCAAAATGGGAATTCTGTGGTGCTACCGGGACCCGGTCCGGCTTTTTCAAGGTAATAGCGGCCATTGTCCGTTCAAGGTGATTCATGTACTCTCCGGAGACTTGACGTATCGTTGAAAATAATTAAAATCTTATATCTGATATATCAGATTTTAACACGATATAAGAGATCTGTCAACCGAAAAGTGCCGAAAATCAGTGGGGGGCGCTTATGAACAAGATGAAACACCTGTCAGTGGGTACCGTTTCCTTCGATTATCCTCCGGTTTACCGGAAAAAAGAATCCTACACCGGTGGACCGCCGGATACTTTCAAAATGTTCCTTAACACCATGACTGAGGAAAGGCTGATTCGCCTTGTGGACCCCTTACGTGAGCTTAAGTCCCGGCGGGAGGGAGCTTTCGGTATTTCCACGGCAGCGGAACTGGAAACCGTACACGAGGCGTTCAGAAAAGCCGGCATCGACTGTCTCCTTATCGAACTGAAAAACTGGACCCGGGTTTCCCTTGTTACCCGGCTTATACGGGAACTGGATGTACCCACGGGCCTGGTGGCTGTAACCACCGGTGGAAAAAGCGGCATCACCGCAGCCACCGCGGTAAGCGCTTCCCTAGGGGAAACCCGGAACAGTAGAAACATCGATCTTACAGAACGGTTTCTCGATACTGATACAGGGAGGATACGCGTCTGGCTCAAGGGTATAGCCGGGTTACAGCGGCTTAAACACTCCCGGCTCCTCTCTTTCGGCGGATCCTACGGTGCGGAGATCCCCTTTACCCGGGGAGATGCGGCAGTACTGGAATCGAGATTTATCAGGGAGATCCTTACCGAACAGGAGATGGTGATCATAGAAAAAGCCCGGGCATTGACGGCGGGAGACCCGGCACGGATCTCCCGGTTCAGGAAGTGGCTCGATAAGTACGGGGTGAATATCCGGCATGACGACGCCATGGTAACCGATGAAAGTCTTGCATTTCAGACTGCCATGTACCTGGCAGTCAGGGACAGGCTTTCAGAATTGACCGATGAGAATATCACCGGTGTTTCCATAAAGTGCCACTTCGAAGTTTCCACCACCTGTACCGGATGTACCATGTGTATGATCCCCGCATTCCTTCCATTCGGCATCGATGCAGAGGGTGAACAGCAGGTTGTTCCTGTTGCATGTGAAGGTGATACCCTGGGACTCCTGGGGCTTGTTCTCCTTCACTCCCTCAAGCCGGAAATACCTCCCCTGTTCGGAGATATCGCAGCGTACAAAGAATCCCATCTCCTGCTTCGGAACTGCGGTGCCTCTTCGGTGTATTGGGCGGGACGGTCCGTGGACCCTTCGGTTTCCCTTCCCCGGACAGAGCTCCTGCCGAATATCCACGGAAAGTCCGGAGCGGCGGTACACTACGAAACTCCGGCCTGCGACACTGTAACCACTGCCCGGCTGTTCCGCTTCAAAGACGAGTATTACCTCTATTACGGCCTGGCGGGCATCCTCCCGGAGACCCGGGACACCGCCTATACGGACCCCTGGCCCCATACCAGGCTGAAGTACGATTCCAGCCCGTCCCTTCTCTATAGAACAGCACCATGCAACCACACCTCCCTTACCGAAGGGGACGTGACCCGGGAACTCGAAGTATTCTGTAGATACTCCGGTATCAAACGTGTAAGGTGTAATAGCGATGAAAGCCTGAACACCTTTCTCGAAATCATTCAAGGAGAATACGATGCGATTTAACCTTTTAAGCATTTTCGTCCTGTTGCTCTGTTCCGCCGCCTTGCTGCCTGCAGGCGGGAAAAAAGAAATAGTCGATCTGGAGGTAAAGATTTTCCACTGTGACAGCTGAAACTACCGGGAAGAAGCCGCCCGTGTGGCGGAAGAGATAAAGAAGGCCTTCGGCGTGGAAACGGAATTTCTTAAAGGTTTCGAAGGAAGTTTCGACGTCATTGTCGATGGAGAAACCATCTTTTCCAAGTTTGAAACCGGGAGATTTCCGGAGCCCGGGGAAATCAGGAAACTGATTAAAGCAAAGTTCGTTACATCTTCACCGCGCCGAAAGTAAGTCCCCGTACCATATACCGCTGAAATACCCAGGCAAGGATAATCGGCGGAAGCACGGCAACAGTCGCCGATGCCGTTAAGGGACCCCAGAAGATTTGTTCTACCGCGATGAATCCGGAAATTCCTATGGGCAGGGTGGTTGCCCTGATCCGCGTAAAGATCATTGCCATCAGGAACTCGTTCCAGGAAAAGATAAAACAGAATACACCCGTGGCAACAAGACCCGGTTTGATCATGGGAAGGACGATGCGGCGAAGCACATCGAAGACCGAGCAGCCATCCAGAAACGCACTTTCCTCGACGGACACGGGAATCTCATCGATAAAGGACTTCATCATCCATACGGCAAAAGGAATATTCATCAGTAAATACATCATGGGAAGAATAATCCTGGTGTCCACCAGCCGGAACCTGGCCGCTGTAAGGAATAGCGGTATAGAAACTACGATGGGCGGAATCATTCTCAAACTGAGAAACCAGAACAGCAGTTTTTGCCCCCCCACTTTGTAGCGGGATATTCCATAAGCCGCTATGGTTCCTATGGACAGTGAAAGAACAACATTCAGCGATGCGGTAACCAGGGAATTAAACGTTAATTTTGGAATGTTTGTTTCGGTTAATACTTTCCTGAAATTCACCAGGGTAGGCTTAAAGAGCAGGATCTTAGGGGGGAGAGAGAAAATATCCACATCAAACTTAATTGAGGACGTTATAAGCCAGTAGATAGGAAAGAGAAAAAACAGGAGACCGGCGACGATGATGATGTACTTCAGGAATGAAAGAACAATACCAGCCAAATTTTTCCGTATCATAGCTTTCCCTTACTCTCCATAATTGAATTTCTTCAATGTAGTTATAAAGATCCTCATTAAAATTGTCGCAATAATTATTGCTATCACGGAAAGGGCTGATGCGTAGCCGATCCGATTCTGAAAAAATGCCGCATGCCAGATATTATAGGAGAGAACTTCCGTCGCATTCGCCGGTCCTCCCATGGTAACCATATAGATAAGGTCGAACGTTTTAAATGCATCCAACGTACGGAACATCATGATTACGGCTGTAACAGGCAGAAGAAGGGGTAACGTAACATACTTCAGTATCTGCCATCCATTAGCCCCGTCTACAACGGCGGCTTCAAAAGGATCAGCCGGCAGGCTGTCCAGACCGGCCAGAAAAATGATGATTGCAAATGGAGTCCACTGCCAGATGTCCACCAGCATAACACTCAGCAGGGCACTCGAAGCATTCCCCAGCCAGTTAATTTTACCGATCCCGATGGAGGACAGAAAATAATTAATTGCGCCCAGGTCGAAACCGAGATGAAACCTCCAGATAAGTCCAACAACAACCGGTGTGGTAACTGTCGGTATGAGAAAAGCCACTCTCAGCCAGCGAATCCGGGTTCTGGAAATCAAAAGGGCGAAGAGGAATCCCACAACAACTTCGACTATAACCACACCGATAGTATAGAGAAGGGTAACAGACAGACTCTGATAAAAGCCTGAATCTGAAAAGAGTTTTATATACTGCTGAAACCCGATAAAAACCCGGGGAATTGTCGGTACGATGGCCCACCTGTGAAGGCTTACAACAATGATATAAGCGAAGGGATAGATCGACATGCTAAAGAGCGTTATAAACGCAGGAGCGACCAACAGCCAGCCGACTCTCTTCTTGTTTCCTGCTAATGTTTTTACTAATTTCATTCCCTTCCTGTCCCGTACTGCTATAATCGGGTAGGAGGCAGGCTCACACCTGCCGTCCTCCCACACCACCGGGCATACGGTTCCGTACCACGGCGGTTCGTAATCCATCGCGATACGTCAACAAACTGTCGACGAACGAGTACATACCAAGAGTATCAAAGTATC
>JAJSAL010000101.1 GCA_024274705.1 Spirochaetota bacterium
ATGTTGCGGTGAGTTTTTCCCCTGCTTCACCCCCCCCTGGAGTTGTTCCGTGCCCGGGTAGTGGATGTTGACCGTGACCGGGACATCGCCCTCCTGAGAATCCATGAAGGGTTATACGGACAACCCCTTCCCGGCTCATACGAGTTCCCGTATTTCAGATTTTCCGATGCGGCGGAAGCAATCATCGGTGATAACCTCTATATTATCGGCTACCCCGCCGTGGGAGGTACCGGCTCCCGGGCAACGATTACCGTAACCCGCGGTATCGTAAGCGGTTTTGAACAGACCTATTACGGGACCCTGCTGAAAACCGATGGCGAGATCAATACCGGAAGTTCCGGTGGTGCCTGTATAGGTGAAGACTTTAAACTGATCGGGCTCCCTACCCGCATTATCGAAGGAGATTCAGGACAGCTGGGATACATAACCCCTGTTTCCAGGCTTCCAAAGGCATGGCTGCATATGGTATATCGGGATAATTAAAAAGGAGGAGGAGCCGCGATGATACTCCTGAGCAAACTTGAGAAACCAGGTGAAGCGCTGAAAGAGATTATTAAGCGTTCGCCTTTCCGGATGGTTCCTTTATAAAGGAACGGTGATTTCGAAGCGGCACCCCTCTGCCGGCACCGTCTTCAATGTTCCATGTAGCTGGTCTACCAGGGCACGTACAAGCTGCAGCCCGATAGTGCCGGTACCGGAAGGGTTGATTTCCCCGGGTATACCGATGCCATTATCGCACACACTCAGCATGAGTGCCCCGGCATGCAGTTGTTTCAGCGTTACGGTTATTCTGCCGTGTGTTCCCGCGGGGAATGCATATCTATATCCATTGGTAACCAGTTCATGGGTGATAAATCCCAGGGGAATGATGGTATCTGTTCTTAACAGAACCGGGTCCAGGTTGAACTCCAGCTGTATATGATCATACGACCCGAAGGTGGACTCCATATTACCGAGGAGATCCGAGAAATACTCCCTTGCGTCGATATTACCGAAATCCTTGCTCTTGTAGAGTTGTTCATGGACCAGGGAGATGGACCGTATACGGCCCCTCAGGGAACGAAGTACTTCCAGGTCTTCTTCTTCCTTGACCCTATTCGAAGAGAGCTGTATAAGACTGTCCACCATGGCGAGGTTGTTCTTCACCCTGTGGTGGACTTCCTTCAGGAGGATCTCTTTTTCTTCGATTGAATTTTTAAGTCTGCTTTCGGTTTCTCTTCTCTGGATCGCACTTCCGAAAATTTCGCTCACTATTTTGAGCAGGTTGATGGTGTTATCCGACCACTCCCGTTCTTTTCGTACAGCATCGAACCCCAGGGAGCCTGCAAGCTTTCCGCCCATTACCATGGGGACGATGATAAGGGATCGGACGTCCTGAACCTTCAGGTTGTGTAAAGTTACGTGCTGATCATCCGGCAGGTCGGAGCGTTTAGCAAGATAGAATATCTGGTGATTCCTCATCTTCTGTGCATAGTAGAGTTCCTGGTTCAGATCTTTCCCCTGGACAAGACTGAATTTGGATTCGATTCCCGGCGCACAGTATTCATAGAGCATATCCTGTTTACGTTCGTTATCGTAATACCGGAAGATATAACTTCTGTCCGCCCCTACAAACTCGCCGATCCTTTTCAAGGCATCACTAATACCCTTATCGATTTCTTCATAGGGCAGGCGGAGAAAATCGCCGGCAATGGAAGTGATAAGCCGTTCGAATCTGAGCCGGTAGGTGAGTTCCTGCTCCAGATTGCGCCAGGCTGTAATGTCACGGCTGATACCTTCCACAGCGATAACTTTCCCTTCCTCATCGAAAACCGGGCTGTCTTTAATCTCCTGGTAACTGATGGTACCGTCTTTTTTCCTGACTTCGATTTCATAACGGGGTGTGGGTTTGCCTTGAATCGAAAGCTCGGTATATTTAACGGCAATCTGGTTCTTGGGGTTATCCGTGAAATAGGTGGTGTAATGACTTAAAAATTCCTCAGGGGAATACCCTAAAATCGGTTTTACCGAAGGGCTTACGTAGGTGATTTTACCCTGTGTATCGTGACAGTAGAAAAAATAATCATTCTGAAGGTTTTCCACGAGCCTGCGGTAACGCTCCTCGCTCCGGGATAACCTGAGGTCTGCCTGGTGAAGAAGACGATCGTGTTCCTTCTGCAGTTGATCAAATTTCTTTTTCAGCCGGTTGTGTTCCTCGGAGATACTCACATTTACTCCAGAACCGGTTTATCCCCGGGGTTTTCGCCAGAGCGCGGTTTTAAGCTGCAGTTGGTTCTGAAAGAAGGAATCGGGAACGAGACGTACACTTTTTTCCTGCTGCAGCGTCACTGCACAGGTTTTACAAACAGGGAGGGCGTCCTTTTTCCTCTTTCCTTCCAGAAGACGGAAGGAATAATCCCCCCACGAGAGGTTTATCGGCTTTCCGCACCGCGAACACGAACCCTCATCAACCTGGTCTTTCCACACATTCGAAACAAGTAATGAGAGCTTCATCATTTTCTTCAAATCTCAGCCTTTTACTTCAGCAAATGATGAAATCTGCTGTTTAAAATCGTCCAGGGCTTCCTGAAACTGTCCGTCAAGGCGGGACTGGTTCTGTTTCAGAAGATTCAGAAATTCGGGGTCCGCATTGATATCCATGACTACTTCTGAGCCAATCTGACTGGATAGTTCCTGGGTCTTCTGCTTCAGTTTCGGAGCATACTGCTGCTCTAAGTGCTTGAAAAGCTGCTCTTTGTTTTCGAGATACTGGGAAAAGAACTGTTTTAACTGTTGGAACATGCCTGAGAGCTGTTTTTTCTCACCCAGGGTTTCTATCAGCGCTTTTTCGATAAGGGAGAGCTTGTCAACATCTTCTTCCTGCTGGGGCAGGGATATATTGGAGAGAATGGTCTGGACTATACCCTCCCGTATCCATTTCTGTTTATTCCTGTCATAGGATTGTATTGTTTTCCTGATGTCCGTCTCTTCGCTGTCCGGTTCGTTGAGAAATCTCGAAGCAATACGTTTTCCTTCCTGTCTGGTATCGTGCTCTAAGAGTTTGTCTTTATTACCTTGAACACCTTCTGTCTTGGAGAGAGCGATCTCCAGCGCCGATTTAATTTTTGCCATTATGCCCCTCGATATGGTCGAATGATATACCACCAATGTACTAGCCTTTCCTCACCTGATCAAGGTTCCTAAGCAGAAGGAACCGGGAGGGCAGATCAATAGAACTTTGCCTCCACATAATTTACGGGTAAAAGGGCCGGTCAATATTCAACATCTTTTGATTTCGAGACATCCCTCTTCGGTTACGATCATCCTGACGGCACAATCATACCCGGCGGCGGGGACTTCTTCTATGACCTGGATATGGTAACAGATACCTACAGGTATGACGACACCCCGGTAAGTTGTGAGGAACCGGTCGTAAAATCCTCTTCCCCGTCCCAGCCGTTCTCCTTTCCTGTCGAAAGCGAGACCCGGGGTTACCAGAAGGACCTCTTCTTCTTTATAATCTGCAGGATTGATGACCGGCCATTCCTGTCTGGGTTCTTTGATTCCGTAAGGATGATAATCCCAGTTTTCTTCCATCGAGGTAATGCTGTGGAAATCCATTTCAGGGTAGTGCATGTGAGGTACAGCTACGGTTTTCCGGTCCTTGAGGGCTGCCTCGATGATCGTATCGGTGAATACCTCTTCTTCCATGGAAATAAAACAGAACACTGCCCTGCTTTGTTCCCAGAACCGGGTTCCCAGGAGATAGCCGGTGATCTCCCGGCTCTTGTTCTTCTTTTCGTCCTCTGACAGTGTTGCAAGAGCTTTCCGGACTTTTGCCCGTAAATTCTTTTTTAACACGCGTATCATAACCGGTGTAAATCTACAGGGAAGGGTACGGTTGAGTCAAGTTGACGTCCTGTCTATCTGTTTTTCGAACTGGCGTAATACCGGCGGGATTCCATCCCTGTGGGATACTTTTGAGAATTCCAGGGCTACAAGACCCATGAGGCGTTCCCGATTTTCCTCTCCTGTCTTCAGATAGAGAAACCGGCCGTTAGGCATTCTGCGTGCGATCTCCGGGTAATCCTGCTGGTTGTGCACCTTGTCATTCGTTCCGTTTACAACGAAAACTTCTTCTTTTATATCCTGGGCCATGTCAAATAATTCGAAATTCATCACCTGGATGGCAGACCGTTTCCACTTCCATATTATTGCTTCTTTTAAAAGATCGAGGGCGCGTTGCTTCTGGACAGGTTCCTCCATGTCCCCTAAGAGGGCATGACGGAACAGCGGTTTGAGCATTGTAATGACGAAATCAGGAATCCAGGGGCCGACATACTTCAAGAACCATTTGGGGAACCACAATGTATGCATCGGGTCCACTGTAATGATGGTAGGAACCGTGATAACCCCGTCCAGGAGACCCTGGAGGAGGATTGCCGCACCCCAGCAGGGTGCCATGAGAACAAAATCCCTTTCTCCTTTCAGATCGAGCTGTATAAGTGCGTCCCCAATGTCCCTGGCTTTTTGATGCATGTCCAGGCTCGCTTTTTTTCTGTTCAGCCTGGAGCTCCCTTTTTCCCGTGTTTCGATGTAGAAACACTCGGTCCTGTTATACAGCACTTCGAAGAGGTCGTCGTAACCGCTGGGTACCACCCCCCATCCGGGAATAAACACAACAGGACGTTTCGACACAGGCTTTTCCGGCACCCAGTGGAACACCCGGATTTCTCCATCGTCGACAGGTATATAGAAGGAATCGGTCATCCCCGGGGCCCAGTATTTCGGACTCTCCTGCTTTACCCCCTCCAGCATCTCCTGCACCAGATCTTCCTGCTCAGGGGTGATGGAGAGTTCGGGTATTACTGAAGGTTCAGTTGTATACATAATTACCGGTGTATTGTGATAGCCAAAAGATGATCTGTCAAGTTTGCCTGTAATAAGATGAGCATTTTTCTCTGGAATACCAAGTACAGGGAAAAAGTGTATAAAAAATCATACAATTACCGCAGTACTTGTGTGTAATTCCGTGTACCTCAGTCTGAATTTTGCAAATCAGAAAAAGACCCTGGAACCGGAATTTGTACTGTTTAAAAAGGTTTCATCAGAAACTGCTTTTCAATTCTCGAAGATGTTAGCTGAACTGATTGCACTGGCTGATTTTTCATTCTTTCCGCCAGATGGAAAATTCCGATTCGAAGGACCGTCAAGGGCTGGGTCTCGGATTGTCAATTGTCCGGGAACTCGTCGGTTATCTGGGTGGTACAATTGCTGTGAATAGTACTCCCGGAGAGGGCAGTTTCCATCTTTGAAGGAGAAAAGACCTCCAGGAATATAACTCTGATGGTTGCAGAAGATGAAGCGATCAACCGGTTATATATCACCACGTTTTTAAAGAAACACAAGTTCAATGTTGTAGAAGCGGGCAACGGCGAAGAGGTCCTCAAGCTTTTTAGTGAAGATGATTTCGACTGTATCATTATGGATATCAGCATGCCGAAAGTAAACGGTCTCGATGCCGCCCGGGAGATACGGAAAAGAGAACAGGCAACCAGTAAACACATTCCGATTCCGGCACTTACCGCCCACGCATTTCCCGAGTACATGAAACAGTGCCGGGATGCCGGAATGGATGATTATTTAACCAAGCCGGTTAATGAAACAGAGCTTATTAAAAAAATTGCTATGGTCACAGGATCCATATAGAACTGCATGGGGGGTATCCCTTATCCGGACCGGACAAGGCTATGCCTGACAGGTTTCGTTTTTCCTTTTACGATACATCCACAACCTTGCAGACCTTCAGAATTTACATAATGACGGATAAAGGGTAGAATCCATATTACTGTGGCGGAAAGCGGGTTTTTAGAAGTGCCCTTATGTCTTTAAATATCAATGCAAAGGCCGGACACGGCAGCCGTCGTTATCCCGTAACGCTTAATACAGCACTCAGCAGACTTCTATTCAACCGTATAGTGCTTCCCATGGTTCTCAATGCAATGATTCTCGCCTGTGTTGCCTTTTATCACCAAGTCAGGGATATCAGAGAGCTGCAGAGACAATTTACCCGAACGGTAACAAGAGCCATAAACGAACAACTCGGGCATATGGAAAAAATCTTAAATGCAATAGCTCTCCTTACTGAGGATATGACTGAATCCGACCGGAATGTAATTATGGCTGAGGCAGGGAACATATTTGATTCGTTTGATTCTATCAGGTATGTAGAATTCCGGCTCTTGGGGTGGGTGCCGAATCCGAACGGGCCGGAAGAAGGACTTTATAGATACGTACCGTTCCTGCCGGAGGAGACCGGAAAGCCTGTGTTAAATATAGAATGGCTTTCGCCCCAGGGAATTATCGTTGTGGGAACATTGAATTTAGAAAGTATTCAGAAAATGATCGATCGTAAATATGGCGCCCCCGGAAATGATATGTTCTATATCATTTCGAAATCAGGAGTGTATCTGGCTCATTCTAACAGCGCCCAGGTCGGTAAGAAAATACAAACGGTAACACTGAACATCATTCAAAATGCCGCGACAGGTAGGAATAACGATTTATCCCGGGCAAACGGAACATTGTTTCTTTTCAAGGTAGTACTGATGGAGAAAACCGGTTGGGGCCTGATAATACATACCGTCATCCTCGATAAGTTCAAACCATATATTATCCTGTTGATGCTCTTTGGTGTTCTGTCTTTTATCATCTGGTTGGTTCAATGCCGGAGTATAAAAAAACGGGTTAATCGGCTTATTGTAACTCCTCTGAATCAGTTAAAGCAATGTGCCATAGCCCTGGAAAAGGAAAACTATGAAGAGGGAGAAAGGCTGATTACCATATCGTTACAAATACCGGAATTGGAATTACTGCGCAAAAGCATCTGCAAAACGATAAGGGCCGTTCAGTCAGGAAAGAGGCTGCTTAAGGAAAGTGAGGATCGTTTTATAGCATTTATGGAACACTCTCCCGTATATGCCTATATAAAGAATGAAAAACTGGAAATGATATACGGTAACAGAAAAACTCTCGGGCTTCTCCGGAGAGGTGCCACCGGGGTACTTACAACCTATGACTTTTTCGAACAGGATCTCGCAAGGTCACTTGAGAGCGTAGATAGAAAAATAGTAAGCGGTGAATCTGAAAATGAGGAGATCGAGTATATCACCGTGATTAAGGGAGAGGAACGCTGGCTGCGGGATATTAAATTCCCTATTGTGATGCCCGATAAGAAAAAAATAGTCGGGGGTGTCGCTCTGGATATAACCGACCTTAAAAGGCTGCAGCAGGATCTAGTGGAGGAGGACAGCCGGGTACAGAGAAACATTGGTTCGGAACTCCATGACGGGGTATGCCAGCAGCTGGGGGGGATAGCTTTTTTGTGCGAGAGTCTGGCACAGGAGATTGCTGAAACCAACCCTGAACTAAGCGGCCGGCTTGAAAAGATCAGGACGTATGTGTCGGAGGCCCTGCAGCTGACCCGCAACCTCTCGAGGGGGCTGTATCCCGTTCTTCAAGGTAAGAGAGGTCTTATGTCTTCGCTGGAAGAACTTGCAGAGAGCTTGTACCATCTATATGGTGTTTCCTGTGCTTTCAGGTGTCCACATCATGTTCTGATGGATGACAATGTCGTTGCTACCCATCTTTTCAGGATTGCTCAGGAGGCTGTTAACAATGCTGCTAAGCACGGTAAGGCTTCATATATAGAAATAGGCCTGGAACAAAACAAAACAGTACTCATAATTACGGTCAAAGACAATGGACAGGGATTGAAAAAGGCCGACCTATCTCCCTCTTCCAGGGGAAAGGGAATACATATTATGAGGAACCGGGCCCGGATAATAGGAGCGTATTTTTCCATCCGAAATAGTGACGAGGGTGGTGTAAGCATAAGATGTGAGGTGCCTGTTTAATGTTCCCGTTGTAGGAAAAGCACCTACACTGAAATAAGAGAAATACATGATACTTTAAAGGTCTTTTTTAAGTACATTATTAGGGACTATGAAGAACGGAAAAAAAAGAATATATATCGTCGAAGACCACCCGATTATGAGGGACGGAATTATCCGGCTGATCGACCTGGAAGCCGGAATGGAAGTATGCGGAAGCGCCGGGTCGTGTACCCGGGCGCTGGAAGGAATCGAGAAAGCTGAAGCAGACATGGTGATTGTCGATTTATCCCTTAATGACAGGAATGGAATTGATCTGATCAAAGATCTGAAAGCCCGGTTTATGGATCTTCCGGTACTTGTGTTGTCGATGCACCATGAAGACTATTTTGCCCAGCGGGCACTCCGGGCCGGAGCGAGGGGTTATGTCATGAAAAGTGAGACCGGGGAGACCGTACGGAAGGCAATAAGGGAGGTATCCCGTAACAGGCTTTTTATAAGCGATAAAATAAAAAATAAAATGATCGATCAGATGATCAATGGCAACAGCGGTTCCGTTGTTGCGGGAACACCGCTGATCGAACGACTGAGCGACCGGGAATTCGAAGTATTCCGTTATCTGTCTGAAGGGTATAAACCTGCAGAGATTGCAGAAAAGTTGAATTTGAGTATCAAAACGATAGATACCTACAGGTCCAGGATGAAGGAGAAGCTCGGTCTCAACAGTTTTTCGGAACTGACCCGCCAGGCTATTCTCTGGATGAACATTAACCCTTAAGAGCTGTACACAATACCTGCTGCCATTGTCAGTGGGTGTAGGAAATTCTATTACGTATTAATCGTCAATACCACCGATATTGTTCTGTTTCCACCCCACCATACTTAAAAGGAGAAATACCTGATGAAACATTCATAGCAGGGAGGTAACGTATCTATGAGATTATCATTAAGAGCAAGATTGGTATTCGGATTTTTAGTAGTAATTGCCCTTACCGTTGTATCTTCTTTTGTTGCTATAAACAACATACAGGCAATTAATGCCCGGCTCGAACACATCCTTGAGATTTCCGTTGAGAAAGTGTTGATTGGTGAGCATATGACCCGGGATATCCTGGCAATTTCGAGGGCGGAGAAAAATCTAATCCTGGCGGAAACACCGGAAGACAGGCAGGTGTATATTCAAAAAATAGTGGATACTGATGCGGAAATGGGAGAGCGTCTGGAGTCCTTCCTGGCGCTGAGTGAGAAGGAACGGGATGAAGCGTTTATTAAGTTCGAGGATGCATGGAATGAATATTTATTGGTAAACCAGCGGATCGTGGAGCTGGTAAAGCAGGATCAAAGAGAAGACGCTATGATCCTGTCGGCGGGGAAAGGCAGGGAACTTGTTGATGCCTGTGAAGGATTTATGGATGAAATTGTGAATAACATTGGTAAAGATATGAAAAGGGATGAAGAAATAAGCAGACAAACCTACAGGTCATCCATGATTATCCTCCTGAGTCTAACGGGAATGAGTGTGCTGTTAGGTCTGGTCATTGCACTGCTTATCGTAAGGGGGATTATGAAACAGGTTGGCGGCGAACCTTCAGAGATAGAGATAATTGCAAAGCGTATAGCTGATGGCGATTTAACCATTGTCGGTGAATATGGGAACGGGAATGGCGAATTGAAGAATGCATCGGGAATTTACGCAGCAGTAACCGGTCTGTCTCTGAAACTGACGGATATCATTCGGGATATTATGACTGCAGCTGAAAATGTATCCTCCGGCAGCCAGGAGCTCAGTTCTTCGGCGCAGCAGATGTCCCAGGGAGCCACCGAGCAGGCCGCCTCGGCGGAAGAGGTCTCGTCCTCCATGGAAGAGATGGCATCCAACATCAGTCAGAACGCGGACAATGC
>JAJSAL010000102.1 GCA_024274705.1 Spirochaetota bacterium
ATAACTTTAAACGATGACTGCCCCGTACCTTTCTCTTCGAACAGGTCCTTCGTTATACCCGGATAGTACTTTGCAGGGAAATAAGACACTTCGATGGCAACGGGTTTTCCGTTTACCGACCGCAGTCGTTCCATTACCTGGACCTTTTCACCCTCCTCCAGGCCGAGTCTTTTCGCTATGGAAGGCCAGGAATCAACCAGCTTCCAACCGATAATTTTCACTCCGGGATCATCTCCCCGTTTCTTTGCCTCTTTTGTAATGCTATGGTTTCCGCCGAGGGTACCCCATAGAGTGACTTTCGGAACTATTATCGTTTCAGACGGTTCCGGTATATCCCGGGCAAGCTCTCCTTCGTAAATAAGTTCCTTAAGGGCTTCCTCAATATCGGCCTCGGCAGCGCCGAGTTCCCTGGCGATGTCCGCTGCCGGCGGAACCGGGTCGCCCGGTTTGAAACCGCCTGATTCTATCATCTTCCGTATTTCCGGAAAGTACTTATTCATACTGTAACTCCTCTTCATGCAGATGGTCGAAATACTTATCCTTTCACTCCGCCCTTTGTAAGTCCTTCAACAAGATTACGGGAGAAAATAAAAACCAGGATATAAATCGGAATAATCCCTGCCAGCGCGGCTGCAGACATCTCACCGAACTGCAGTCCATGTTCCCCGACAAACCGGGATATACCGATCGGGAATGTGTTCGAATCTACGCTATAGGTCAGAATAAGAGCGAAAAGAAATTCGTTCCAGGAAAGAATCATACAAATAACCGCGGTTGCCACAACTCCGGGCTTAATCAAGGGGACAACAACCTTCAGCAGGGTCCGCCACTTGTTATATCCGTCTATCCATGCGGCCATTTCAAGTTCCTTCGGTATGGTCCGCACATAACTGTCGATCAGCCAGACTGCAATAGGCATATTGATCATTGCATGGACCAGAGTCAGTCCAAGCAGGGTGTTCTGCAGACCCAGAAGCTTAAACATTCCGAAAATGGGGATGCTGACCACAATCGGCGGCATAACATAGGTCCCCAATATCCATGCCGGCAGAAAAGCACCTCCTGTTTTAAAACGAATCATCGAATACGTAGCGGGAACGGCAACGACAATAACAATGACGGTACTGAATACGGCAGCAATGAGGGAATTCAACAGATAACGTACCAGGGGTACATTACGAAACGCCTTTACCCAGTTCTCGCCGGTTATCCCTTTTGAAGGCAAAAGCGCCCCCGATTTTCGTATTTCTATAGGAACTTTCAGGGAAGTCGTTGCAATAAAAAGTATCGGAATAAGGATCATTGCCAGGAACAGGATGAGCAGTACTATCCTTCCGGGCCTTCCCAGGAACAAAGTACGAAGGTAGTAGCGGAAATTCCTGGATTCGGTAAACTGTATCTCTTCCCTGGGATTCACATGTGCAGTTTTTTTCACTATTCAATCCTTTTAAGAAAAACATCTCTGGCTTTTGTCAGCAGCAGTGCGATAACACTGACAATAATCAATACCAGGATACTCAAGGCACCGGCATATCCGGTCTGGAATTGTTTAAACCCGATCCGATAAATATAGAATGAAGCCACCTGGGTGGAATTCCCGGGTCCGCCGAAGGTGAGCATATAGACAAGATCAAAAACTTTAAGGGCGATAAGCAGCCGGAAAAGAAAGACGACTATTATCTGCGGAGCAACCATGGGCAGAGTCAGTCTTTTAAACACATACCACTTTGACGCCCCGTCGACCATAGAGGCTTCATAGGGATCTTTCGGCAGGGACTTAAGGGCCGCAAGACAGAGGAGAAAGCAGAACGGCGTCCATTGCCAGATATCCGCAAACATGATGGACGGCAGCGCCAGGTATTTGCTTCCCAGAAACGCCACGGGCCTCGAATGTAAGCCGAACTTCAGGAGATAATGATTTATCAGTCCCGCATTAGGATCGTATATCAGCCTCCAGATCATTGCGATCGCCACGGGAGGTGTAAAAAGGGGCATTAAGGCGAGGGTCCTGAATATGCCGCTTAATTTTGACTCAGTATGCATTGCAAGTGCCAGAATAAAACCGAGGAACGTCTGGATGGATGTTACGGCGAATGCAAAGATGAACGTATTGAGAATTGACCGTCCGAAAACTTCGTCTGTTACAGCCTTTTTATAGTTCTCGAACCAGATAAAATCATGAAACGGTTTTGCAATCGTGGAATCGGTAAAACTTATTCCAAGCACATAAACGAGTGGAACAAGGGAAATCACAAGCAGGATGAGAAAAGTCGGGAGCACCATCAGCCTTGGAGTCTGCTTTTCCAGTAATGTATTCACGCCATAAATCTCCTTACCCCCGGCGGGTATATTGATGGTGCCGGACGAGACCGGGAAACCCGCTGCTCATCCGGCAATACATCATATTTTTTCCGTTACTTTCCGATTATTTTCTTCCAGGCCTTCTGTGTATCATCAAGAGCCTGTTGTGGTGTTTTATCTCCTGTTAATGCAAGAGACAGATTATCGTTAAGAGGTTCCTGGAGTTTGAACCATAGAGCGCTTGTAGGCCAGGTAACAGCGTTGGCATTAGCCAGGGTTATGGCGTCGGCAACTTCTTTGGATACAAAATCGATGAATTTCGTATCATCAAGGGTTGACTTGCGTACAGGATCTATCCCCCCCACAACGGTATTGTAGCGTTCGGTGATATCCGGGCGGGCGGCGAAATAGAGAAACGCGAAGGCAAGATCTTTATTCTTTGAACCCGTGGATACCCCCAGGGCAAATCCGGCGTTTACAGACGCAACGACTCTCCCCTTGGGAGGAGGACCCTTGGGCAGCGGCACAACCCCCCACTGGTCTACTATCTCAGAGGAATTCGGGTCATTCGTCATGGCTCCCAGGTCAGTCCAGAACTCGACCATCGCCACCTTTCCGGTGAACCAGCCTCCGAGAGCCTCGTCAAAGGCCACAGCTGCGGGAGTGGGCAGTGCATATTGGGCCTGTTCGATAAGGGCCTCCAGTGCAGCGACGGCTTCCGGACTGTTGATCGCAGGATTTCCGGCGGCATCGAAGAAAGAACCGCCGAAGCTTCCAAGCCGGTTCAGGTATGTACCTATGAGAATAAGCGGTATTTTCGCCCCCATAATCGCGCATCCGTATACATTGTTGCCTGCTTCACCTTCGGTTATTGTTTTTGCCACCATTGTGTACTCATCCCAGGTTTGAGGCGGCTTGAGACCGTATTTTTCCAATAAAGGTTTGTAGTACCAGAGGAGGTGCATATCCCCGTCATAAGGTATGCCATACCGGCTGCCGCCGATCTTGGTGTATACATCAAAAAAAGTAGGAAGGTAGTCCTGGATATTCAAGGAAGAATCATTTTGTTTATACCACTTATCCAGGTTCTCCAACACATCATTTTCAACGAGTGTACCAAGGCCGGGATACCAGTATTCCACAACATCAATTTGATTCGCTCCGGATGTGACATCGAGGACAGCCTTCTCTATGACATTATCATAGGGCACCACGATCAGTTCCACTTCCGCCCCGGTCTCTTCCTCGAACCATGCCGCAAGATTCTTGGAAGCTACATTATGCGGCTGTATGGTAAGGAATCTCAATGTCTTGCCTGCGAAACCCTCTCCCTGCTCCTTTTTGCCGCCTGCAAAAAGAAGGGAAACTGAACACAATAATAGAAACAAAACTGTAACTAAATTTTTACTTTTCATAACCATTCTCCTTTCATTTAATAGTATAATTCTTCTTTGTAGACACCTACGGGTAAGCCCGTGGCACTTCTTCAAAATTCTCCTTCCGCCATACCTTTCCCAACCGCGCAACCTTGTTCCTCCTGATCACCTCCTTTCCTGCTAAAAGGTTCATTTACCCCACGCTTCCACACCGATACGAAAACTTTCTTCCCACACCGGCCACATTGCCTGTATCAGGCTTTTATAGATCCCGAAGAGTTTGTTGTATTTATCAACGTTTTCCCTGTCCGGGGCATCCTCTCTCTCTCTGCGGACCATGGCCTGTACCGCTTCCTTATGGCTTTCGAACACACCTACTGCCACTCCGGCATTGATAGCCGCACCCATTGAGCCGGAATCGGCCCCGGCGGGAACGATCACCTTTGCATTAAGACAATCAGCGATAATCTGTGTCCATTCCGGGCTCTTAGATCCCCCCCCGGTTACATACAAACTGTTCAATGACCTGTTTTTCAACATGGCTTCAAGATTATGACGGGCGGAAAAAGCCACCCCTTCAAATATCGCCCGTAATAAAAAGGCCTTTTTATGCCAATCCCCTAAGCCGAAGAAAACACCCCGAGCTTCCGGTTTAACAAAAGGCGCCCGTTCACCTTGTAAAAACGGTAGATACAGTACCCCGCCGGATCCTACAGGGACTTCACGAATTTTTTTATTGATCACGTCGTATACACTTATTCCGGACTCCTCGGCTTCCATCCGTTCTTTTTCACATAACTCCCGTTCGGCCCAATCCAGGTTCCCTGCCGCTGTCATGGTCATGGACGATCGATAATAGATTCCGGGAACACAGTGACACATGAGGCTGTAGATCCGTTCAGGGTCAATGTCCGGCTTTTCCGAAAGAACGACATGGACACCTGCTGTTGCGATGTTGCTGCATGCATCACCGCTCCGATAACACCCGGCACCCAGGGTAGAACAAGCCCCGTCAAATGCTCCGCTGGTCACCGGTGTTCCTTCTCTCAGGCCCGTTATTTCCGCTGCTTCCCTTGTTATATAGCCTGCCACATTCCAGGCTGGAATAATCGGCGGCAGAAGATGTTTGTAAGAGGTGATTCCTGTAAGGGAAAGTAGATCTTCCGAATAATCCAGGGAATGGAAATCGATGAGACCCACTGACGCCATGCTTGGATCTGTGCTGAGCTCCCCTGTTAAGCAGAATTTCACCCAGTCCTTGGATGTCAAATTCACCGAAGCTTTTTCCAGGCTTTCAGGCTCATGGTCCTTAAGCCATGGGAATATGGTGACTGGACCCATGCCGGGAAACAGGTTCCATCCGGAAAGGTCATATAGTTGTTCAAGTAAACTCTGTTCTTTCCACCGGGTGATATAGCCTCCGGCCCGTCCATCCAGCCAGATTATTGCGGGACGGACCGGCTTACCCGATTTGTCCACAAGCCATACGCCGCCGCCGTGTCCGCTTAAGGATGCGCAGGCTATTGCCGACGGTTCCACCCGGGCTTTATCAAGACAATTATGGATAGCAGTCATAGCTGCCTGCCGGACACCTTCCATATCCTGTTCGGCCCATGATGGTTCCGGATGGTGCACTGTAACCTCTTTGCTGCTTGCAGTGGCGATTTCTTTTCCTCTCAGATCGAATAATGCAGCTTTGGTCGTTGTGGTTCCGCAATCAATTCCAAGTAAATATGTTTCTTTCATCTTAATCGCCTGGAAAAACCTGAATATTACCTATTTCATTTCTCTGTATGTTCGTTTATACGTACATTAGTTGGTTCTAATGATCGGATTATATAGTACGATTTTTCATCTGTCAAGGTTTTTTTAAACTCAGGTAATTCGACAGGTTGCCCGGAGTTTTAGACCCGGGTCGGTTTTATCGGGATAGATGTCTTTATAAGCAAGATCGTTCTGTTCCGGAAATCGCAAGTGGAACGGGCGGGTACGTGGAGGTCATGCTCAGCGTATTTTCCCCGGGGGGGTTAGTACGACAGAATGATATAAATCTTCTTCATGTGTTTCTTTTCTTCTTCGATGATCTTGTCGATATCTTCCAATACGCCTGCATCGGTTTTTTTTTCTTCAGTTCCGTGTAAAAATCGATGGATTTCTGTTCCAGCACGGCGCCGAAGCGAAGAGCATCGCTGGCTTTTTTTATCTTGTCTCCCTCGAAATACTCCGATGTGGGCTCGATGAACTCTTTCCGGATAAAAGCCCGGAGTTTTTCATCATCCATGGCGGAACTCTTATCTTTTACCTGTTTCTGGAAAAAATTCTTATGCCGGACTTCCTCCTCCCGGAGAAATTTCACTTCATTTTTTATCCGGGTCTCGGCTGCAGCATCGATAATCCTGTTATAAAACTGTACGCCTTCGTTTTCCATAGCAACCGCAATTCTATAAACGTCGTCTGAACCATATCCTGAAAGATCAAAATCGAACTTTTCATCCGCCATTTTTAAGTACTCCTTACTGTTTCGAGACATCGATACCGCCTCATAGTATAGCCAAACATCCGATTCCGCAAGGCGGGAACTTCAGGGGATTTTCTCTTCCCGCCGTCTTTCCGGTATGCTCCCCGTATCTTTCCCGGCGTTCAGATGCTCCTTGGAAACAAACAATCCACAGTAGCAGTTGCCGTATTCTTCCAGGTCTTCCCCGGCATACGCACACGGGCAGATAACGTCCCGGTCCTTTTCCCGGTCGCCCCAGGATTCCCTGCAGGGGCAGAGAAAGTACCCATACCGGTTGAAATTGGTATGCAGCCCGTCGAGGACGAAATCGAGAAACTCTCTGTCCGGATTGAACCTCCAGTCCTGATGGGCTGCCACTGCCTGGACAAAGGTTACCACCTGGTCCCGTGTCTTTTCCCGTTTCATCATGCTTCCCCGGTTATCCTTCAACAGCCTGGTATACCAGGGGGCGCTTTTCCGGCTGTACGTCCGATATCTTCAGGGCTTTCCGGAACCGGGAGATTGCTTCATCCACGTTTTTCTCATCATTCACATGAAACTCCGCCAGTTCCTCCCCCTTCTCCACCTGGTCTCCTTCCCGTTTTTTCATCCATATCCCGACCGCCGGGTCTACAGGATCGCTCTTTTTCGTCCGCCCGGCGCCTAACAGCATGGAACAGTGACCAATTTCAGCAGTCCTTAGGCTGGAGAGGAAGCCCTGCTGCTCTGCTTTCACGGTTATAACCTTACCTGCCTCAGGGAGGAGGGAGAGGTCCTCCGTGACCGCCGGGTTTCCATTCTGCATCTCGATCATGTCTCCCAGCTTTCCCAGGGCTCTGCCGCTATCCAATGCTTCCTGAAGCAGAACTCCTGCTTCTTCTTTGGTTCGCACAGTTCCGGAAAGGACCAGCATGTTCTCCGCAAGGGCAAAACTAACGGCCTTGAGCTCGCCTTTCTTATATTTTCCCTGGAGGATTTCGATGGCTTCCCTGACTTCCAGGGCATTCCCCACAGCATTTCCCAGGGGCTGATTCATATCCGTAACCAGGGCAAGGGTTTTCCTTCCCACGCTGTTTCCGATAGCCACCATTGCCTTTGCAAGGTTTACAGCGGCATCCACATCCTGCATGAATGCACCATTACCGGTTTTCACGTCCAGTACGATAACATCGCTTCCCGAGGCGATTTTCTTGCTCATAATACTGCCGGCTATGAGGGAGAGGTTATCGATGGTCATGGTAACGTCCCGGAGGGCGTAGAGCATCTTATCCGCAGGAACCAGGTTGGCGGTCTGACCGATGATGGAAAGACCGATTTCGGAAACAATCTCGATAAACCGTTCCATTGTCTGGTTCACTTCGAACCCGGGAATCGATTCCAGCTTGTCCAGGGTGCCGCCGGTGTGACCGAGGCCCCGGCCGGACATCTTGGCTACTTTTCCGCCGCAGGCCGCTACCAGGGGTACAACCACCAGTGTCGTTGTGTCTCCAACACCCCCGGTGGAGTGCTTGTCCGCTTTGACGCCGGGAATGGCGGACAGGTCCACCTGGTCTCCGGATCCGGCCATGGAAAGGGTTAACGCAACGGTTTCTTCCGGGTTCATGCCGTTGAACCAGATGGCCATGAGCAGGGCTGATATCTGGTAATCCGGAATCTCACCACTCACATACCCGTTGATAAAAAAATCGATCTCCTCTTTTCCCAGGGTTCCGCCGTTCCGTTTTTTCAGGATAATGTCGGTAATTCTCATCCCTTCCTCCTCTTTACCAGTAACGAGGCTATTTCTTCCACCTTCCCGGGATCCACCGGGTTTTCCACCTTTTCTTCCTTTTTGATCCAGGTCCCTACGATGAAGATATCCAGAAGGTCCCGGAGCTCACTGATAGTTCCGGGAGAAATTCCGCTTCCCGAGGCGAGGGGCACACCCGGGACGGCTTTTCTCACCCTTTCCGCGTCTTCCGGGTCGATAGGGAAACCGGTCCCGGTCCCGGAGACAACGAGTACATCCGCACCGCTCCGCCGGGCGGTGTCTTTTGCCACGGTACTGATATCCATCCCGTCTCCAAGGGGGAAGGCGTGTTTCACCATAACATCAGCCATAACGGAAACGGAACTTCCAAGCCGGGCCTTGAGCCGGGAAAGTTCATATGAACAACCTTCGATAATACCCTGGTCCGTTACCATGGCATGGGTAAGCACATTTACCCGGATGTAGGACCCTCCGGTAACCTCCGCTATGGAAAGGGCGGAGAGGGCATCATTTCGAAGCACATTGACGCCGAAGGGTATGGAAACTTCCCGCCGGATTTCCCGTATACAGGCGGTTATCGCCGAAACCGTAACCGCATCCGACGGTCCCTTCGGAAAAGGTTAATCGAAGAAATTTTCGATCATAAGGCCGTCTGCTCCGCCCTTTTCGATTGCCCGGGCATCGGCCGCCGCATAATCGATCACTTCCTGCAGGGACCCGGCAAAACCGGGAGAACCCGGCAGAGCCCCGAGATGAACCATGCCGATTAAAGCGGGATAGGCGGGGAAAAGGGAAACTGGAACCATAGTTACTCCTGCTTCAATAAGGTAAGTCCAGGAGAAAAGGGTGTCAAGCCGGGACAGCCTTCCTTGCATCCCGGGTTTTCCCCATGGTACTCTTTCACCGGTTAGCTATGGAAACACCGAATGTACTGCCGGTAAACGACACCGG
>JAJSAL010000103.1 GCA_024274705.1 Spirochaetota bacterium
AGTGCATGAAGGATGAAGTTCTGCCTGTCTGAGTCGGTGAGCGACCCGAAGGATACACCGTAGTTCTGGCTCATTCCTTCCGGGGGCCTTCCGAACAGAGAAAAAACCGTTTCGGATGTCCGTGCAAGGAATACATCAGTATTGACGTTGATAACATTTCTCAATGTCGTGGTCCAGTCAAAACTGTATTCGCTCCCCCTGCTTTCGGAAACCTCAAGGATGGAAAGGGAAATTTCCACTGTCTTCGTAAGCCGTGATGTGATCTTCTCAAGGTATGTATCAACGAGGGCTACCCTGTCAACCCTTCCGCCCACCATTATCACGCTTGTTATCGGGTTGACTGCAACGAAGGGCGCTGTTGCTGCCTTTCCTCTGGAAAGACGCTCCGCTTCCTTGCCTTCCTGCGGCCTGGTCAAATATGAAGACGAATCAATTATTTTCCCACTTGACGGCTGTCCTGTCCTGCGAGTGCCTGTGTGTTGACCTTCTGAAAGAAGGATTGCCTCTATCTCGCTCTTTATGTTCTTCCAGAAGTCCTGCCTTGCAGAGAGGGAGATCCTTGAAGATGTCCTCTCCTTTCCGCCAGAGCCGGTTTCAGAGGTCTTCGAGATCCCCGAAAGGTAGTCCTGATTGTAACTGTATTGAACGGGAAACTGGGGTATCTCATACTCCTTGACGATAAAGCCCCTCACCACAAGACGGTTCTCCTCTGCTTTCCAGTAAACTGCCCTGTCCAGCGACCTGAGGAGACCCTCGACACTTACGGTCCCGTGATACGAAACCGGCTGTTCTCCTGCCAGATCATCAATGTCGAGATACACATTGTCCGGCAGAAGGGCATGAAGGACACTTTCAAGCGGAGCATCCTTCGTGTTCAGGTCATGTATCAGAACTGTCCATTGAGGTAAAACCTTCTTCTTGACAACCGTTACGCCTTCTGTCACCTGCCCGGTAAAACAAAAAACAGCCAATATGAAGAGAATCAGCCAATATAGACGCTTATTTCCAGGGGCTTCAGCCCTTCCAGTATGCAGGCATTCCCGAAAAGGCTCTTGCATTGCATCACCTCCATAAGGATTTCAAGGGCGTTTCTGCCCTGCGATGGTTTGTAATAAATCTTGCTGTCCGCTATCTTGCCGATCTTGTATCCAAGCCTGCTGAGTTTGTAGAAGGCGTCCCATTTGTCAGCAGGAATGAGTTTCGCAACCCACTGATTCTGCTTTATCTTCCGGTTCAACTCCCGTATCTCGCCTTCGAGGACGGTTATCTTCTGCCTGAGAGGTGCATTGTCCTGCGGCCTGAACCCCTTCAGGTATCCAGCCACCACTGCAAGAAGAAGCAATATGGTAATAAGGGGTATCTTCTGCATATCCGCCTCCTGGTCGTTTCGTCTGAATTTGTTCCTTGCTATATATATAGCAGGGAACATTCAAAGTCGGAGGCGTCATGATCAGGGACATTCTTTCAAAGAGGGAAATCAGTGAGTTTGACCACCACAGGACATATGTCATCAATGCCACATTCGTCGAAAAGGATCGCCTTGAGGCCGAAAAGAAGGGTCAGCCGGCAGTCCTCATAAGTGCTTTGAAAAAAAGCAAGGGGTTCTGGATACTGAAAAAGGCTCTCAGTGAGGACAACACATATCCATACCAGATACTTCTTCTGAAGGAAGCCCGGAAGATCGAGGGA
>JAJSAL010000104.1 GCA_024274705.1 Spirochaetota bacterium
ACACCAGCCTGTATACTTTGCCAAGGAAAATTTGGTTCCAGGGTTATAGTAGGATCGTTACGTCCACTTTATCAACTTCATCAATTCTACGGGTCCGGAAGGGTTACGTTGTAGTTGAGTTTCGTGGTAAACCGGAGGTCCACAGTATTGATGTTGTAGAATCCCTCTTCACCGGCAAAAACAACTTTTATCTGCATTATTTCCCGCTGGATTTCTTCAATCGTCACTGAACCACCAGGTTCAATTACAGAAGATATCCGGTTTTCTCCCCATTCGGTGATTTCACTTTCAGCTTCCCCCTCAGCCAGATACACTTCGGTAACCGGGTAGTCAGAGTTATTATTCAGCTGAACCCTGGCGGTTCTATACTGTGCAGCACAGGAGGTAAGAAGGCCGAAAAGTATACAAACGAAAAAAAAGATGCGGAGCGAAGTCCGCATCTTTTGAGTCATTCGCTCCTGCATCAATAATTATCCATCCGGGCTATCAGGTTGATGAAGTACACCTTCCCTGTATAGGGCCTGTCCGTAAGTGTCGGAAACCCGAACTGCATGAATCTACCCTGCTGCACCACCGGAAAGTAATGGGGATTTGAAGAATACGAGTCTTTCCCTAATAAGTAGCCATAGACAGGATTGGTATCCGTAGAACGGTATACTGAATACCGCTTGGTATACGGGTCCGTCGGATCAGCGAGGTTGGTATAACTTATCTGTACCTGAGTATCATGGGTAGGTGTTGTACCGCCGACGAACACCGTACTCGTGAGGGGATACGACCACACATTACTAGTCGTTGTCCACTGGTACATGAGAACACCTGTCTCACTTATAGCACCACCGTTGGCATACCCTATATCCACAGGGTACTGGCTGTAGAAATTCAAACCGGTCGTTGCATATCCCCACCCCGCCCATGAAAGGTTCGCCCGGTACAGGAACAGGGCTCCGCCGTATCCCATGGCTACGATACCTGACTTGCCGTACGTGGTTGACGGGAGACTGGAGTTCAAATTGTAGCTTCTATGCAGAATATTACGCGCCCGGGTTGGATACGAATAAGCGAGGGTCGCACTGGGAGTTATGATAACCGGGTCACCGTAAATGATATACCTGTCGTCAGACTCATACCATGAGTTGCTGATAAGGTTCTCCGGCATAAGGGTAACCTTCCACACAGGCATGGTTCCGGATATGTAGGAAGGATACCCCGCAGGAAAATCCGAATCTTCGAGAAGTGTTTTAATACTGTTCGCCAGTGCTGTATCCGTCGTGTCGGCATCATCGTAAATCACCGTTATATCCGATGAGAAGCCGACGGCATAGGCGCTGTAATTGGTATAATCACCGACATCAGGGTTGTACACCCGTACAAAAACATAGTAGAGCACACCCTGTCCCATACCGGTCATGGTGTATTCCGTCGGGAACGTTGTACTACCCTTGAAAATTTTAGAACCTCCTGCGGAAGTGGCATAATAGATATAATACGTATTCGAAGATCCCGTTTCAGAGGCGTAGCTGTCATAATAGAGATGAATGGTGCCTCCCGTGTACTCCCCTTTTGTTGCGTATTGCACAACCGGTGTTCCATAGAATATGGAATCAGCCGAGGAAACTACATTTCCTGCGTAATCCTTGTACTCTACAAAAACTTTTTTCGCTCCATTCCCCGAAGAGAGAGTCCAGGACCGCGTCGTTGAATACGTATTCCAGGCGGACCAGGAGCCGGATACGCCGTTTTTCATGCGCATGTAGTTAGCTCCGGAAACATTACTGTAAATCGTAACGGACGTACTTGTTGATGTAACCGCATTGTTGGCGATATTGAAATAAACAACAGAAGGATCTGTTTCATCCAGATATATCAAGTCGCTCACCTCGGTGGAATAGTTGCCGGCGGCATCTTTCAACTGGACATACACGTACTTGTATCCATCACCAACCGGAACCGTCCAGCTCTTGGTACCCGCAATACTATACCAGCCTGTGTAGCTGCCGCCGGAGTCCTTGAAACGCATATGGGTGGGATTATCGTTCCAGCTTATATTCAAGGTAACAGTTCTTGTAGTTGTGTAAGGGGGGTTATCACCGGTATTAATGCCGTCATTGCTGTTGATAAAGTAACCGGTTATTCCCGGTAATACCGTGTCTATTGTTACACTATGAGAGCCCACGGAAGACCAGTTACCTGCCTGGTCCCGTTCACGGACCTCGAGAGTATAGGTATTGCCATCCGTCAATGCAGGCGTGTGGGTATACCCTGTTGCGGTTGTTTCAGCCGACCATGCAGTCCAGCCTGTTCCAGGATCGTAGAACCGGTACTGGTACTGTCGTATCCCATCTCCGGTACCGGGGGTCCAATACCAGGTAGGTGTTGTGTCGTTGGTGATGCCGGAAACCGGGTAGCCGTCGTATACCGTGGGCGGGTCCGGAGCAACTAAATCCACGTTGATCGTTTTATTGCTTTCACGCCAGAAAGTATTGTATTTTTCCTGAACGTACAATGTATGAGTGCCATGGCTCAAATCGCCTGCAGGAGTGAAGCTGGTTTGACTTGTATCCGCAGACCAGGCATCCAAATCGAGCCTATATTGATACGTTGCTGTCGGATCCGCTCCTGCACCGGAGGTCCAGTCCCAGGTAGGCCTGGCATTGTTGGTCAGGCCGGGTGCTGTGATATACGGCGGCGTGATATTGGTAGTATCAACGTTGATAACCTGCTCTACGGCCACAGACCAGTTTCCAACGGCATCCTGTTCCTCGACACTCAACTTCAGCAGGTATTGTCCCTCCCCCTGGTCGGGCGCCGTAAACGTTGTAACACTGCCTGTGTATGGGTAGATAACGCCGTCTTTATCGGTAAAAGCATACCGGTAGTATCCCGTTCCTCCGTTGCCGCCTGATTCCCACACCCAGGTGGGGCTGGAATCAGGCGTTTCCGGCGGTGCGAACACGTCCGGAGCATTCGGGCCCAGAGTATCCCAGAGAAATGTGAAATACGCAACAGTCTCGTTTCCCGCATTGTCCGTAGCCGTCAACGTGATGTCGTAGGCGACTTCTACACCTGTTCCTGTCGCCTTCACCTCCGGATTGTAGGAAGCAGAGAAATCGTTATTATCGAATGTAACAGGGTCGGCGGGATTCACCTTGTCCCAGCGGACACTCTGGATACCGCTCCCGGGATTACTATTCGGATCAACCGGATCGGAAACAGTGCCGTCTCCCCCGGTATAGTCGATAACCAGGGGAACAGCCGTATGGAACAGCTGCCCGTCATTGGTAATAACCGGTGAGAGGGTATCTATAAAAAAGTCCACATATTTTTCCGAAGATCTGTTTCCTGCATTATCCCAGGCGGTCACCCTCAGCCGGACCTCACCATCGTTCCCGCCGGCGCCGTTCGGGGGCGGCGCTGTAACCGTCGGATTATTCACCCGTTCGAAGTTAAAAGGTTCATACGTAGCAGGGTCTTCCCAGTCCAGAGAGGGATCATCCCAGTCCGGGATTGAAGAAGGGGGTCCGGGGAAAAAAATGTAAAAATCAGCTCCGGTCGAATCGGGCCACTCAACCCAGGGTTGTGCGGAATTCGTGTATCCTATTCCTGTATTGGTTGAGTCCGTAATATATCCGGATTGATCATACACCATCATCAGTCCCAAATCTTCCGGCGGCAATGTATCCCAGATAAGCGGAATGGAGTTGAAATTGCTGTTTCCCGCATTATCGGTAACCGTTACTTTAAGCTCATAACTGCCGTCCGTGTCCGCCTCGACCCATGGAAGCGCTACCATCGCGTCAGGGGTTGTTCCGCCGGAATCTGAATAGAATGTAACAGTTCCCGGCCCGCTTTCCTTTTCCCACAGGTAGGAAGCAATTCCGCTGGGTATCTGGTAAGCAGCGGTCCCCGGATCAGGATCAATAAATATTCCACTTTGCTGACGGATACTGTTTACCTCTAGGATATCCCCCTCGGTAAAGGTGATAACCGGTTCTGTTAGGTCCAGGTTAACGACTTGGGAAAGCGTGGCGGAAACCCGGTCCACAAAATCCCGCACCTGGACATATATCTGGTGTTCTCCTTCTCCAGTCAAAGGGAAACCGGTTACCAGGGGCGACCAGTCAGTTACATCCGGATTTGTCCAGTTACCGGTATAGTCTGTTTCTGAAACCCACATATCCTTCAAACCGCTGTGCTGGTCAAAAGCATCCAGGGTTATGTTTACCGTCTGACCCGGGTTATTTGAATAGCTGTACCCTGATCCTTCATCGATCACTACGTCACTGAGTGTGGGATCTGTCTGGTCCAGATTTATCTTGAGTCTGCCTGGAACGGTGGACACATTCGCCGCAGTATCCATGAACCGGTAAAAGATATATTTATCCCCTGATGCACCGGCGGAAGCGTCCAGAGTCCACTGAACAGTCTTGAAGACGGTATAGTCCATATAATCGGTGGATCCGTTGTTTGCGTTCTCCGTGTACGTCTCCCACACAGCCTGGTCCTCGAACATCGGCAGGGAACCGTCACTATCCCCCCATATCTTGACACCGTATACACTATTGAAATCGTCGGAAGCCTTGATTTGAAGCGTTACGTCGACAAGCCCCGTGGCATTTATATCCGGATTGGTAAGGTCTAAAACGATTTGACCTGCCGGTGGGGTCGTATCGAGAGCAAAGTCGGTACTGAAGACATACGAATAGTCAGATCCCAGTTCATTCCCGGCAACATCGGTAACATCACTTCCAATGAACACCGTGTAGTTTGAATTCTGTTCAAGGGTTATCGAAAGGAACGTAACAGTGGTGTTCCCATCGCTGAAAGCAAACTGATCGGATATTTTAGTTAGTCCCTGAAGCAGATAAAAATTATTGATGGTAAATGTACTCGGGTTCATTTCTTCTGCGAACACGACTTTTACGAGAGTGGTATTCTGGGGAACACTCTGCCCCGGGTTCGGAGAGGTATCATCCGGATCAGACAGGTCGGTGGTGTTCACGTACACCGTCGGAGCAGTCAGATCCAGGGTGATTTCACTCGTACCAACGGCGGATACGTTACCAGCTACATCTGATATTTGTACTTCGAAAACCTGGGTTTCATCGGTACTGACGGTTAGAGCTACATCAGTAATGTGGACATTCCCATCCGTGAGGGTCTGCCAGTCCGGCCAGGCTTCTCCTGCAGTCCGCAGCCTGTAGCCGGCCGTACCGCTTCCTCCCTCCTGGTCTACACTAATGATGTCGATATCAACTACGCTTTCGCGGGTCCCGCTCTTCCCTCCATCCAGCAGGAAGGCAGACAACGCAGGCGGTGTTGTATCAAGACTGATGAATCCGGTTCCCGTATTGGTGGAAGAATTTCCTGAACCATCCTTGAGTTTTATATAAACGGTTTTTGGTCCATCTCCTTCTGTCAGCGTCCATGACAATGAACCCTGGAATGTCTGCCAGTTGGATTCAGAAAATGAATTACTGTTGGAAACATTCATCTGGGCAACACCGAAGTTGTCTTCTCCATCGATTGTCAGGGTAACCTCCCGGGAAGTCGTCCAGGTATCAGTACCGTTGATGATGACGTCGTTTATCACAGGAGCAACTGTATCCCCATCGATACCGGTAGTAAAAGACCAGGTAAATATCTCAGAAATAGAGTTGCCGTCAGTATCGCGAATACCGTCGATGGTAACGGTATAGGTGGTACCCACAGAAAGGTTCGTACTGGGAGTAAACGTTATCGTGTCGTTCTCGACGTTCGCAACACCGGAAACGGGATCATCATTTGCGGCTGTAACGAAGAAAGTCGCCGATGTAACTGAAGCAGAATTGATTGGTTTTGAAAATGTAACGGATATCGTCTGAAGATTAATTGCAACATCCTGCTCGATGTTCAGGGGATATATTGAGAGAATTTCCGGTGGAGTAACCGCAACGTCCACAGTCTGTTCGATTTCCGTAAGAAGCGGGTTCTTACACCCGAAAAATGCCGGTATGAGCAGCATGACAATTGAAATGGTGATCAGCAGCCGCCGTGCGGGTAATCGATTTCTCATCCTCTTCTACTCCTCTTCATCTTCCCACAGGGTCTTGCCTTTGTCCTGGGCTGCAGCCGCCCTTCCCACGGTGGCGGATTCATTGACGATGTACGCGTACCGGGCGGCCATGTCGGCATTCTGAATTTTCAGGTTCCGGTAGTTGTTCTCCGCGTCATCGTACTTTTCCAGTTCATACTGTGTCCTGGCGAGTCCCGCCAGTACCTTCGGGTTATCCGGTTCCAGCTGCTTGGCCTTTTCATACCAGCTTAATGCCTGGTCCATATCCTCTCGTAAAAAATACACGTTACCCATGTTGACCATGGGAGCTGTGAACCGGGAATCCTTTGAAACCGCCGCAACAAACTGTTCTTCCGCCTGGCTGTACAGACCATACCGGGCATAGAGGATACCAAACCGGTTACGAATCTTTGCCGAATCTCCTCTCTCGCTGAGCTGCTCGTTGTAGTAGTCCACCTTGGGTTGGATTTCCCGGTTGATGAACACTTCCAGGTTCTCCTTGTAACTGGCTATGATACTTTCCGTTGACGGGTAGACAAGGGAGAGTGCCCCCCCGGGCATGGCTACAGGACCGTAGGTATTCCAGGCTTCGTGGATCGGAAAGAAGCCGGTTACATTTTTTGCCGACGCTTCCCGCCACTGCTTCGCCCCGATCCTCCAGGCTTTGAGGTACCCTTCGGTAATAAGGGTCATTTCCACAGGCACCCAGGTCTTATCTTCTAAAAAGATGAGATTGTCCGTGTTGGTAAACTCTTTTTCCGCTTCCTTAGGTTCCATATCCAGGGAAAATGCCATAAAAATGTGGCCCGGCATGGTGATAAAGGTTGTCTCGATACCCACCGATTCCAGGAGAGAAGAGTATAGGATCGAGAGGTCATCACAGTCCCCTGCGCGGAAGGTGAGGCTCTGGGCGGGAAACTGGAGATAATCGATGACACTGGCATCCTGGGACTTATCCTGGTATGCCGATTGAGGATCGATCACATAATTCATACCGTACAGACGCAGGGTTTCAAATATCCCCATGGCGATGCGGAGATTCAGATTGATGGGATTGTTTCCCTGCTCCCGGATCAGCCCCGCGGTATTCTTTGAAAAGATCAGGACCGTCGGATCTTTTGCCGTAACAAAGGATGCGGCTTTCCTGTCGTCGTCCCAGGTCATGGAATTACGGTCGAGGATTCTCAGTGTCTGGGGTACCGTATGGGTAAACCGCTTCCCCAGGTAGGTATACTCGGCAATAATCTCCGCGGAAACTTTTGTGCTTTCCGTAAGCTGCAGCATGTTGTTGGTAAACAGGGCTTTAAGGTCCACCTCCTGACTTTCACCCCTTTTCAGGGAGGGAATGATCGCGCTCAGCTTGGGCTGTTCCATGTACTGGTTGACATTGAAATACACTTCCACATCGGTTATCGAACTGTTCTCTTCATTTCTGACGGTTACCGACCCTACGGGATTGTCGTCGTAGTATCCGTAGAACACCGGGAAAACCGGATCGAATTGAACATTTTCCACCTTCAGTTTCGACCTGCCCGAATTGCCGGCCATGTGAAAGACGGTGCCCACAGTCGCGAAAGCCCCCTGGTACAGGTCGGTAAAGGAATCACTTTCCTGATCGTATCCTAAGTAGTATTTATACCCCCCGCCGACAGAGAGGGTGAAATTCGGTGTAAAATCCCACATTACGTGGGTGGAACCGCCGAAATAGGGGTTGCTCCCCTTGCTGGTTTCGGTACTTTCCCCTGACGCATCCTGGAAAAACCCGACATACCAGCCTAGCTCGGGACCCGCGAAAAAACTCATGATATTGCCGATGCGGAGGTTGATTCCGCCCCCCACTCCAAAAGAGAGAAGGGAGAGGGGGTCCGCCTGGGTCCTCTGGAGACCGTAATTGACCATCCCTTCGGAATAGATAATGGGAAACTCGGGAAAGATGTACTGAAGCCTTAACGAACCGGACCCGCCGATTTTATACATGGCATTGTCGGTGAAAAGAGAACTTTTCGAACCAATGGGAACTTCGATCCCCGGCCTCAGGTGGACGGAAAAGTTCGCCAGTCCCTGGGAGAACAATGGGGCTGAAAGAACTGCAGACATACATACGATTAATGCTGACAAACGGAATTTTTTTCCCCGGGGAATAGACATGACCGGCTCCTTTTCTTCAATTAACTTGACCCACCTTCCTCCGCCAACCGGACAGAAAAAAATGAGTCTTTTACTCAGGATATTCCTACAATATATCACAAGGGGAAGTAGATTTCAATATTGATCAGATATTTTGTCACGGTCCGGATACACCGCCGCGGGGAGGCTCTATTTCAAACACCACCGCATGCTTCCGAAACCCGGTCTGTTCCAGGTAGCGTGAAATGTTTACCGCGTCCCCGGCAAGTTCGATAAAGATTTTATCAACGTACCGTTCTTCCGCCTCTTCCAGATAACGTGCCAGAAGTAGTTTTGCCAGGCCCAGTCCCCGGAAAGGGTATGCAACGTACACCTGATATATGCTGGAGAAGGTTCTCCCTTCCCATTCCGGGCATTCACCATCCACACCCCAGATAAAACCTGCTGTTTCACCGCCGGGCGTTTCCGCAGTGTAGATAAAGTTGTGTTCCCCCCTGCGGATCTGGTGGTCCTTTCTCCGCATGCGGTACATCTCTTCGATGTAATCTTCCGGTTCTCCTTCGAACATATCATCAAATGCGGCCCTGTCCATGGACTGAAGGGCCGGAATGATCTCTTCCACAGCAGGCTGAATGATAAAATCGGAGAGGAGAAGATCGTCCACATCTTCCGGTTCAACCCCCAGCCGGTTCAACCCCATGCATTCGCAGGTAGCATCGTACCATTCGATGACTCTCTTTCTCATTTCCCTTTCTTTGCAGGTGAACCAGAGTCTCTCTATATCATCCCGTTCTTTCAGCACATCCTTGAACTTTCGGAACACTCCCCGTCCGCCGGCAAGGGCATCTTTCAGGAGCTCACGGTAGATAGGGTTTCGGAGGGTCCCTACGAACTTCTCCATCAGCTGGAAACCCTGGGCGGGTCCCCATTCAGGGATGACGGCATACCGGTCTTCCCGTAAATCCTGGATCACATCTCTTTTCAGCACCACCTTGCACTGCTCCAGATCGAAGATATACTCTTCTCCCTGGTTTTCCATACCGAAAATAATGTTATCGATAATCTGTGAAGTGAGTTTGAAATCCATAACGTTACTGCCACACCTTCAGAACGTCCTTAATAGTGGTAATCGGGATAAGCCAGGTCTCCTCTGTCTTCCTGTCGTGGAGTTCCACTTTCTCATCCGCTAAATGTTTGGCGGAAACGACGATTCGAAGGGGGATTCCTATCAGATCGGCATCTTTGAACTTGACTCCCGGCGACTCTTTACGGTCATCACAGAGGATGCTGGAAGGCATGGTTTCATATATCTTGTCCACGATCCGGTCCACCTTGAACGAACGGCCTATACCCATGAGGAATACCGCGTACGGCGACAGATGGGGCGGCCAGATTATCCCTTTATCATCGGAATTGCCCTCCACGACTGCTGCCATAAGCCGTCCGATGCCGATTCCGTAAGAGCCCATACTGGGATACACGTACCTGTCGTTGTCGTCCTTGAATACCAGTCCCATGTCCCTGGTATATATATCCCCCATCTTGAAGATATTACCCAGCTCCATTGCCCTGATCTCCTGCAAAAGCTCACCGCACTGGATACACCGGTTGTCCCCCCGGAGGGAAACAATATCACCCACATGTTCAGTTTCAAAGTCCCGTCCGAAATTGACATTGATGTAATGATATCCCTCACGATTGCCGCCGAATACGAGATTTGGGGAGTTGGCCACCGTATCATCCGCTATTACCGGTACCGGGGGATCGATACCCACAGGGGACAGGTACCCCGGATTGAGCCCCAGTTCGGTAAGTTCTTCCTCATGAGCCAGGCGTATTACCTGTTTTTCCAGGAAGCGGGACAGTTTTTCAATGCTTACATCGTAATCACCCCGGACTACCGCCATGACAAAACCATCCCGTAAACGGTACACCATCGTTTTTGCCAGGGACGTCTTCCGTACCTTCAGAAATGCAGAAAGCTCATCCATGGTGACGATGCCGGGAGTTTCCACCTCTTCCATGGGAAGAGGATTTCCTGCGGGGTGATCCTTTATGCCCACCGCTACCTCCCTGTTTGCCCTGTACCCACAGGCATCGCAGGTCAATACCAGGTCATCTCCATAATCCACGGGCATGAGGAACTCATACGCTTTTGATCCTCCTATATAACCTACCCCGGCTTCAGCTGTTAAAAAAGGGATATTGCACCGTTCGAAAATCTTCTCATAGGCGGCAAAAATTTTCGGAAAAAAATTATTCAGATCCGAATAGGAACGGTGAAAGGAATATCCGTCATTCATGAGGAATTCCTTTGCCCGCACAAGACCGCACCGTACTTTTTCTTCATCCCTGAACTTGATCTGGAACTGGTAGAGAAACACAGGCAGATCACGGTAAGATTTCAGACTCAACTGGGAAAGTTCCACCATCGCTTCTTCACTGGTGGGTGAAAGAACGAGTTTTTTTCCTGTCCGGTCCTCAAACCTTACCATGTCCCTTCCGATGAACTGTGAACGGCCGGATTTATTCCAGATATCCATAGGATTGACCAGGGGAACCTGTACTTCCTGGCCGCCTAAGGCGTTCAGTTCTTCCCGCACCACCTGTTTGATCTTTTCCAGCACCTGTATGCCTAAAGGGAGAAACGAAAACAACCCCTGGCCTAAAGGCCGGATAAACCCTCCCTGTATGAGAAGGGCATGACTCCGGGCCCGGTATTCATGAGGTGTAGTCCGCAAGGTCTTCCCGAACAACTGTGAGTATTTCATATTCGTTATCATTGTAATGAGAGATATTAACACCGGTCAAGACGGTATAGCGAATGTTCGAGAGTGTACCGCGCTATGTCCATCTTAAAACCCTTGACCCCACAAAGAATCTTCTACATATTCAAAGAGAGTACAATCAAAGGGGAGAAATTATCATGAGTGGTGTTGAATACATTGAAGCAAGAGAAATACTCGATTCCCGGGGAAACCCTACTATAGAGGTGGATGTTCACTTGGAAGACGGTTCCATGGGTAGAGCTGCAGTACCCTCCGGAGCTTCTACAGGGGAACATGAGGCTGTGGAACTCCGGGACGGAGACAAAAACAGGTACAAAGGCAAAGGGGTGACAAAGGCCGTAGACAACGTCAACGAGATCATTGCATCGGAACTGGTAGGACTTGACGCCATGGATCAGGTCGATATTGACAGGACCATGATCGAGCTCGACGGTACGGAAAATAAATCCAAACTCGGCGCCAATGCAATACTGGGTGTATCCATGGCAATTGCCAGGGCGGCTGCCGATTTCCTGGGTGTACCTCTATTCAAATACCTGGGAAGCTACCATGCCTCCTTGCTGCCGGTACCCATGGCAAACATCATCAATGGAGGATCCCATGCAGACAATTCCGTTGATTTCCAGGAATTCATGATCATGCCTGTAGGTGCGGAAACGTGCAGAGAAGGGATTCGCATGATCGCCGAGGTATTTCATACTCTTAAAGGGGTACTCACGGAAAAGAGCTACAGTACTTCCGTAGGAGACGAAGGCGGTTTTGCGCCGAATCTAAAATCTAATGAAGAAGCCTGCGAAGTGATTCTCCAGAGTGTGGAAAAAGCCGGGTATAAACCGGGAGAAGATATCTTTTTAGCCATAGACCCGGCGGCTTCCGAGTTTTTCGATAAAAAGAAAAACAAATACGTATTCAAGAAATCCGACGGCAGAGAACTCAATTCCGAAGAAATGGCCTCTTACTGGACGGACTGGGCGAAGAAGTACCCCATCATCTCCATCGAAGACGGTATGGCAGAGGATGACTGGGACGGCTGGAAAGTGCTCACAGAAAAAACCGGTAATTCTGTACAGATCGTAGGTGACGACCTTTTCGTTACCAATACGAAACGCCTTTCACGGGGAATCAAAGAGGGAATCGCCAACTCGATCCTGATCAAGGTCAACCAGATAGGTACCCTTACAGAAACCTTCGAAGCTGTTGAGATGGCTAAAAAAGCGGGCTATACCGCGGTAGTGTCCCACCGGAGCGGTGAAACGGAAGACAGTTTTATTGCAGACCTGGTTGTCGCCCTGGAAACCGGGCAAATCAAGACCGGATCTCTTTCCCGGTCCGACAGGCTGGCAAAATATAATCAGCTTATGCGGATTGAAGATTTCCTCGCGGGATCCGCTTCATACCCGGGAAAAGAAGCTTTCTATTCGATTAACCGGTAACAGGAAATATACTGGACCTGCATTACTGCATGTTCAGTCACCCGGCACCAAACCGGATTCCCGGTTCGGTGCCGGACTAGAATTCTACAGTGAACCGGGTATACCCTTTCGGTGTGATGATACGCTTGTCCACGCTGCGGACATGGGAACCGGGAGGTCCCTTGCTTAAAAACCGGATAAACCGGTCAATTTCCCCACTTTCACCTTCGCATTCGACTTCCACGCTCCCGTCAGCCATGTTTCGTACCCATCCGGCCACTCCGTACCGCTGAGCCTTCCTGAGGGTTGCGTATCTGAATCCCACCCCCTGGACTCTCCCGGAAATTCGAAGGTTGTACGCGGATACATGTTCCATGGAAGGAAAGGTTACCCGAACTCCTTTGCAATGATAGCTTCGATTTCCGAATAATCGAAGGGTTTATACACAACTTTGTAGGGAATTGAAATTTCGGGTTTCAGGAACCCGCTGGTAATGATCACATTTTTATCTTTACAGTACCGCTGAAGGAACCGTACCCAGTAATCTCCTCCAAAGACGCTCATTCGGTAATCGGTAATAATCAGATCAACATCGTGGTCAAGGAGTATCCTGATGGCTCCGACTCCGTCCGAGGCCACGAGAACGGTATACCCCTTCCTCTTGAGGAAATCCCGGAGGGTAAGCCGTATGGAATCTTCGTCTTCTACAATCAGAAGGATCCTGTTCTCTTTAGTGCTACTCATATTGAAAGATTATACCATATCTCCTGAATGCACTTTCCGAATGAACTCGATAAGAGTAGTGAAATCAACCGGTTTTGCGAAAAACGCATCCGCACCTGCTTCTAAGAGCGCTTTTTCCACTTTCGGATCATCCAGGCCTGTAATCGAAATGATGACAGGATTACCGAACGCACTTTCACCCTTGATCTGAGCACACAATTTTTCCCCGTCTACACCGGGGAGATCGACATCGAGGATGACTATACCCGGACTATTTTCAGAAATGAGCCGGCCCGCTTCAAATCCGTCAAAAGCCTGCTGAATATCGAAATCCTGAAATTTTCTCCGGATGTACTCCCTGAGCATGTTGTTAAAATCCCTGTCATCATCCACGATGAGGAGATTCTGGTTTCCCTCGGAATCCTTCACCAACTCTTTCAGTTCTCCCGGTATTTTCATACCCCGGCTTTGAAGAAAATCGTATAAATCTTCCGAATAGATCCTGTACTGCCCGCCGGGTGTTGTAAAAGCTTTCAGATAATTGTTCTTTATCCAATTGATAGCCGTCTGATTTACCACGCCGCAGATATTTGCAACTTCCAGTGCGGAAAAAATCCTGATCTTACTTCTCTTTTTTGCCATGATTTACATCCTCTTTACTTTCCATGATAACTTGGTAAACATTTATTCTGTTTTATTATAGTAAAAATATCCAATAGGTCAACAATTATTTTTTTAATCTTCAGGTTTTTTTTCCAGATGATTCCGGACCATCTGATAAGGGAACCCACGGGAGATGAGAGCCCTTATCATTTTCTCCTCGGTCATGCCGGTTTTGTGGTGCATACTCTCGATTGCCCTCATCAATAGTTCTTTCGGACTTATTTCTTCCATGAGAGATGCGATAACACGCTCTGCTGTTTCCCTGGCTATACCCCGGGCAAGGAGGGAAGCCGTCAGCTTTGAAGGTCCCTCAGCCTTTCTCCTCAACCTGGAAGATACCCACATCCGGGAGTACCGTTCATCATCTACCAGACCTTCTGATATGAGAGAACGGACGGTCTCCGAGGAAATCGACTCGGAAAAGCCACGATACATCAGTTTTTGCTTGAGTCTGAATGATGACTGCTCCGATGAGGCGAGGAGGGAGTAAGCTTTTTGTTTAGCTGCGCAAAACCGGGCTGACCGTTCCAGTGCTTCCAGGTCCTCATAAGAGAGAGAGGAACCTTCGTGAATATCCCGTTCTTCGAAGAGAGAATCACTGCTTAGGACAAAAAAAGAGGAACCGCTGGAGAGTGTTACCGTGAGAACCTCTCCTGAAGTTCCTCTTGCTTCTATTCTGGTGATATAAAGATTAACGTTTTGAGAACTGGAATTTTCTCCGTGCACCCCGCTGTCCATATTTTTTCCGTTCCACCATACGGGCATCACGGGTCATGAACCCGTTCGCCTTGAGGGCGGGACGGTTCGATTCATCAAGTTTAACCAGGGCTCTGGAGATACCGAGCCTGCAGGCCCCTGCCTGTCCATTTACTCCGCCACCGGTTACATTGATGAGAATATCGTATTTCCCGTCATTATCTGTTACGGCAAGAGGCTGTTTCACAACATACACATATTCAGGATTTCCGAAAAACTCGTCGACATTTCTTCCATTTACAGTAATCTTTCCATTACCTTCCCGCAGAAATACCCGCGCGATAGCTGTTTTTCTTCTTCCTGTACCTAAAGAAAGGTTTTCTGACACTTTGTATCTCCTACACTAATTCGAAAGGTTCCGGTTTCTGTGCTGCATGAGGATGTTCGTTTCCTGCATACACTTTTACGTTTTTAAAGAGTTTTCTTCCCAGAGGTCCTTTAGGAAGCATACCCTTGATGGCGTGTTCAATTGGAAAGGCCGGTTTTCTCTTGATGACATTCTCGAAACTCTCTGACCGTATCCCTCCAGGGTACCCGGTATGCCGGTAATATGTCTTCTGTTGCCGCTTTTTACCGCTGAGTTCGACTTTATCCGCATTGACCACGACCACGTAATCTCCGATTTCCTGATGCGGTGTGTAATAAGGTTTATGTTTTCCGCGTAAAAGCGTTGTTACCTGAACAGCTACTTTCCCCAGCCTCTTTCCTTCCGCATCAATGAGGTGCCATTTTCGTTCTACTTTGGCTGGATTAACGAATATCGTCTTCATTTCTTCTTTCCCATTTTGCTGTTTTCTTATTTTCGTTAAAATAGATTGGAATACTTGCATGTTTGAGAATTTCTGTCAAGGATGCTAAGCAGAAAAACCGTGAGGGTAGCTAAACGCATCCTTGCTTCCACATAATCTATGGGTACAAGGGCCAGTCAACTTTGCTAAGTAGCTCAGCCGAGGGGGTAGCCCAACGCAAAGTAGCCTCCACAAGCAGGGTAGTAAAAAGGCCGGTCAAGGATGCTAAGCAGAAAAACCGGCCAAGTCGGAGGATCCGTGTCGGGAGGAGTGTACTACTCCCCGTTCTCAGTCTCTTCGCTCTCCTCTTCATCTTCCTCTTTTTTCGCTTCGATTTTATCTTTAATATCTGCGATTCCAATGAACACCGCGATCAACCCTACAAGGGCAGCAAGAATCGGAATGCCTCCCTTCAGCATGAGTAGAACATCCTGCCACCACTGCAGGCCCCAGGATACCGGAATCACCGAATATACGGCAAACAGCACGAAAAGTATTCCAAGGATCAAAGCAACCATGTTACTCCTCCATATTTCTATCTGTGCATAAGGTTGTTTTATTCCCTAACAATAGCGATTTTCCGAGAATAGTCAACCCGACCTTTTTCATTTCACCTTTGGTCATTTTTAGAGTACTTTTACCAGGTGAAAGTAACGATAAACAAAGAACTGTGTGTCGGGTGCGGATTATGCGAAGAGAATGTACCCGAACTTTTCCGCATGAACGGTTCCTGTGCTGTCGTACGCACTCATGTCGTACCGCCGCAACTGACCAGCGACGTACAGGCTGCCACGGAAGACTGCCCGGTGGAAGCCATATTAATTGATGAATGATCGAATAACCCTTCCCGGATAATAACCATCCTACCCAGTCGGACCGGCCGCCTACTTTTCGGATTCTATTTCTTCGACCTCTTCGACTTCCCCGACCTCTTCGACTTCCTCGACTTCGACAGGTTCTCCGAGCTCTTCGGGCTCTTCCACCGATTCGACTTCCCCGACCTCTTCGACTTCCTCGACTTCGACAGGTTCTCCGAGTTCTTCGGGCTCTTCCACCGATTCGACTTCCCCGACCTCTTCGACTTCCTCGACTTCGACAGGTTCTCCGAGCTCTTCGGGCTCTTCCGCCGCCTCACCTTCGGTCTTCGGCCCCTTTCCGGTGGGAACAGGTGCTTCATCCCCAGGCAACGCCCTTCCTTTCCGGCTTTTCTTCTCTTTTTTCTGCTTTTTCCTTTTTTCTTTTCCGGTGATTTCAGCAGGTGTTTCTCCGGCATCCTCAGACGAAGCACCCTTTTTCATTTTTGCCGTCACTGCCTCGATACGGATACGATTTCGAAGGATTATAACGGAGAATGCAACGATGAACAGTATATCAGGCAGATTCTGAAATACCATCTTCACAACAGGAATACCCCAGATGATATAGAGGTCGCTCTGCACGATACCGAATATCCCGAGGGTGGAATACATGACCTCTCCATACCGGAGAATCGTACCAATGACGATAAACATCCATGCAAGATCCCTCGTATTGGACCAGAGTACTATTGCGAGGAATGTAGCTGCCGCGCCGAATGCGAGGCGGCTTAAAATCATTACCATCTGCCCGTAATCCATTGCTCGCCTATCCTTCCAGATTTTCCTGTAAAAACGTAACTTCGCCTTCAGTCCAGGACGCCGGAATAATACCCGGAGAACGGTCGTCCGGCGGTATAAGGATACCATTCCCGAGACATTTTCGAAACAGCTCCGGCAGTTCATTCCCCTGCCGGAGGAGGAGATAAGGCCCTTTACGCTCCCAGAAAGGAGCCGGGAACCGCTTCCAGAGATCTTCGTTATACTGTCTAGAGAACTTCTCCAGTTCATATATGGACCGGGTGAGGGCGGACAGCAGAGCAGGTGACACCGAATCAGACCGGGGAAGATCATTCCCCTCTTTTTTCTTTACACACACCGGTACGGGATAAAAATTGCCCGGGCATGGAAGAACGGGAATAACATACCCCGGATTCCCGGGAAGGGAGTATGCCTTCCCCTCAGGTTCCGGGAGAAAAGGGCGCCAGAATGCAGCCATGTTTTTTCCAGGAGAATCGAAGGGAGGATTGCTTATACCCCTTCCGGTCCCGGTAATTCCATGTTCATGAAAGATCATACGGACACGCTCTAAGTTCCGGTATACCCTGAAATCATCATATTCCGGGAAGAGTACGCCAAGACCGCGGTAGAACCGCTGCTCATATACCGACGGATAAGGGGCACAGAGCCCCTTGGAAAACGTGTTTTTCAGCTCCAGGGGTATGCCCGGAGGCCGGTGGCCGAGAAGCGCCCTTCCATCGTCCAGAAACAGATCCAGGTATCTCTTCCCCGCAAAATCGTACAGATGATACTCCCGGGACCGCCTGATTTGAGGCATATCCATGATTGCAACCGTTAATCCAGCCATGTTCTCTTTACTTTTCGTCACAATGTACGGATAAGACAACCTTAGAATGTCTCACTCCGCCTTCATTATAGGGGTAAACCGGGGCAGAAACCGGGCGGAATGCCCGGTATCGAACCGGACGATGAGGACCTCCTCCCCTTCACGTATCATCGATTGGGTAACCACCCCGTATCCGTAGTCATCATGATAGATCCGGGTTCCGGATGTGTAGGCCCCTCCTCCCTGTCCCCCGCTCCGTGGTGTTGCAGAAAGCAGCTCCCCGGGAATTTCATCGAGAAACCGGGACGGCATAAAGGGCATCAGCCGCCCCCAGATCCTCCTCTGCCTGCAGCTGGTCAGGTACAGTTCTTCCTTCGCCCGGGTAATACTCACGTAAAAGATACGGCGCTCCTCTTCGATATCTTCTTCGGATCCATCCCGGATAGAAGGGAACAGGCCGTCTTCCAGCCCGGTGATGATCACTCTCCGGAATTCCAGCCCTTTTGTATTGTGCATGGTAATCAGGGTAACCCGTTCCGCGCCGTCTTCCTCCTCTCCGGCAAGCATTGACCTGTCGAGCTCAAGGTGCTCAACAAACAGGGTAAGCCCCTCCATGTCTCCCGTGTAATCCGCTGTGGCACTTACCAGCTCCTCCAGGTTGAGAAGCTTCTGGGTCCCGGCGATTTCATCCTGTTTCTTATGATACTCGATAAACCCGAGATCGCTGATACCCTGCCGGATCATCTCCGGCAGGGAAGTGGTCCCAAGCGAGGAAACCGCCCTGTCATATGCCGCCATGAACTCTTTCAGCCCTTCCCCCGCCCTACCGGTCAACCGGAACATCGTATTCCTGCAGGCCGCTGCCAGGTCCCCTCCTGTGTATTCCGCTTCTTCCAGGATGTTTCCAAGCTTGACCTTGCCCAGCCCCCTGGCAGGCTTATTGATTATTCTAAGAAAAGCAATCTCATCTTTCGGATTCAGCAGAAAATTGAGAAATGCCAGGGCATCTTTAATTTCCTCCCGTTCGTAAAACCGCAAAGCTCCGACAATCCGGTATGGAATACCGCACTGTACAAAGAGAGATTCAAACGGGAGGGACTGGGCGTTGGTCCTGTACAGTATTGCGGTATCTTCGAGGTTACCATCGGAAAGGAGCTCAGCACAGTACGCCGCTTCCGCAGTGTGGTCCTCCAGCAGCTTGAATACCCCTTTTTTCCCTCCCTTTTTATCTGTCCACAGCGTTTTCCCAAGCCTTCCGGTGTTGTTTTCCACAACTGCACTGGCAATGGCAAGGATTTTTTCCGTGGAACGATAATTCTGTTCCAGCCGGATGATGACGGTTCCGGGGAAATAATCGGGGAAATCGATGATATTCCGCACCTCGGCCCCGCGGAACCGGTAGATAGACTGATCATCATCTCCAACAACACAGAGATAGGTCTCCTCTCCTTTAAGCTGTTTGAGCAGCTCGAACTGGGCGACATTGGAATCCTGGTACTCGTCAACCAGGACCACACTGAACCGCTGCTGTATCCTGGCGCGGATCTCCCGGTTCTCTTTCAGCAGATTTACACTCTTCAGGATGAGATCTCCAAAATCGACACTGCCGATCTCTTCCAGCCTTTCCTGGTACTGCTGATACATGGAGGAGATATCATCCTGGAGGGAAATTGGGCTCAGATCATCCCCGGGGCCCAGTGCGTAATCCTTTGCCCTGCTGATACCCACAGCATAGGGTTTCATGTCAGCCCGTTTAACACCGGGGTTCAGGGAATGGAGCAGAGAGACCGTGTCCTCTTCGTCATAGATGGTGAAGCTGGGATGCAGTCCGGCACTCTGTGCGTTCCTGCGCAGCAGCCAGGCACCGAAAGAATGGAAGGTCCGTATCATTACCCCGGATCCGGAGGAGGTCATACCCAGGACCCGGTCATACATTTCCCGTGCTGCTTTGTTGGTAAAAGTAACCGCCAGTATAGACCTGGGGTCCATTCCGTGTGTATCGATAAGATGAGCGATTTTTGTCGTAATAACCCTGGTCTTACCGGATCCGGCTCCGGCAAGGATAAGAAGGGGTGATCCCTGGTGGAGAACCGCTTCCAGTTGTTTTTCGTTCAGGAGTTTAAGGTAATCTTCCATACTTACATCCCGGGCCCTGCAACAGGAACGGCCTCGAGATCCACTCCATTTCTTCGGATAATCCGGACCGGAACCCGCTTACCCGGTGTAAAACTAAGTGTTTCAGCATCGGTTTTTATCACCACCAGGCCGTCCACCTCCGGGGCGGAAAAGAACGCCCGCCCCAGCCAGACAGGTTCTCCTTCGATTTTTTCTTCCAGGAGCACAGGGAGTTCAGTACCTGTATACCTCTCCAGACGGTCCTCGGTGATGCGCTCCTGGATCTCCTGCAGCTCCCGGATCCTCTCTTCCGCATCTTTCACGGAATGCCGGTACTCTCTCTCTGAGACCAGGGAGTACGCTGGCGTGTCTTCCTCTCTCGAGTAGGCAAAGAACCCGGCCCAGTCCAGCCGGGCTTCCCGGATAAACGCCTTGAGCTCCAGAACATCATCCCCGGTTTCACCGGGAAACCCCAGGAGGAAGGTGGACCGGATTACAGCACCGGGGATTGTATTCCTTATGGACTCTACCAGGCGGAGATACATTCCGCTGTCTCCACTGCGATTCATGTTTTTCAAAATCCCGGCCGAGGCATGCTGAAAAGGGATATCGAAATAGGGAAGGACCCTGTGATCCCGCTGTGCCGTATCCAGAATCCCCCCGGGAAAGTGGTCCGGATGGATGTAGAGCATTCTGAGCCAGAAATCGCCTTTCAAACTCAGGATTGATTCCAGAAGACCGGTAAGCCCGGGACCGCCGGTATCATTTCCATAGGAACCGAGATCCTGAGCGATAAGAACGATTTCCTGTATTCCCCTATCCAGCAGTTCCCGTATTTCATCCACCAGGTCAGGAATCCCTCTGCTCCTTAATGTGCCCCGAATAATGGGGATTGCACAGTAAGAACAACTGTTGCTGCATCCTTCCGAAATTTTCACATAACCACTGCCGGGAAAACTGAAAAGATGATTTCTGGTGTACAACCCGGTCCCGTGTTCCGGGATATCGATTGTCCTGTTTCCCCGGTACACTTCTTCGGCTATACCGGTAATCGCCCCGGGGGCCTGGTTTCCAAAAATGCCGTCCACATCCGGCATACCGTCATACAGTTCCTTTCCGTACCGCTCCGCAAGACACCCTGCAAGGATCAGCTTCTTTTCAGGGAACCTCTGCCTGAACGAAAGGGTTGTGTCTATGGATTCTTCTTTTGCCGGACCGATAAATCCGCAGGTGTTGACAATGATCAGGGCAGCTTCTTCGGGATCGCTCTTTAGTACCCATCCTGCTTTTTCCAGACTTGCCGACACTGTCTCAGCATCTACCTGATTCTTTGCGCAGCCGAGATTTTCGATGTAGAACGATTTATCAGTAGACTGGGATGAGCTGGAGTTTATACGCTCCTGTTTCTTCATCCTTTTCCCACGTAAGAAGCTTTGTAGCGACCTCTCCGGGTCTTCCCATATCAACATCTCTGCCTGAAATTCGTGCTTTAAAGGAACCGGCATTGGAGATCCAGAGCATTACCTGCCTGTTCGCTTCGAGACGGAACGTTTCACCTTTGTGAAAGTACCGCTCCTCCCGTGCCTGGTTGTCAATTACATACCGAAGAAGACAATATCCGCGGAAGATGATATCCAGTGTAATAGGCTTAGGGATCGGGGATTCCAGGATGGTTACCGTTTTCTGTCCCCTGGAAGCCAGAGTGGCGGAGCCCAGACTGGGAAGCGAGGGTTCCGCAGCCGCTATTTCAGCGGACCCGGGTGCGCCCTCTTTATCCGAGGTTATCGTTCCTAACGAAGAAGCCACCGTTTTCTGGGTAAACCGGTCGAAACGGATAATGACAGAACGCCTCTCACTGTTACGGTCGATATCCCGGACAAAAATTTTAATGTCCGCCCTTCCGTCTCCTTCCAGATCGAGGAGTTTTTCCTCTCCTAACGAGAGGCTCATGTCCCCTGAAGGAGCCGCGATAGTAAGATTTTCGCCTACCGAAGCGAGGAGCACCGGATATTCTTCCCCTTCCAACGCGATGATTATTTCATCACCTTCAAAAAAACGGCGCTCCAGTATTTCATCGGTCATATTATAAGAAACACCGGTTGGAGCAATAGCCTCGATCTTCCGCTCCCTTGCGATCTTCCGGTTCTCAGACAGCTCTGCAATCCGGGGGATGAGAAAAAATCCTCCTATCACGAGCCCGGCTATTATAACAATGATCGAAATAACGAGAACAGGCCGCTTCTTCTTTGTTTCCAGCAATTCCGTTATGGGGAGCGGCTGTTCCTGTATTTTAAAGTTTTTATACAACGAAATGATTTCTTCAGGTACCAGACCGATACTCTCTGAATACGTTCTTAAAAACCCGACAAGATACGGTTCCCCGGGAAAAGCATCGAAATCTTCTTCTTCTAACGATATTATATATCGCTTGGCGATATTGGTATCTCTTGCGATCTGATCGACGGAGAGCCCCAGCTCCTCACGTTTTGTCCTTAGTTTTTCGCCTATCGATTCCATTCTTCCCTATTCTTCCGGCTCGAAGAGAAAATTTTCAAAAACATTCGCTGAAGCCGGAGAATCGTACTGGAAACGAGCCTCAGGAATATTCTGATTTACCAGGATGTTTTCGAAATCGAACTGTATATTTTCATAACCCACAGTAACACCAATTATTCTGCGGATCAACCCGTTTTCTCCTACGGACATCACTATCTGTCTGAACCCCTCATCTGTTGAGCGCCAGTCGAGTTTCAATTTAATAACCTGTTCCACACCCTCCCCCTGAGGAACCTGTTCTTCCTTCGGATCCTCAGTTTCCTCAGCCTCCAGGGGAACCGGGTTTGGAGTAAGGAGATAGGCGACACTGTAATTACGCTTGAGAAGCTGAAGTCCCTGGCTGCTGGCCATGGTGGCGATGGTTGAGGAACTCCTTTTCTTCAGCTTCTGGTGCATGATAACACTGTGCCCGGGAATGTAGATGGTAAGGGATTCCCCATCCACGGCGAGCACTTGTTCTTCCGGGTCCGTAAAATCAATCCGGAGAAGATTGGGAAGCTTGTAAAAAAGCACCCCTTTCATAACATCCTCACCCTGAGTAATGGTAATGTCAGCCTGGTAGTCTTCTATAGCACCGTAGATCTCGGAAATGGAATCGAAATATTTTCCCGCTGTCAGAATTTCCTGAGCTACCAGCAAGGGAGAAACTGAAATCAGGAGAACTGAGACTATACAAAATTTAAACTGCTTTTTAAGCATCATTCTCCCAGTCATTCTTAAGATTGTCACTATCTTACTCATTGTAACACCTTTGTCAATAATCCCGGGATTCCCGCCCTGCAAAAGTTTTTACGATGAACCTGATGTGATCTCCCGTCAGCTTCAGAAACGCCGCACACCGGGGGCATGTAAATCTTCCGTTTTGCAATGTTGCTTTTGCACAGGCTATACAGAGAATGTCCCGGCAGACAGGACACTGCCCTGCCGGTGATTCGCCCGGCAATTCACCCCGAAGCTTCAGAGGCGGCTGGGGAGGTATGTCGTTATCTACAGACCACTCCCGGCCGCAGGAAGCACAAGTCAAGGTTGTTTCCGTGAGGTCACGAATTCGGTCTTTGAGTTTTTCCGCCCGTGGAAAAGATCCATATTGATCCACCTGGTCCAGTACTGCCAGGGCGTCTGAGTATTTTGTCCGCTGTACATAGAGCTCAGCTAAGTTTATTGAAATAACGGGATCGAAAGGGAAATTTTCTATTCCCTGTCTGAAGATTTCCTCCGCCCGTGAAAACTCTCCTTTCAGCCATGCCACATTTCCCAGCAAGGTATATACCCGAAGACCGGGATTTCTATCCAGCAATGGGACAAGCAGCTCTTCCGCCCTGCTTAAGAGATCGAGTTCGATACACACTGCAGCACAGTTTTCGGTATACACGACATTATCCCGGTCTTTGTTAAGGGCTTTCTCATACCAGCCAAGACTGGCCTGGAAATCCCCTTCCTTTGCGTAGAGATTACCCAGTTGATTGAAAACCCGGGAATCCTTATCCCTTTCCCGGAGAAGGGTGAAGGCATCGTTCTTCCTTCCGCATAGATACAGAGCTTCCGAGTAATTCAGAAGAATATCTGTTTCTTTTTCACTGTTATTCCATGCTTTTTCCAGGTGGTCCAGAGCTTTAACCGGTTCATCCGCGGCGAGATGGAACTGTCCGGCTAAATTCCGGATCCAAAGATCGTCCGGATCCAGTTCCAGCGCTTTGAGAAGTGATGGTTTTACAGGCTGATTCAACACCATTTCAGATTCCGCCCGTTTGAACCAGTAAAGAGCGAAATCCGGTTCCAGCTCCGTTGCTTTCACGAAATAAGGATAACCAGCCTGAACATCCCCTTTATTCACCTCCAGGATACCCAGGAGATAATACACGGTACTATCGGCAGTATGCCGTTTCTCCAGGGTCCTGAGAATCGTTTCGGCTTCTTCCAACCGGTTCAAATCGAACAGCATTTTCCCTTCCAGGGCTTTCATATCCGGGTTATCCGGGGAGAGGGGAAAAATGGTGTGGAGAAGAGAACTCAGTTCATCGTACGCCTCTTCCTTGAAGAGGAGACGGGCCGCATCCGAGTACCGGTGAATCGCTTTTTCATAGTCTTTAAGACGTTCGTAGGCTCTCCCGGCATTGATCAGGAAGAGAGGCATCCCGGGTTCGAGGGAAGAAGCCCTGTCATAGTACCCGGCAGCAGTTCCGGATTCACCCAACGTGTAATACATGTTTCCTGCCAAATTCTGCAGCACCGAACTTTCAGGGAGGATCTGATCCATCCGGGGCAGGAGTTCTTTCAATTCCAGGAGCCGGTTAGTGGAGTAGAGAAGGTTCGCCTTTCCGATCAGGGCCTGCGGATTGTCCGGCTGGATTTCTATCACCTTCTCAATGCTCTTAAGGGCTTCCTTCGGGAACCCCATTTCGATAAAACATTCACTTAAAAGGAGAAGCTCTTCAGGCCACAGGCTCCTCTCCCTGGAAATTTTTTTTAATTGAACCGCAGCCGCAGCGAAATGTCTTTGCCTGCAGAGGGATTCCGCGAGTGCTTTACGCTGCTCCGGTTCCGCCGGAACATACCGGTTCCACCGGTAATACAGACGTTCCACCTCGATGGGTCTCGATTCCAGGGTAAGGGTATGAAGAGTAAGCCGGGCACGATCCTTGTCCCCGTAATTCTGACCTGCAAAAGCGATACCCCCGGCACCAATGCTGTCATTTTCGATCTCCCCGATCCAACTGTCACCCAGGAAAAAAGAAAAATGGCTGCCGTGGGCCAGGACGCGAAGATGGACATGGGGCTCTTCCGGAAGTCTGCAGGAGGTCCATGGAACTAACGGCACAGGAGTGCCGTTGAATACGAGATCAAACCGGTACATCCCCTGGTTGGAAATCAGGAAGTAGTAATAGTTGGCTTCATTGACGTACCGGACCAGGAATCCCGCGGCGGAATGACCGTTTTCTGAAGAGAACGAGATTTCGCTTTCCAGAGAAAAATCCTCATACCGGTACAGGGGATTTTCAGCCCACGCAAAGAGATGTTTTTTTCCGAGTGTGAGGACAAACACTCCCCTTTCATAACGGGCATCGTAATGATTTTCAGTAATCTCCAGGAATCGACTCTTTCTTCTGCTGGAAAACCGGGGTTCCCACAGTTCGTGTACTATATCGTAATCATCGGGTTTGTTCTTTTTCTTGAAAGGCCACCACATAAGTCGCTCAGTATACGGAGGGTTCCGGCTAAATGCAAGGCAGCGATAGTTTAACTTTCGTCCCTGCCGATTTCATTGAGCCGGTCCCGCAGCAGGGCGGCCCGCTCATAATCTTCTTCTTCTACAGCGTCTTCCAGTTCGCCCCGCAGCTTATCCAGAGGATCAGTGCCCGGCGATCCTGCGTTCTTACCGATCTGTTGAAGTGCGGATTTCAGGTAACTCAATGAACGGATCTTTTCGAACTTGAAAGCAGGGGTATCTATATCAGGCATCTCATTAATTGTAGTGATTGCCGACTCTAATGTCTGTTTAGCCAATGCCTTGAGGTTTCTGTGAAGAGAGAGCATTGCGTCGGAAATGGCATGCATCCTTAAGATGTACGGTTTATACTGGAGAATGATTTTCGGGTCTTCCGGGTCTTCACAGTATTTTTCCACCAGTTCACAGATCTGCAGGTTATGATTAGTATCCCGGGCCGTCCTTTCAAAATCACCCACCTGGAAAAGCTGTAGATATCTATAGTAGAAGAGAATTCCTTCGTTCTGCATGATGAGAAAATCTTCGTGAGATATGTTGAATCCGCTGTCATTGGCATGATGGAGAATGTGCTGACTCAATCGTTCCTGGATCACTTCCAGAAAACTCTCTTTCCCAAAGGGCCGCTTTCCGTCAGGTCTTCCGTCCATCTCGTACTGTTCTATGCCCAGGGGCTGTCGCACCTGCAATACTTCTCTTCCATCTTCGGCAGTTATTATGCGTATGGGGTTTTCCGAATCAAACTCCCAGTTACTTAGGATTCCGGATATATCATCAGACACGGGAAATCCTCCTATCGCGCAGATATTCCTTATAATAAAAGTACAACACTGAAAACCAATTGTAAATAATATTCCCATACTCTATCATGTCTGTATGTCGAATGTTACAGTAATTTCTTTAGGCGGATCCATCGTCGCACCCCGGGAAGCAGACGTATCTTTCCTGAAGCAGTTCAGAGAGACGGTGAACACTTACCTGGATGAAGACCGGGACAGAGGGCTGATATTCATTGTCGGCGGCGGCGGGCCGGCCAGGGCGTATCAGCGGGCATACAGAGAGCTCACGGAAAACCAGGCGGAGACAGAGCAGCAGGACTGGATCGGGATTGCAGCTACCCGGTTGAACGGAGAACTTATCCGGGGTCTCTTCCTTAAGCGGTGTCCTTCTCCTCTAGTCACCAATCCCCACGAGGTTCCCGTGTTTTCCGGAGCCATCATGGTGGCGGCAGGCTGGAAACCGGGGTTTTCAACGGACAATGATGCTGTTATCCTGGCGGAACGGTTTTCCGCGGATACGGTAATCAACCTGTCCAATATCAGCCAGGTGTATACAGCGGACCCGAAAGAAGATCCTGAAGCGGTCCCGCTGGACCGGATCTCCTGGAAAGAGTTCAGAAAACTGGTGGGAGAGACCTGGGAACCCGGAAAGAATGTTCCCTTCGATCCTGTGGCGACTCGTAGAGCAGCCGAACTCCATCTTACGGTAATCACTGCCGCAGGAAGGGATATCGATAATCTGAACGCTCTTCTCCGGGGGGAACCTTTTACCGGAACAGTTATCGGCCCGGATTGACAGCTGGATAATTCCACACTGGAATACTCATCCATCTTTGATCGTTATGCCGCATTCTTTCATGATATACGATACCACACTGTTTTCCTCATTACTGCCTATTATTTCAGTGGCCCGTTCTTTTACGGCCTCCTCGGCGTTACCGACTGCGACCGCTCTGCCTGCCAGGGAAAACAGGTCCAGGTCGTTCACATTATCCCCGAACACCGTGAGGTGCGCACCGGACAGACTGAGCTTCCTTAACAGAATTTCCGCCGCGGCATCCTTCCTGGAACGATGGTCATGAACCGTGAGCCAGTACCAGCCACGGGAATAGAGGTTTTCCAGCACGTGCAGGGCAAGCAGACCGGGAAACTCTTTCTCTAGGAGGATTTTCAAGGCCGTCATCTTCTCCAGTCGATCGATTACAATAAAAGAAACGATGTGTTCTTCATGGAAAAACCCGGTATGATTGATTTTCCTGAGCCTCCTGTCTTTCATCCGCATGCGGTCCTGGATATACCATTCCATACCTGGGTTCCCGGTTCTCTCAAAATACGACAGGAAATCCTGGATACCGTAACTGCCTATGAAGGGGGTATGATCCGCTTCGGAAATAACGGAGAACACCTGTTTCGCCAGATTTGTGTGCAAAGCGTTGATATGGGAGTGTTCCCCTGTTGTAAGATCGGATAGATACGCCCCACCGCCGGCTATGACAGGAAGAGCAAGGGAAATTCCCTCGAATACCATCTGGATGGAAACGATATTCCGGGCGCTGGCCACGGTAAAAGGAATCCCTTGGGACAGTATGTACGTAAGTCCATCCCTGGTTTCCGGAGACAATTCGCCCCGGCTGTTCAGCAGAGTCCCGTCCAGATCAGAAATGAACAATCTTTTATCAGCCATTCATGTTGCCTTATCCAAACATCTTACCATAGTAGTTGTTCCTCTCTCTCTGTTGCTGCTGCCGTTGCAGGTAACCGGCAGAGACAGCTTAACGCTTCCGCACGGTGTTGCCAACGGCTTTGCCGGCAAGCCTGTAGTTGCGAATTCCCGCCGGACTCAACTGCGGCAGGTTGTAGTAATATAATTGAAAAGCTATAATAGCAACCGCCCCTGGTTTACAGGGAGCGTACTGCACAATGTGCCTATCAGCCGCCGGCGTGATGAAATTGGTAGACGTGCCAGACTCAAAATCTGGTGGGGGCAACCCCGTGTCGGTTCGAGTCCGACCGCCGGCAAAAAGAGGGTGTACCCGAAGGGTGCATTCTCTCTGTTATGCCCTTACAGGGAAACGTACGGATATATGCGTACCCCCGCCGGGGCTGGATTCGATGTCGAGACTTCCCCCATGCTTTTTAATAATCGTATTGGAAATAGAGAGGCCCAGACCGGTACCGCCCTTCTCCCGGTTAGTGGTGAAAAAAGGATCTTTGATCTTTGTAAGATTCTCCGGGTCTACACCCTTACCGTCATCGATGACTTCTACAACCACTTCTTCCGGAAACCCTGAACAACGGGTTGTTACCGTTACAGTACCTTTCCTGTCAGTCAAAGACTGACAGGCGTTCTGGATGAGATTGATGAACACCTGCTCCAGTTTCTGGGAGTCCCCTCGTATCTTCGGAAGGTTATCTTCGAATTGTGTGGAGAACCCGCCGGTATGATTGGTAATATAGTTCCGTAAAAGTGTGATTGCGGATTGAACAACCATGTTTATATTAACGATGGATTCCATCCTTGATTCTTCCTGGCGGTAAAACTCTTTTAAATTCTTTACAATTGCATCGATCCTCCGGGCTCCCTCGGCAATACGACCGATATAGAGGGGAAACTTATTCTTAAAATCACTGTAATCGATACCGCATATCATGAAGTCGCCGTTTGCCTGGTAATACTCTTCCAGTATGACTCCGGTATTCTCCCAGGCTTCCCCAAGGAAACTAATGTTCGACATGATTGCCTGATTCGGATTGTTGATTTCGTGGGCGACTCCAGCAACCAGAACACCTAACGATGCAAGCTTGTCCGCCTGCAGCAGCAGCTGCTGCTGTTCTTCAGCCTTTCTTTCGGCTGCCTTTCGGGCTGATATATCCGTGATAACGCAGAAACACCCTTCATACACACCCTCGTTGTCGAACCGGCCCCTGGGAGAAACCAGGGTATATACCGTGTTTCCATCGGTGTGGGTCCAGGGCAGCTCGAATGATGTGTTCTCTTTCAGATCCATATTCGTGATATGCTCTATCAGGGTCCTGCAGGCCGATTCTTCGAGGCGGGATTGATATCCATTTCCCATGAGATCCTCCAGCCGGGTTCCCAGAAATTCTGTGAGACGGTTGTTGGCGAAGGTCAACTCTCCCTTTTCATCGATGACACACAGTCCTTCATTCACCGTTTCTACTAGTATTCTGTACCTGCTCTCACTTTCCTTCAATTTCCTGTCCATCTGGTGACGGTAGAGAGCTATCTCGACAGTGGAGAACAGTTCCCTTTGATTTATCGGTTTAAGAATATACCCATGAGGCTGGGTCATTTTTATCTGCTGAATCGTGGATTTATCGGAATGGGCCGTCAGCCAGATAACCGGAATGTCATGGGTTTCCCGTACCCGTTTGACAGTGGATATCCCGTTCATATCCCCTTTGAGTACAACATCCATCAAAATCAGATCCGGTTGATGGAGAGATACTAATTCGAGGGCCTTCTCCCCGGAGGATGCAATTCCAACCACTCCATACCCTCTCTTTTTAAGAGAATGTTCGATATCCGCCGCAATAATCCGTTCGTCCTCAACAATCAAAATCTGTGTCATATTTCTCTTACGCTCCTGATATACAAGTGTATGAGGTCAGATAAGAATTTCAACAGCTCTCTGTACATTATCCCTGGTTTACCCTACACTTTTGTTACATGCACAATGAAATCAGAAGGAAGGATACATCAGCCCGGAACAGGCTGGGGAGTTATATCAGCGGTCTGATCTTCAACACCCTCTTCATTTTTCTGGCGATCAAGCTGCCGGAATGGAATTTTGGTTTCATAACCGGGGAATACGAACATGTTCTTTTCGCTCTCACCCTTTCCTTCGGATTGCAGGCTTCGGGTAACCTCATGCTCATATTGTACCGGCCTCTTCCCCTGCACCACATCACTCAGGTCGTGTTCAACGGCGTATCATTGTACGCCTCGTACATGCTCTTTACCGTATTCCCCCTGGATTTTTCCAATGCAGGAAGTTTCCTTGGAAAAAAGCTGCCCCTCTCTCCGCTGAATACAGTATTCAAAGTTCTCTTCGGCGTGTCTATGGCTGTTTCCGTGATAAGCGGCCTGGTGAACCTGATAAAGTTTATCAGGACCATCGTGACCCCCCCGGAAGATGGGGCACCTTAACCCCCGGGCACGAAGTACCTCCCGGTAGAAAAATTTGACATCCCACATTCCATCTATAATTATGAAGATATAAGGAGGAATGATAAAAAGGTTCAGCGTCAGGGGCGGTATCGGCAGGATCATGGAGTTCTACGGACCGGGACGGGAGTACAGGGCCTGGAAATGGCCGACCGGGCGATCATGACGGAAGTGCCGGCGGGAAGAGGCTGGAGCAACTCCGCAGTCCCGGCAAGGGTCCCAGCCTGGGAGATGTATACGAAGATATGCAGTCCGCAATGACTGCAGGTATAGGTATTTACCGGAATGAAGAGGACATGAAAGCTGCGCTCCACCGAATTCAGGAATTGAGAGGAACCTGCCGGGAAATCCGCCTGGCAGACAGGGGAACACTTTTCAATTCCGAGTTACTGGAAATACTGGAACCGGGAAACCTCCTCGATCTTTCCCTGGTACCAGCGGCATCAACGCTGAACAAGGCAGGTGTACCCGTTGCTGACAGTCCCGAACAGATTCCGGGTCTTCTCAAAGAGAGACTGAATGTGAAATGAGGTTTGATCCGAACCTTTCGAATGTTTCATTCATGGAAGAACTCTACCGCCGCTACCTGGAAGATCCTGAAAAGGTGTCACCGGCGTGGCGGGAATACTTTCGAACACTGGGGGAAGGCGGCATCCCCCCTGAAGAGACATCCCGTGGGAATTATGTCTACAAGCAGAGCAGGGTGGACAGTCTCTCCTGGGCCTGGCCGGGACGTGGGATATCTCAAGGCTAAACTCAATCCCCTGCAGGGATACCTGCCGAAAGATCTGGCATACGTGTACAAGACCATCCAGGGAGTCTACGAGACATTAAGCCCCGGTGAGTTCGACCTGCAGGAAGAGGACCTGGATACCGGGTTTTCCGTCAGCGGCGATGTCCGGTATCACTTAGGGTACTCCAGGGATCATAAACACACCGATGGCACACAGATTCATATCAGCCTTGTGGCAAATCCCAGCCATCTCGAATCAGTGGATCCCGTGGTACAGGGAAAAACCCGGGGAATCCAGCTCAGGAGGGGTGATCATAACCGGAAAAAAGTGATTCCCGTGCTCATCCACGGAGATGCGGCTTTCTCCGGCCAGGGTGTCGTTTCAGAGACCCTGAATCTTTCCAAACTCCGGGGTTACGAAACAGGGGGCACGATTCATATTATCGTGAATAACCAGATCGGGTTTACCACTTCCTCCCGGGACCTGCGGTCTACCTTTTTCCCGACAGATATCGCAAAATCGATGCCTGTTCCCATTTTTCATGTAAACGGAGAACGGCCGGAGTATGTAATCCGGGCGATAGAACTGGCATACCGTTTCCGCCAGAAATTCGGATACGATGCGATCGTGGATATCTTCTGTTACCGCAAATACGGCCACAACGAAGCTGACGGCCCCTCCTTTACCCACCCCATCATGTACGACATGATAAAAGCTTCTCCCGGTGTAACTGCCGTGTGTGGGATATGAGTACTCCGGATCCTAAGCCCTATATCGCTCTGAATCACATAGGGGATTCCCAGGCCCGGTTCGCCGTTTACGACAGCTCCCTTTCGGAATTTTCCGTCCCGGGATTCGAATTCGGCAACTCCCAGAGGCACAGCCTAAAATGCTCTGCCTCTGGGAAGCCCGGTTCGGCGACTTCTGCAACGGTGCACAAGTCATCATCGACCAGTTTATAGCTGCTTCAGAAGTGAAATGAGACCGGAGTTCCGGTCTTGTCTTGCTCCTTCCCCACGGTTATGAAGGACAGGGGCCGGAACACTCGAATGCGTTTCTGGAACGGTTTCTCCAGCTCTGCGCCCAGGATAATATCCAGGTGTGCAACCTGACGGAACCCGCCCAGTATTTTCACCTTCTCCGGAGACAGATGAAACGGGAGTTCCTGAAGCCTCTTATCCTCATGACGCCTAAGAGTCTTTTACGGCATAAGCGTGCCGTCCCTTCCGTGGATTCCTTCACCTCCGGATATTTTCGGGAAGTTCTGGACGACCCGGCGGGAGATGAAGATGCAGGAACCATCATGCTGTGCAGCGGTAAAGTGTATTACGATCTTATTGATTTCAAAAGACCCCATGGTTTTTCCATCATCAGGATCGAACAATTCTATCCCTATCCGGAGAAGCAGCTTCAGGATGTGCTGAATGGATATCACGAAAAAAAACAGATACACTGGGTTCAGGAAGAACCGAAAAACCGGGGAGGATGGACGTTCATGTATGAACGTCTGACAGATCAGTTCGGTCTCCCTGTAACCTACAGGGGAAGACCTTTCAGGGCATCCCCTGCTACAGGATCATGCCTGGAGCATAAAAAAGAACAGGAAGACATTGTTGTGTCAGCTTTCAGCTGAAACCGTCGATCAGGAGGAAGGATGGAAAAAGAGATACGGGTACCCAAACTCGGAGAATCTATTACCTCGGTGGTGTTGACAACCTGGCTGAAGAGCAACAGAGTCTATGTGGAAGAAGGTGAAGATATTCTCGAACTCGAAAGCGATAAAGCTGCCATGGCAATCCCGGGACCGATGCTGGCCCACAAGGCGGAAGAGGAAGGCGTAGCCCTGGCGGAACAGTTAAGGGGAAAACCCGGCCGTGTCAACTATGATGCATTACCGGGAGTGGTGTATACTTCACCGGAAGTGCGGAAGATATCGGCCGGACCGTACACGCCCATCCGACACTTCCGGAAATGATGAAGGAAGCGGCTTTAGGCGCTTATGAAAAGAGTATTCACGGAATGTAACCGTGTAGATGTTATAAATAAAGTAACAGGATACACGCACAGGATAAGGGGGTTAACAGTGACAACAACAGAATACGCAAAAGGATTGGAAGGGGTCATCGCCGCAGAGAGCAAGATCTGCAAAATCGATGGTGAAAAGGGGAAATTATATCACTTCGGGTATTCCATTGAAGATCTGGTAGCACACTGCAGTTATGAAGAAGTGGTCTACCACAGGCTGTACCGGCCGAAGAGTCTGTATAACGGGTCCGGGGAGAGGGAATTTGTCCCCATGGAGAAACGGTAATGTCATTCAGAATCGAGCAGGATACCATGGGAGAGCTCGAAGTGGAGAATTCCCGTTACTGGGGTTGCCAGACACAACGGTCGCTTCAAAACTTCCGGATAGGAAACGAAACGATGCCCAGGGAAATGATTCGCGCCTTAGGTCTTTTAAAAAAAGCGGCGGCTGTCGTAAACCATGACCTGGGTACACTGGAGGACACCCTTTTCGGCGCCATAACCGGCGCCTGCGACGAGGTGATCCGGGGAAAGCTGGATGATCATTTCCCCCTTGTTGTGTGGCAAACCGGCAGCGGAACCCAGACAAACATGAACGCCAATGAAGTTATCTCCAACAGGGCCATCGAGATAATGGGGGGAGTGCTCGGTTCCAAAACGCCTGTGCATCCCAACGATCACGTAAACATGTCCCAGTCATCCAACGATACCTTTCCCACGGCAATGCACATCGCCGCTTCGGAGAGGACGATTCATCACCTTGTTCCGGCGGCGAAGAAACTGCTGAAGACCCTGGAGAAAAAAACAGGGGAGTATAAGGATATCATCAAGTGCGGCAGGACCCATCTGCAGGATGCGGTGCCTCTTACACTGGGACAGGAATTTTCAGGATACGCTGCGCAGACTGCATATGCGGTAAAGCGGATCGAAGCCGCCCTGGATGAGCTGTACCCCCTCGCTATCGGGGGAACAGCTGTGGGAACGGGGCTGAATACGCATCCCGAATTCGCGGAGAGAACGGCATCAACCATTGCAGGCCTCACGGGTATCCCCTTCTGTTCGGCACCGAACAAGTTCGCCTATATCGCCGCTCACGACGCTTTTATCCATCTCTCGGGGGCTTTGAACTCCTTTGCCTGCGGGCTCATGAAAATCGCCAACGATATCCGGTGGCTCGGTTCCGGTCCCAGGTGCGGTATAGGGGAACTCATTCTCCCGGAAAACGAGCCCGGCAGTTCCATCATGCCGGGAAAAGTAAACCCAACCCAGTGTGAAGCCCTTACCATGGTGTGTGCCCAGGTTATAGGTAATCACACCACCGTTTCCATAGCGGGATCTTCCGGCAACTTCGAGCTGAACGTATTCAAACCGGTAATCATGTACAACGTGCTCCAGTCCATCCGCCTGTTAGGTGATTCGATCCGGAGCTTCCATGACAACTGCCTTAAGGGGTTGAAGCCGAACCTGAAAGGTATCCGGAAACACGTGGACAATACCCTGATGAAAGTGACTGCTCTGAATCCTCATATCGGCTATGACAAGGCCTCGGCCATAGCGAAAAAGGCACACCGGGACGGACTGACGCTGAAAGAGGCTGCCGTGAGGATGGGAATCCTGACGGAAGAACAATTCGACACATTTCTGAAGATCGAAGATATGGTATAGGGGAGCCGGGTCCCGCCGTCGGCCGATTGCAGTCAGTATATCCCGCTTCACAGGGTTGAGTAATTTTCCACTCTTAAGGATAATATGGACCCATGTTCACTTCATCCGATGCTGCGATTCTTACAACATCTCTCGGAAAAATCGTATACCAGGCGGGAAAAAAAATCCTCTCTGTATATGCACACGATTTTTCGAGCGAACTGAAGCAGGACAACACACCGATTACCATGGCGGACCGGGAATCCCACGAAATCATCTCCGGCGGCCTCGCATCACTCTCTGCACCGGGCTTCGGGGTCCTTCCCGTGCTGTCCGAAGAGGGAAACCACATTCCCTTTGAAAAACGGTCTGCCTGGTCCTCGTACTGGCTGGTCGATCCCCTGGACGGGACCAAAGAGTTCATCAAGCGAAACGGCGAGTTTACCGTTAACATTGCCCTTGTTTCATCGGGTGCTGCCGTATGCGGAGCTGTATACATCCCCGTTACGGATATCCTGTATACAGGATTCGCCGGGTACGGTGCGTTTCGTATCGATGCATTAGGTTCCCGGCAGGACAACCCGTCGGCACAGGGCCGCCGGCTTCCCCTTTAAGGCGGGGAGAGGGAACCTGGTCAACTGAAAGCCGCTGCAAGCAGGTCACACCTCAATCCCGCAACAGAAGGGTTTTTCCGGCATCTCCGGCAGCAGGGATTATCGGTAACCGCCGTTTCTGCAGGCAGTTCTCTCAAATTCTGCAATGTTGCCGAAGGATCCGCAGATATCTATCCCCGGTTCGGGCCGACAATGGAATGGGATACCGCTGCTGCCCACGCGGTGTGTGCCGCTGCCGGCTGCTCCGTCGTCTCAGTACCGGAACAGGAGGAACTCACCTACAACAAGGAGGACCTCCGAAACCCCTGGTTTGTCGTGTACAGGAACCCCGGCCTGAGGCAGTACTTTGACTATTTCGATGTTCTCCACCACCCCGGGTAGTAACCGTACCCCGGGACCTGAAGCCCGCAGAAAACCCCTTGCCATATATATTGTTGCATAACACAATGGTTGTGTTATGCAACAATAAACCGCCATGTCTGACGACCAGCTGAAACAATTTCGTTCGGCCCTGCGGAGACACCTAATTCCCTTTACTTTTTTCACGTTCGTTACTATGTTTTTCATGGATGAGATGTTTTGATTCTTCATCGTGAGGAGTATTTGTTTGGCAGAGGAAGAAAAGGAAAAGCGGGACGACGGATGTGAGAAACAGGAGGATGGTACATCCGGAAAGCACTTCTGGAAAAAGGATGATAAAGAGTGCGGACCGAAAAGCCATCAGCCCCTTTTTGATTTCAACAGGGGCCAATTCCGTTTTTCCATTTGGTTCTTTATTGCCAGTCTCATGGCGATCATGTTATTCAATTCTCTCTATGTCCGGGACAAGCTGCCGACGGAACAGCTCATCGAATACAGCGAGTTTAAACGCAAGATAACAAACGATGAAATACGGCAGGTTCATCTCGCAGAAAATTTCTACTACGGTTCTCCATACGCTTCCAAGGATGAAGCACCGGGGGAAAACCAGGTGTTGTATAAAACGGTTCCTGTAGACGATCCCAGCCTGATCAAACTGATGGATGAGAAGGGAGTATCCTATTACGCAGTTCGGCAGAACAGCCCGGTTATCCTGGGCTTCATCCTCAACTGGCTCTTTCCGTTTGCTATTCTCTTCCTCATCTGGCGGGTACTGTTCAAAAAGATGGGCAACATGGGGTCCAGTGTAATGCAGTTCGGGAAAAACAAGGCGCTCATCGTCGCAGAAGGGAATACGGGGATCACTTTCGAAGACGTAGCAGGGGCCGATGAGGCCAAGGAAGAACTGCTGGAAGTCGTCGATTTCCTGAAGCTGCCGAAAAAATACCTGGATATCGGAGGAAAGATACCGAAGGGTGTTCTCTTAATCGGTGCACCTGGTACAGGGAAAACCCTTCTTGCCAGGGCGGTTGCAGGGGAAGGACATGTTCCCTTTTTCCGGATGAGCGGGGCCGATTTTGTTGAAATGTTTGTCGGAGTAGGCGCCGCCCGGGTCCGTGATTTGTTCAAGCAGGCAAGGGAAAAAGCACCGTGCATCATCTTCATCGACGAACTCGATGCCATCGGGAAAAGCCGGATCACCAGTGTCTCCGGCAATGATGAACGGGAACAAACGCTGAACCAGCTCCTGGTGGAAATGGATGGTTTCGATTCGACGAACGGTATTATCCTCCTTGCTGCGACTAACCGGCCGGAAGTACTCGATCCTGCCCTGTTACGGCCAGGCAGATTCGACAGGCAGGTACTGGTCGATAAACCGGATCTTCACGGCAGGGAAGCAATCCTGAAGATCCACTCGAAAGAGGTAAAGCTCGGAGAAGATGTAGACCTCCATAGTGTTGCAAAGGCTACACCGGGTTTTGTCGGTGCTGATCTCGCCAATGTTGTCAATGAAGCAGCACTGCTGGCGGTGCGTGAAGGCCGTAAAGTAGTGACACAAAATGATTTCTTCGAGGCTATAGAGAAAGCCGTTGCGGGTCTTAAAAAGAAAAACAAACTGATCAGTCAGAAGGAAAGAAAAATCGTGGCCTATCACGAAACGGGCCACGCATTAACCGCCGCATTTACCGGGGGATCGGACCCTGTTCAGAAAATCTCCATTGTACCCAGGGGTATCGGGGCTTTAGGATATACCTTGCAGACACCTACTGAAGACAGGTATCTCATGACTCAGGAAGAACTGTTAGGTAAAATAGATGTCCTCCTAGGTGGACGGGCGGCAGAAAAGATCATATTCGACAGTGTTTCTACAGGTGCGGCGAATGATCTGACCAGGGCATCCGACATAGCACAGAAAATGATCACCGAATACGGTATGAGTGAAAAATTCTATAACGTGGTACTGTCAAAAAGGGGCACTCCCTTCCTGGGAGAGGTGTCTCAGCCCGGACAACTTTCCAGGGAGTATTCCGAGTTCACCCAGCAGTACGTGGACGAAGAAGTCGCCAGGATAATAGGATCCCGGTATAATGGTGTTCTCTCGCTCCTCACCTCAAAACTGAATCTTCTGGAAACAGTGAGCAAAAAGCTTCTGGATCAGGAAACGATAGAAGAGCATGAGTTCCGGAACATCCTTTCAGAGGCCCTTTAAAAGCTATTCCCGGCGAGCTGATCGGAGATTTTCTGCCCGGGAATCGTCAATCTGCCAGGAAAGAAAGTTCTTCTTCGATTTTCGAAGGGTCCGCCGTATTCAGCTCCAGAAGCCGGCGGAGATGAATCATGCTTTCCGCATCGATCCTGGTGAATTTAACACCCACTTCATCCCCGTCTACATGGACGACAACGCCTTCCGCCTGAATTACTATCATGCTCCCTGAAAGAGGGACGGAAAGTACGGCTTCAGTACCGGAGGAAACGGTATGATCACCGGGAATCACAAGAAGTGCTCCTTTCAGCGAAATATTCCGAACCCCCAGGTCATACTCTTCTTCCCTAACCGAAAGCTTTCCACGGGTTATAAATTCTGCTCTTATGAATTTTCTTTTTTCCATTGCCTGTCTCAATGGTACTACACATCTACTGCTGACTGCAACTACATCATGGCTGAGCATCCTGATCAGCCATATTTTACGGGGATCGGAACGATGTCAGGCTGAGAAGGAAAGGATAAACCCGGCAAATACTTCTGTCAGAGCAAACACATCTTCCAGGGAGACCCACTCGTCGGATCCGTGGAGATTGTCTCCGGAAGGTCCGAGAATGACAACGGGGATTCCACCGGGATCCCCATATACGGCCATATCACACGAAAACGGAGCACCGGCTATCTTCGGCTTCAGTCCAAGAACATCCTCATAGATGTTGCTTAATACCTGGATATCCTGATTCATACTCCCGGTCTCCCAAGGTCTGATGAAATGATATTCCTTTTCGACGGAGAGATTGAAACGGGATATATCCCCGTCCTCTGCCCTGACACTTTCCCAGAAAGATGTAACATCCCTGAAAAACGGCTCTTCTTCCGCACCGGGATAACACCAGACGATCCAGGAAAGTTTTGTTACCTGGGGCGTTCCCATCTGGAGGGATGTACCCGGAGTGGTAGAATCTATATTCCACAGCATGGTCTTCAACTCTTTTCCGGAACCTGTAAAAAGAGGATGGCTGTGCCTGGATATCCATTCTTCAGACCAGGATTCAAAGTGCCTGATCACCCGGGCGGCGCCGGAAATAGGGTTCGCGATGTCGTACCCTGTGAAAGGCATGCCTGCATTGCCCTCGAGGGTAATGGAACCGAGGAATGCACCTAAGCATGCCGGACACAATTCCATACACGACGGTTCGGTGAGCACGGCGAAATCGGTATTGTACCCTTTAAGCCTGGCAGCGAGGGTACCGTTACCACCGGCAAACTCCTCATCCACCAGGGCCTCCCATATGATATCACCGGAAGGCCGGAATCCCAGTTCCTTCAGCACCTTTACAGCCCAGAATGCAGCTGCCATTCCTCCCTTCATATCCGCCGAACCCCGGCCGTAGAGCCGGCCGTCCTTCTCCAGGGGATCGTAGGGCCTGCAGACTTCCCAGTTATCCGGTTCAAAAGGGGCAACATCGGTATGTCCGCTCAGCAGGAGGGAACGGCCGTCTTCTTCCCCCTTCCATACAGCAACCAGATTGTCCCTTCCCTCCGGATAGTTCCGGCCTCTAAGCCAGGCCGGGTGGCCGGTAATTCCTTCCACGGATTCGGGGGAAAAGCGGTGGGTGATCAAACCTTCTTTCCTGCATTCCTGTTCAAGAAAATCCTGGGCGTCCTTCTCGTATCCGTCAGGCGGCTTGTTCTCACTGGGATAGCGAATAAACTCTTTGAGCCACGACACGATTTCGGGTTTTCGCTTCTCTACATGATCGTGGATATCGTTGCCCCTCACCGTGTTCACAGGCAGATCGATTCCCTCCTATAACAGGTGAGTTCTTTAAGTCCGTCTTCTGTCACCAGTACGCCGTCTTCGAACCTTAAACCTGCGGTCCCATCGGTGAGCCAGATATCGATATTGAAAAGCATGCCCGGCTGGATGATGAAATTCGATTGTTCAGCCAGCCATAACCCCTCCACCTCGGAACTACCGGTCCCGTGGGCCGGACCGTACAGGGTGAACTCCTGGAAGCCGTACTTGGAAAGGATGTTATGATATCCCTGAAACACCTCTTTAGACACCACCCCGGGGCGTATTGCTCCAAGCGCATAGTCCATGGCTTCCAGCGCAACATCGATCAGCTTTCCGGCACCGGAAGGTATGGTTCCGATAGCGAAGGGTCTGCACATATTACCACAGTACCCCATGTATTTAGTACCGAAGGTGAACTGGACCAGTTCATTTTTTTCGATTTTACGATCCGTCGAACGGCACAGGCTCAAAGGAGTATTCGGCCCGGAACACACCCAGGCAGGATAGGGCATTCCCTCCGCACCCAGTTCCAGCATTTTCCGGCGGGCTAGGGATTCCAACTCCCATTCCCGCATTCCGGGTTCAACAGATTCCAGGGCTGTTTTCATCGCTTCTTCGGTAATCCTGTACGTCTCAATCACGAATGGAATCTCTTCCTTTTCCTTGATCATCTGTATGCGGAGAAGCAGGTCATCGGCAGGAATATATTCCGCACCGGGAGCACCTTTCTTCAGATCTTCGAAGAGCACATGGGGAAAAATATTCCAGTTTCCCACACCTACCCGCTTAGGAACCCTGCCGCAGACGTCAGGAAGTATGTGCTGAAAGCTTTCTCCTTTTACTTCCGGAACCCAGTCCGGAGCTGATGTTTCCACCAGGAGGGGATTGATCCGGATCGCTTTGATACCGGAAAAACGTTTGGCGAAATCGTAGGATTCCGGGCCGCCGGTTACCAGGACAGCCTCTCCTTCCGCGGGCACGACAACACAGTCAAAATCGAAAAAAGGCCAGAACCCGGAAAGATACCTGCTGGTTGCAGATTCACACTCGCTGCTGTACCCGATAAAAACATCGAGTTCCTCCTCCGCGAGGATACTCTGAAGCCGGCTTATCCGTTTCGCATACGTTTCGGATCCCAGGGGTTCCAATCTCACGGTTATATTCCTCCTTATCCTTTGTTTAGTAGCCAAACTCGCTTAACAGAACGGGTTTTCCGGTTTCTGCGGATTTATCTGCCGCAAAAATAACCCGGTGTGTTTCAAAAGCGCTTTTCAGATTATTGAGAGGTTCTTTATCGTTGTCGAGACAGTCTGCAAAGTGAGAAAAGACAAGCTTGAAAGGATGGTGGGCTACATCTCCGCTGTCTATGAGCTGAACATCCAGGGTCGCCCAGTCGAGAAGACCGTCGATTTTCTTACTGAAAAACTTTTCATTTTTAATCGAACCATGAGAACCAACCATGTTCATGTTGAATACGTAGGGCTGCATGCAGTCTGTTACAGAAGCGCATTTTCCTATCAGCCTGCTGTTCTTGAATTTCAGCAGCGTAACTGATGTAGTGTCGTACTCGTAAGGTTTGTATACTTCATGAGGGTTCATCGTGGAATAGGTAAACACCTCCTCAACTTCCTGGTCCGCAAGATAGAGGAGAACGTCCAGGGCATGACACCCGGCGGTAAGGAGGGAGCTTCCACCCATGTTTTTCTTGACGTTCCATTCGAATTGACCGTACCATGGGCCGATCCCATGGAAATAATCGCATTCCGTGAAGTAGAGATCGCCGATGAGTCCCTGGTCCATGATTGATTTCATAGCCAGCGTGACGGACATGAACCGGACTTCCATACACACACTTGTTTTTACGCCTGCTTTTTCAACAGCATGGAGCATCTTCACCGTATCTTCGTAGTGAATCCCGATGGGCTTCTCTATGATCAGGTGCTTCCCTGCCTGGGCGGCTTTAATCGCCTGTTCCGGGTGATACGGATGGGGTGTGCAGATATCGACAACATCGATCTCCTTATCCGCCAGGAATTGGTCATAATCATTGTAGATCGTGACATCCACACCATACTGCTCTTTGATCTGCTTAGGATCGAGATCCCGCCGGGACATGATCGCCACAGGTTCAAAACTGTCCATCTCATTGAAATTTATCATGTGAGAACCGGCTACCCAGCCGAATCCGACGATACCAACTCTGTACGTTGCCATTTTATTCTCCTTTTATTCACCGGCATCGCGGTTTTCCCGCATGCCGTTAATGGTAAGATGAGAAAGCACCTTTTAATCTTTTCTCATATTTTCTATAACCCATAAACCTTTTTTGGATTCAAATAAAGTATTTTCTCGGCAAAATCTATAGATTCCTCAAAAGTAAAATATTTCTGTTCGATTTTTCTATAAAGCAGCTCCGTAATGGATCGCCTGGCCAGTTTCTGACTTCCGTACAAACCTTCCACAAACATATAATCTCCTCCAAAACCAAAAATTTTATTGGAAGGAATTATTTCGATAAGCCGGTTTAGGATATCTTTGTAAAGAGAAGCAGAGATACCGACAATCCAGCACATATTAAAATATACATTAGGAAATTGCTTACAAACAGCAATAAGCTGGTCAGAGTAGGGATACCCTGCATGAAAAATATCAAACTTACATTTCTTATATTTAAAAAATAAATTTGTGAGGTAGACAGGATTTGAATTGGATACATCATTGTAGAGAAGTTCAAATATACCGGTATGAATCTGGACCGGTAGATCATGTTCAACAGCTTTTTGGATTATATAGTGGACCATATAATCCTGTAAAGGTTTTAATTCATCCTTAGAGAGGAAGTCCTTTTTCTCCAGGAAACCATAACTTTTAAGTTTGAATAAACCCGAAAAGACTTTATCGGCTTCTTCAAAAGTTGTCTCTTCGAATTGCAGGGATCTCATATAGGCTATGGTAGTTTTAACTGCCTTATAACCGGTTTCATCTTTCTCCGCAAATATACCGTCAATAGCACCGAGCAAATCCTGCAGTTTATATATATTAATATTAAATCTCTTTTCCCATTCCAGGATATCCTCCCGGCAGCAGGTACAAATAATCTCATCCAGATTTATTACCGGCCTAATATCTTCCCTATCCAATACCGTATTATACGCTTGCGGTATATTTTCCAGGTGATTCAACACCATCTTTATATTGCTTTTATCTTTTATTACACGGTCATACCAGTTAACATCCCTGGTTTTCCGGATCTTTTCAGAAAGTTCTATAAAAGTTTTCTCGTTTATATCCTCAAAACCATACAAATCCTTTATTGCTTCCAGAATCAATTTACAGTAAGAAGTATTTTTAATATTGGGCCAGTGTTTTGAAAAACAACTCCATTTTTTTTGTACATCTGTTTTTGGATCTTGAAAGATGACGAATTCTTCTTCTGTCAACCCTGAGGTTAAAAGATCGGTACCGGCATACTGCATAAAGAACAAAGAAAAATCAAGATTAGATTCCCGCCTGTCTTTCTCATCTAAAAGATGTTCATGCGTATCAAATATAGGGAGAGAAAAAACAGCTTCATTTATCTCTTCGTAAAGTTTTTCATCTCTCAACATCCTTACTCTTCCTTTCTACCTGTTTTATTTTGCCGGAATATAATTCCAAATCTAGCCCGGTAAAACTTGGAGGATTTATCAAAGAAACCTCTTTCCCGTTAATACACAATCTCTTCATAGTTCAAAACAATAGTTATTCCTGAAGCCGGATCATTTATTCACTCCAGCTTGCCCACTTTTTCCCAACATTCGCCATAATAATCCATATTGATATTCCTATTGCCGAGACCATAAGAATAACCGCAAAAAAATTAGGCATCCTTGCAAGGGCAGAATAATAAGCTATTTTATGACCTAATCCTGTTTTACCGCCAACCATATCCGCACCAACAGCAGTGATAAGACCAAAGATACCTCCGACGAGTAGCCCTACAATAATCATTGGAAGTGCAAGTGGAAAACGGATCTTTCTAAATATCTGAAAAGTAGTTGCGCCGTAAGATTTTGCAAGAGCAATTTTAGCTAAATCTGTTTGCCTGAATCCCGTTGTTGCGTTTATCATCACCATTGGACCTACAGCTAATGCCACAGCTATTATCCTCGGCCAGATATTGAATCCAAGTCTAAGCATAAGCAGGGGAACTAGTGCAATTGTTGGGGTTGTTATTATTAAAATGATATAGGGTGTTATTATTTTCTCTAGATATGGAAGTTGGGTGAGAACAGCCGCTAAAAAAAGCCCGATTGATGCTCCTATAAGGTACCCGGAAACAAGTTCCGCTAATGTATATAAGAATGCCGGATATACATTTGGAAAAGAAGTAACCATTGCAACGGCAATTGCACTTGGTGTAGGAAAAACAAACTCCGGAATTTCAAATAGTCTGACAAGAAGCTCCCAGGAACCTAAAACAATAACTGCTACTACTACAATACCCAATACTTGTTTTCGCCCATGTATTTGCACTGCGGACACGGTTCCGGAGATATCAAGGCTGCCATGTTTATGATGGGGCTCGCTTTCTTCAAAATCCGGCACTTCATTTCTTAGCTGCTCGTCATAATTACTCATACATATGCTCCTATGGTTACTTCATATTTCACTTCTTATTACCTGCATAGCTATTCTGATCCCAGGTTATTATATTTAACATATGAATATAATAAAATACGGTAATTAGCGATTAATGTATAAGCTATGTTACGGTACTGTAAGCCTGGCTCTTATAGCTCCCCTCTTTTTTCTGTGCTTCCACATCATCCACAATTTTTTTCTTTATTTTTGCTACAATATTAAAAAACTTTGTTTCCATGGTTATACCACTGGGACGCGGTCTTGGCAGATCAATATCGAACACTTCGGAATTGATTGCCGGCCGTGGAGTCATAACGTATACCTTGTTTGCAAGATAAACAGCTTCCTCTATCCTGTGTGTAACAAAAATTATCGTCTTTTTTGTCTTTTCCCATATTTTTAAAATAAGTGTATCCATTTCATCCCTTGTATAAGCATCAAGAGCTCCAAATGGTTCATCCATGAGCAGCACCTGAGGGTCTACCGTCAGGGCACGTACAATCGAAGCACGCTGCTGCATACCTCCGGAGAGTTCCCTGGGGAAATGCTTTTCGAATCCTGTCAACTCGACACTGTCTATAAGCTCCTGAATCCTTTCTCCGAACTCCTTGATATTCTTTTTCATAATTTCCAGGGGAAACTGAATATTCTGAACCAAATCCCTCCAGGGAAGAAGGTTGGCCTGCTGAAAAATTATTCCTACTTCGTTTCTTGGTTTTTCGACTTCTTTTCCCAGTATTAATGCTTTTCCTGACGTAAAAGGATGAAGCCCTGTCAAACCCCAGAGAAGGGTCGTCTTTCCACAGCCACTTGGTCCAACTATCGCCACGAAGTCTCCTCCTTTTACTTTCATAGAAAAATCTTTTATAGCACGTACTGGTACTTTTTCAGTTGCATAGGTCTTACTGACAGTTTCTGCAACAACTACATATTCATCGTTCATAAATACTCCAATAAAAAGCCAACTCAGAACTTAAGAGCCTTGTCTATATTTCCGACAGCGTCCCCGCTTGCCCTGCATTCATTTTTTAACTTATATAGTACACGGTGAACTGTCCTTTGTACAAAGCCAGTCCTGTGACTTTTTATCATCATTCCTCCATACCCATAGAGCAGCTAACAACCCACGTTAAACATTCTGAGTTGCTAGCTTACTCATTCCTCTTCAGAGGAAGTTAATAGATAATGATTTCAATAGTGTGGTTAATTTTTACCAGTTACCCCTAACTTCTACGTTTTTCCAGGTATCATTTAATTTAAAAGCCTCAGCATCAGCTTTTACTCTAGCTTTATCAAAGTCATTTATCTCGGAAACCAATTCATTCGTTGCAACATCTTCAAATGCAAGTTTGTTTTTCGTCTGTCCTAAATCATAAATGATATCGAGATACGTATTCCATGAATCTTTAGGAGACATGCCGTATCCACCCAGTTCCCTTTCGCTGCCTGTATATAACCAGTGCAGCTGTTGCAACGATTCAAGTGCAAGTTGCGGTTCCATCTGCTCCCTAACCGCTGCAAACTTATCATAGGTAATTTGAGCTGCTGCACGAGGATTATGACGGGCGAATTCCACACCCATTGCGGATGCCTTAAAAAAATTCACCAACCTTTTTCTCTTGTCCGGGTCCTCCAAATCTGATTTCCGAACGGCATAGCCATTTGAAGGCATTTTCGAATACTCAAAACCAACAAGATGTCTGAGACCAAGTCCTATTGCATCCCATTGTGCCCTTAATCCTTCCCATGATTGAGCAGCATCAGCCTCTCCAAGAGCCGCCAGCTGGCCCCAGTTACTACCATAGATAAAATTTACGCTGTCAGGATCGATTCCCATTTCAACTAGTATAGGTATAGTAACGACCTCCCCGCCGGGGGCCCATATTGATATTGTTTTACCGGCTAAGTCTTCAACTTTATAAATATCACTATCTTCTCTTACGGAAAAATTAAAAACTTGATCCTTAATCATTTCAAAGGGCATGATTACTTCCATGCCTGTATCAACACTTGAAGTGAGAACTCCCGGTGATGGATACCCGACATCTGCCTTCCCTTCACTTACGAACTTTGTAGTTGCAAGTGCTTCATTAGGTCCAGGTTCCATTACAAGATCAATGCCCAGTTCCTCGAAATAACCCATCTCTTTTGCCACCCACAGGTTATAATCGTCCATAACCTCGAGAGTTCCCCTGGGAGAGATAAATGTCATGGTTACCAGATCTTTAGGTTTTGCCTCCTGTCCTCCGCCGGCAAAGAGTACTACATTGAAAAGAAGGAACAAGACCAGTGCAGTAGAAATGAGCATTACAGATTTTTTCTGCATAATACACCTCCTGAAATATATACTAACGTACTGTTAGTTAGTGCCCATTATACACCATTCCCGGTGGATGTCAAGCAAATTGTATTTTTCACATACAGGGTACTTCAACCAACCCTTAGTGAGCTATCACTATAACAAGCCTTTCCGAACGAACATCCCCGCAATACAAGAGGAGTGAAACATTGGCAAATAATAGGGCAGAGACGGCAATCCTGCTACTTGGAACCCTCCGGGAACCAGTCGTTTCCGTCACCGAAGTACTCCATAAGCTCTATCACGGCATTGTCTGCGTTCTGGTAGAACCCCACCCGCAGGAATCCCCCTACTTCAAATGGTTCGAGAAGGGTCTTCAT
>JAJSAL010000105.1 GCA_024274705.1 Spirochaetota bacterium
GTGGTAATGTCCACGATGTACATCGGTACAGGAGATAACTGAAACAATTTTTCGTATAAACCATGATCCATGGATCTACAGTACTGTTATAGCATCTCCATCAGGAGGTGTACATCCGGATATTTCCTCAGTACTGGTACCGGGAGTGTACCGTTGTTGTTACCATATAACAAATGTTGACTATGCGTAATAGATCACCTATGGTGTACCTATATTACTTCCGTATTCAAATGGGGGGGGGTTATGAGAAAATGCTATCTGTTTACCGGATTATTCCTGGTTATATCTGTATTGACTATCTGGAGTGCACCGGGGGTAACCGTATCCCACGCTATATCGCTTCGGGGAACGCCGAAGTATGGAGAGAATTTCCGAAACTTCGAATACGTCAATCCGATTGCTCCCGAAGGGGGCATACTGGTAAATTACACGATAGGTACGTATGATGGTTTTCACAGGTATGCTCAGAGAGGAATAGCAGCGGTAGGGAGCACGTCCTTTTACGACACCCTCATGACCTCATCCAGCGATGAAGTGGACGTACTGTACGGCCTCGTCGCGGAGAAACTGGAGTATCCCGACGATCACTCCTGGGTGATCTTCCATATCAACCCGAAGGCGCGCCACCAGGACGGAAAGGCAATAACGTCTGAAGACGTGGTGTTCTCTTTCAACACATTCATGGAACAGGGTGTTCCCCAGTTCCGCCGGTATTTCGAGGGAGTAACTGTCCGGGCCCTGGACAGGTTACGGGTGCGGTTCGATCTGCCGGATCCGGGTAAAGAGATGATCATGGACCTGGGAGGACTGACGATTCTCCCGAAACACTACTGGGAATCCAGGAATTTTACCGAACCTTCGACGGAGGTGCCCCTGGGCTCCGGTGCGTACACCGTTTCGGACTACAAGATCGGTCAGTATGTCGTGTATAAAAGGCTTTCCGGTTACTGGGGCAAGGACCTGCCGGTGAATAAGGGGCAGCTCAGCTTCGACTATTACCGGTACGATTATTACCGGGACCAGAATGTGGCATTTGAGGCATTCAAAGCCGGCGAATACGATGTGCGCAGTGAAAACGTGTCCAAGAACTGGGCTACCCTCTACAACGGCCCGGCTTTCGATGCCGGGTATATCATCAAGGAGGAAATCCCTCATGAAATTCCCCAGGGGATGCAGGCCTTCGTGTTCAATGTAGAGCACCCGTTTTTTAAGGACCGCAGGGTCCGCATGGCCTTGGGTTATGCCCTGGATTTCCAGTGGATGAATAAGAACCTGTTCTACGACCAGTATACACGTACCAGGAGTTACTTTCAGAACACCATCTATGAGGCCAAAGGCCTCCCTTCCAGGGAAGAGCTGAAGATCCTGGAGCCGATCCGGAACAAGATACCGGCGGAGGTTTTTACAAAAGAGTATAATCCACCGGTTACCGACGGTTCCGGCAATATACGGACCCAGGTTCGCCAGGCCTTGAGCCTCCTCAAGGAAGCCGGGTGGGAAATCCGGGACAGGAAACTGGTGAACGCAAGAACCGGGGAGCACATGGAGTTTGAACTCCTCCTCTACAGTCCGTCCATGGAGCGGGTGGCAATTCCTGTCCAGAAAAATATGGAACGTCTTGGGATTACTATGAATATCCGGGTGGTGGATACAACCCAGTTCACCAACCGCCTCCGGGAACGGGATTTCGATATAATTTCCGAACTGTACAGGGCACGGTTTTATCCGGACAGCGGGCTGAATCTCGTGTGGCACAGTGATTTTATTGATTCCACGTACAACACTGCGGGAGTCCGGGACGAGGCCGTGGATTACCTCATCGAGGGAATCATGGAAAACCAGGAGAACGACGACGCTCTCCTCGCCTGGGGAAGGGCCCTGGACCGGGTGCTCACCTGGAACCACTACGGAATTCCTGAATGGCACATCAGCTCATTCAGGGTCGCCTACTGGGACAAGTTCGGGAAACCCCTGGTACGGCCGAAATATGAACTCGGGGTATCCACCTGGTGGATCGATCCGGTAAAGGAGCGCAGGCTTCCGAACAATGTAAGACGGTAAAGGAAACAGTTTAAGATGGGGTTTTACATTGCACGTCGCCTCCTCTTGATCATTCCCACCCTGTGGGCCATCGTCACCATCAATTTTTTTATCGTACAGATAGCGCCGGGAGGACCGGTGGACCAGATGATTGCCCAGGCAAGCGGGATCAACTCCAACATGATAATGGAACGCATCTCAGGAGAGGGACAGCAGGAAGTATCCCTGGAAATGGACGGGGCATCCATCGATAAAGGACGGGGTATACAGCACGGTGCATACAGGGGCGCCAGGGGGCTGGATCCGGAAATCATAAGGGAAATTGCAGTCCGCTTCGGATTCGACAAGCCCATCCATGTACGGTATTTCGATATGCTGAAGCGATATCTGCTGTTCGATTTCGGTGAAAGTCTGTTTCGGGGCAGAACTGTTGTAGGCCTTATCGTGGAGAGGCTTCCGGTATCCATGTCTTTAGGGATATGGAGCACCCTTATTATCTACCTGGTGTCTATTCCCCTGGGAATAAGGAAGGCGGTCCGCCACGGTTCCAGGTTCGATGTCTGGACCAGCTCAACCATCATCCTGGGGAATGCCATCCCGGTCTTTCTTTTTGCCATTGTACTCATCATCTTCTTTGCCGGGGGCTCCTATTTTAACTGGTTCCCTTTACGGGGCCTGGTTTCCGTCAACTGGCGGGAACTTTCGTTCTTCGGGAAGATCACCGATTATTTCTGGCACCTGGCCCTGCCAATCCTTGCCATGGTGATCGGCGGATTTGCCGCCCTTACCATGCTGACGAAAAATTCTTTTCTAGACGAGATCAATAAACAGTACGTGCTCACCGCCCGTGCCAAGGGCTTGACGGAGAAAAAGATACTGAGGGGACATGTGTTCCGGAATGCCATGCTCCTGATTATCGCTGGTTTCCCTTCGGCATTCATCAGTATGTTCTTTACCGGTTCCCTCCTTATCGAGGTTATCTTCTCTTTAGAGGGCCTCGGCCTCCTGGGATTTGAAGCAACCATGCAGAGGGACTACCCGGTCATGTTCGGGACCCTGTACATGTTTACCCTGGTGGGTCTTTTCCTGGGTCTGATAAGTGATCTTACCTATACCCTGGTGGACCCGAGAATCGATTTCGAGAAACGGAAGGTGTAGAGTCATGACGATAAGCAGGTTGAACAGAGAACGGCTTAAACGTTTCAGATTCAATAAACGGGGATATATTTCCCTCTGGATATTCGGGCTGCTCTTCATGACGAGCCTCTTTTCGGAAGTTCTGGCAAATGACGCTCCTCTCCTTATCTTCCACAAGGGAAAACTGTTCTTCCCTCTGGTAAAGGAGTATTCCGAGGTGGATTTCGGCGGTGAGTTCGAAATGGCCGCGGATTACCGGGACCCTTATGTAGAAGACCTGATCGAAGAGGAGGGCTGGATCCTCTGGGCGCCTATCCCTTTCAGCTATGATACGATCAACTACGATCTCCCCAGTCCGGCCCCTTCTCCCCCGACAAAGGACAACTGGTTGGGAACTGATGATAAGGGCAGGGATGTGGTTGCCAGGCTTCTCTACGGTTTCAGGATATCCGTGCTGTTCGGCCTTACGCTGACGGTATGCTCCTCCATCATAGGGGTGTTTGCCGGGGCGATCATGGGATATTACGGCGGAAGGATCGACATCCTTGGGCAGCGGTTCATCGAAGTATGGTCCGGCATGCCCACCCTCTTTCTCCTGATTATTCTGGCAAGTGTTGTACAGCCGAACTTCTGGTGGCTCCTGGGGATAACCCTCGTTTTCGGGTGGATGAGCCTGGTCGGTGTGGTCCGGGTGGAATTTCTCCGGGGGCGGAATTTCGAATACGTCCTTGCCGCCAGGGCCCTGGGGCTTAAGGACAGGACCATCATGTTCCGCCATATTCTTCCTAATGCCATGGTGGCTACCCTGACATTCATGCCTTTTATCCTCGGAGGGGCCATTACAACCCTGACATCTCTCGATTTTTTAGGATTCGGTCTGCCTGTAGGTTCCCCCTCCTTAGGAGAACTTCTGGCCCAGGGAAAGGCGAACCTCCAGGCTCCACGCCTCGGTATTTCGGCGTTCCTGGTGCTGGCATCAACCCTGACGCTCCTCGTGTTTATAGGTGAAGGAATAAGGGATGCCTTCGATCCGAGGAAGGGGTACTGATATGAAGCAGTCTCCCCTCGCAGCGATACGAAATCTCCACATCGGATTCAGGAAAGGGGGAGCGGTCCACAAGGTGGTCCATGGGGTCGATCTGGATATCTTCCCCAAGGAAACCCTGGGGCTGGTAGGAGAAAGCGGCAGTGGCAAAACAGTAACAGCCCAGGCGATGCTCCGTCTGCTTCCGGAATCGTTCATCGCATACCCGGAAGGGGAAATCCATTTCCAGGGGAGGGATATCCTGAAACTGCGCCAGGATGAGCTGTTCTCCATACGGGGCAAAGAGATAGGCATGATTTTCCAGGAGCCCATGACGTCCCTCAATCCCCTTCACACCATCGAAAAGCAGCTGGATGAATCCCTCTTTCTCCACAAGGGGCTTCCCCCGGCAAAAGCGCGGCCGATATCCCTGGAGTGGCTTCACCGTGTGGGAATCAAGGACCCTGAAAAAAGACTCTCCTCCTTTCCCCACCAGCTTTCCGGAGGCGAACGTCAGCGGGTTATGATCGCCATGGCCCTGATCAATGAACCTAAGCTTCTCATCGCGGATGAACCCACTACGGCCCTGGACGTTACCATACAGGCCCAGGTCCTCCGGCTCATCCAGGACCTCAAAACAGAACTCTCCATGTCCGTGTTGTTTATTACACACGATCTTTCCCTTGTCCGCCGTCTTTGTGACAGAATAGCTGTGATGCACCAGGGGAACGTCGTTGAATGTGAAACCACGGAAGAGCTGTTCAGCCATCCGAAGGATCCGTATACCATTTCCCTCATCGACGCTGAGCCTAAAGGGGACCCGCCGGAATCGGACAGGATAGCGGATCCTATTGTACACCTGAAGGGTCTGAAAGTGTGGTTCCCGATTCAGAAGGGCCTTCTAAGGATAACAAAGGGGTATGTTAAAGCCGTTGACGGTGTAACCCTTACGGTAAAGCGGGGCCAAACCCTGGGTGTGGTGGGGGAGAGTGGTTCCGGTAAAACCACCCTGGGCAAAGCTATTGTAAGGCTGGAAAAGAGTGAAGGTGAGATCTGGCTGGAAGGCAGGCCCCTTCACGAGCTTGACGAGGACACCTTAAGGCCGTTGCGAAAAGATCTTCAGATTATTTTCCAGGACCCCTACGGCTCTTTGAGCCCCAGGATGTCCATTGAGCAGATCATCGGGGAAGGGATTGCATTTCACGGCCTGGTAGTTCCGGAAGAGAGGGAACAGGTTATAATCGATACCATGGAAGAGGTGGGGCTCGACCCTGAATACCGTCACCGGTATCCCAATGAACTGTCCGGCGGACAGCGGCAACGGGTTGCCCTGGCCCGGGCCCTGGTCCTGAAGCCCAGGCTTCTTATCCTGGATGAGCCCACATCATCTCTGGACAGGTCCATACAGTTTCAGGTGATAAAACTCCTGAAATCTCTGCAGAAAAAGTATAAGCTGACCTATATTTTTATCAGCCATGATCTGAAGGTGGTGAAATCTCTCTGTCATGACATCATTATCATGAAAGAGGGTATCGTCGTGGAATCGGGCACAACCCGGGACATAATGGAACATCCGAAAGAGAGTTACACCAAGGAATTGATGGAAACCGCATTTGAAGTGTTTTAATATACACATGGGAAATGAAACAGGATAACTATCGGGAGTCACACATAAAGAAACTTCTCCACCCTGCTTCGGTTGCAGTTATCGGTGCCTCCGGGAAAAGAGGAAGGGTGGGACATATCATTTTCAAGAGGCTTCTAGGGTTTAATGGGGGACTCTATCCGGTAAACCCGAAAGAACCGGAAGTCCTGGGAGTTACAACGTTTCCCTCGGTCAGCGATATTCCCTTTGATGTGGATACGGCAATTATCACTGTGAGCGCCGAAAAGTCTGTAGATATCGCCGAAGAGTGCACCCGGAAGGGGATAGGAAGCATCATCATCGTTGCATCCGGCTTCGGTGAAACCGGAGCTGAAGGGAAACGACTGGAAGAGCGGCTCAAAAGTATTGCAGCACGGTACGACTGCAGGATTCTCGGACCTAATTCACTGGGTATCTTTATTCCGGAAACAGCTTTTGATACCATTTTTGTAGAACATGGTGATAAATCCCTGGCCGGCGGGGGCGGCATCGCTTTCGTCACCCAGAGCGGATCTGTGGGGGTGGAATCCCTTGGTCTTGCGGGCAACACCGGATTCGGTATGCGGGCGTTTGTAGGCCTGGGCAACAAGATCGACTTGAGTGAACTGGACTTTCTTCGGTATTTTGGAACGGATTCCGCCACAGATTGCCTTGCCTTTTACATTGAAAGTATGGCATCCGGGAGGGTCTTCCTGGAAGAGGCGAAAGAAGTGTCACGGAACAAACCGGTGATCGTTCTGAAAGCGGGACGTACCCCGGCAGGTGCACATGCGGCAGCATCCCACACCGGCCGGCTGGCGGGGTCGGACAGGGTGGTGAGCGGGGCTTTCAGGCAGTACGGCCTGCAGCGTGCTTATGATGACGAAGAGCTGTGTGACGCGGCGAGGACCCTATCCAACCTTCCCCCTGCACGGGGAAACCGTGTTGCAGTCCTTACCGGAGCAGGCGGGTTCGGCGTGATGTGTACGGATTATATCGAAAGCAGGAATCCCAGGGCCCGGCTGGAGATGGCTGAACTGTCCGGGGATACTGTAGGCCGGATACGCAGCATGGCTCCTCCGTTCGCTTCCTGTACAAACCCGGTAGATCTTACCGCGGGCATGGACAACAAAATGTTTACCCGGACCCTGGAAGCGCTGATGGATGATCCCGGGGCGGATATTATTATCTGTATCGCTTTATTTGCCCCTCCCATGATAACCGACGACCTGGTGGATGACATCGCCCGGACCGTGCAGGGCAGTGAGAAGCCGGTCCTCGTGTTTACGGAATACGGTCCGTTTACAGAGAAGTATCTGAAATCGTTTTATGATAAAGGAGTAATCGGGTTTTCATCACTTCACCGGACGGTTAGAGCGGCCCGTTTTCTCGTGGAGAGGGGGAATATCCTCACGTTCTTCGGCGGTGATGTATGAAAGAATCAGTGCTGGAATCATGGAAAGACAACCTGGCTGTTCCGGGGAAGCCGGACGAATGGGAGTGCAAACAGCTTTTAACGAATATCGGGGTGCCTGTGCCGAAGGGACTACTCCTTTCGCCGGGGAAACCTTCAGGGAAGGTGCCCGGGCCGGTTATAAAAGGTTTCTCATTCCCTGTCGCTGCCAAGGTGTGTTCTTCCGAAGTCCTTCATAAAACCGAGAAAGGCGGAGTACGGCTGAACCTTTTCGAACATGATTTGCCGGATGCTGTGGAATCGCTTTACAATGCTTTTCCCGGGGCAGCGGTCCTGGTGGAAGAGATGGTACGGTACAGAGGGTGTGAGATAATACTGGGGGCCCTGTATGATTCTGCTTTCGGCCCGGCGGTTATGGCCGGGGCCGGCGGCATTTTTACCGAATTGTATAACGATGTCGCCTTCAGGCTGGCTCCCTGTTCCAGGGAGGATGCGCTTGGTATGCTGGAAGAGCTGACCATCTTTCCGGCCATGTCCGGGTACCGGGGACTCGAGGCTGACGCACAGGCACTGGCAGTGATTATCGAGAAAATCTCGAGGCTGGCAGAGGCCTTCCAGGGTGAAGAGTGCCAGCTGGACATCAACCCTGTCGTGTGGATGAACGATACCTGGATAGCCCTGGATGCCGCAATCGTGTTGTGTTAGAAAAAAGTATACAGGCTCATGAGTACAGCTATGATGGTAAACCCTATCGTCAGTTCCTTCACACCGTTCTTAAGCCCAGCCACTTCCCCGTGGATGTTGACTTCATGTAGTAAATGCTTATATGATTTCCTTTAGAGGATAAAAAGTATGTCAGATTCAGCTCATCCGGTAATCGTTATCGGGCACAAGAACCCGGACAGCGACTCTATCTGCGGTGCAATTGCATGCGCCCGGCTGAAACGGGACCTTTACAACGAAGATGCAATTCCATATCGGGTGGGTAATGTAAACGCGCAAACGAGTTTTATCCTTTCATACTTCGGTGTGGAGATTCCCCGGTTCCTTACCGATGTGTATCCCAAGATATCGGATATCATGATCAAGGGGGAGGAGCTCATCATCTTGCGCGAGGATGAGCCCTTAAGGCGTGCCCGGGAAATCATCACCCGGAACCGTTTTTCCTTTCTCCCGGTTATGGGAATAGACGGCAGATGCGCCGGCAGGCTTACATCTATCAGGCTTGCGGACCTTACCAGCGATATAGCCGGATTAGCCCGGTATGAAAATGCTGTTATCGATATTCCCGCCTTTCTCTCTTCTGTTAAAGGCAAGCAGGTGGCCGGGGAACCTCTACCGGAAACATTCTCAGGCACTATCGCTCTGTTGGGAAGCGGAGAGACAAAGGATATTGAGGACGGGCTTGAAAACGGGGTACAACTGCTGATTCTGTGTGGAGGCGTGGCTGTAGGTCCCGATATCCTGGCCAGGGTGGAGAAACACGGTGCTGCTGCCATGGCAGTACAGGATAATATCCTCTTCGTTGCTGTAGAACTCCTTCTGTCCATGCCTGTAAAACACTACATGGACCGGGAGTACATGAGTTTTAAACCCTACGACCTGGTGAGGGATGTGAAGCGGGAAATCGAAAAATCCAACGAAGGCGGATTTATCGTCACCGATGATGAAGGGTCTATTAAGGGAGTAATAGCCCGCATCAATTTCCTTCGCCAGAGCAAGTTCAGGCTGATCCTGGTGGACCACAACGAGTTCGCCCAGGCTGTTGACGGCGTGGAGGAAGCTGAGATAGTAGAAATAATCGATCATCATCGTCTCGGTATAAAGAGTACGGATCTTCCCATTCAGTTTATCAACAAGGCTGTCGGGTCCACCTGTACCATCATAGCGGAATTGTACAGTAATGCCGGACGGACACCGGACACATCGACAGCAGGGCTTATGCTTGCTGCAGTCCTCTCGGATACGGTGTTATTGAAATCTCCGACTACCACGCAACTGGACAGAGAAATGGCGGACTGGCTGGCTTCCATTGCAGGGCTTGACCTGAACCGTTTCGGCGGAGAGATGCTGGCGGCAGGGAGTTCTCTTAAGGAAATGGATCCCGAAAGAATCATCAGTCAAGACCAGAAAACCTACAGCGAGAGCGGTATACAGTTCAGTATCAGCCAGGTGGAAGTCGTTGGATTCAGCCAGTTTGAAGACCTGCGGGACGAGCTGTCCCGGGCCCTGGAGTATTTTCGGAAACGGGAAGCCGTCGATTTCTGCTGCCTGATGGTCACTGACGTTACCCACGCTAGCAGCCTGGTTCTCTGCACCGGAGATACGGTGATCATCGAGGCAATTACCTATCCCAGGGCAGGGAGGAAGATGTTTGAAATGAAAGGTGTCCTATCCCGGAAAAAACAGATGCTTCCCTATTTTATTGTTCTGATTCGTAGAGTTAAACGTTAACAGACGGTATGTTGAGTTTTTAATCCCTTGGGGTCCATTCTTTACCTTATGTACATAAAAGTCTTGACAATTTCTTCGGGAATCTATATGTTATCGCTTGTTAGTTAATATTCACAAACGGAATACAATATGCGGGAATTGAGTAGTCGTCAGATACAGATAATTGATGCTTCCATAAAGATAATCTCGGAAAAAGGAATTCAGGAATTGACCATGAAAAACCTTTCCAGAGAATTAGGGATCTCTGAACCTGCAATTTATCGTCATTTTGAAAACAAACAGACAATTCTTATTGCAGTACTTGAATCCTTTAAGCATCAGAACAGGCTCATAAATGAAAGTATTCCTCTAGATGGAATGACGGCATTCCAGCATCTTCAGGACGTTGTTATGAGAATTCTTGAGAAGTTCACTAAGAATCCTGCGATTTCTGCGGTTATTTTTTCCGAGGAGATATTTCAGAACAAGAGTGAACTCGCGGAAATGATACTGGGAATAATGAACTCTAATACAGAGTTTTTTACAAACATTATAAAAAGGGGCCAGGCTGACAGCAGTATACGTTCTGATATAGAGCCGGAAGAACTGAGTATAATAGTAATGGGTTCGGTAAGACACCTTGTAACGGTTTGGCGTCTGTCCGGATTTTCTTTTGACCTTCATGCGTGGGGAAAGAAATTATTAAAATCATTAGCTGCCATGATGGGAACATAGCCACCCGGGTTTTTTATTTTTACTATAAGTTAGTTATATATAACTAACAACCATAAAGGAGTTTTGCAATTTGAAAAACATTAATAAGCTGCTGGATTATTCCTGGTTGATAATCCTTCTGATCGCGGCACTCAGCGGGGTATTTATTTTTGCAATGAAATCAAATACCAGGCTGGAAACAGATCTTGATAAGTATATGCCGCAGAAACACCCTGCCTTTATTTACAGTAATCAAGCGGAGGATCTTTTTGGGATCAAGGACGGGATAATTGTTGCTATAGAGAATCCAGCAGGTATTTACAATGAAGGTACCCTGCAGAAGATAAAGGATCTTACTAAAGACATTCAGAAAATGGATGGTATTGAGAAAAGTGACGTTACCTCTCTTTACACTGCGGATAATATTGTCGGTACTGAATACGGTATGGAAGTCCATGCTTTCTATAAACGTGTACCACAAAGTGATGAAAAGCTGCGGCAGTTGAGAGAGGCTGTCAGGACCAATGAGATGATCTACGGACGCCTGGTTTCTCTCGACGAGAATGTGACTATTATCATAGCCAGGATTGATGATTCCACATTTACTGATGAGTTTTATAATCAGATTCTGGAGCTGGCGGGAAATTATGAGGGGCCTGAGACACTATATGTAGCCGGAATTCCTATAGTCGAGGGAACACTGGCCAGACTTGCTCCTAAAGATATGAAAACGATGGCTCCCATCGTAATCGCCATCATAATAGTCGTTCTTTTGTTGATTCTGAGAAGCTTTAAAGGGACCGTAATGAATCTGCTGGTTGTCCTCCTTTCCACTCTCTGGACTTTCGGACTAATGGCCCTCCTCGATATACCGATTTACTCCGTATCCACTATGATTCCGGTTATGCTCATTGCTATCGGTGTTGCCTACGGAATACACCTGTTCAGTCATCTTGAGCTATATCTACAGAAGAACCCTGATGCAGGTAAGAAAGACGCTATTACGGATATGCTTAAGCACATGTGGAAACCGGTATTGATGACAGCCATAACAACAGCCGTCGGATTTTCATCGCTGCTCACCTCCAAAGTATATCCTGTCAAGTATTTCGGGCTGTTCACAGCTTTCGGAGTCATGTCCGCTCTGTTTTTCGCACTTGTCCTCATTCCTGCGGGTTTGATGATAGTCGGCTTGCCGAAACCAAGGCAGCTTAAAAAGAAAACAACCATAAGGGGAAAATTTGCGTCCGGGTTTGCGGATATGCTTGCCAGAAAGAAAACCCTGACAATAGTCATGGCAGCACTTGTTGTAGCTGTTTCCCTGTTTGGTATCTCCCGGGTATGGATAAACTCAAGCTTTTTATCCAACTTCGAAAGAGACAGCGATATTGTCCTTACCGATAAGTTTATAAATGAGCATTTTGCAGGAACGTCCAGTTTAAATATTGTCCTGGAGGCGGATCAGCCGGACATCTTCAAAGAACCGGCAGCTCTCCGGTTGGTTGACAATCTACAGAATGATCTGGAATCCCTTGAGATGGTGGGAGACAGTTTTTCCCTAGCCGATTTTATACGGCGCATGAACAAAGTCATGAATGAAGACAAGGATGAATTCAACACCATTCCCGATTCGAGGGAGATGATCGCCCAGTATCTGCTCCTGTACGAAATGTCCGGAGATCCTGAGAACCTTACGGCAGCGGTGGACTATGACTATAAAACTCTTAATGTGACTGCTCAGCTGAAATCCGACGATACCAAGACGATAAGAAGCGCAATTGATATTGTTGAGGGCTACAGGCAGGATTTTAAAGAGATGGGTATTGATATCAATTTTGCAGGAACAGGATATAAGGGGCTTGTATTCACTGAACTTATATTAAAGGGTCAGATCTCCAGCCTTGTTCTTTCAATTATCATTGTAATTGTTCTTATAACGATAATGTTCAGGAATATTATCATAGGATTGATAGCGTCTGTGCCTATATTGATAACTTCCCTGGTGAACTTCGGTGCCATGGGTTTATTGAATGTGGCCCTGGGGCCTACAACCGCCCTGATTTCGAGCATAGCTGTCGGTATCGGTATCGATTACGCGATCCATTTTATCGACCGGTATAAGGAGTATTCCATCAAAACCGGGAATAGAAACGAGGCTGCAAGACTGACGATGTATAACACCGGAAGGGCAATTATGTTCAACGCAGTTGTAGTTATCTCTGGATTTCTTGTCCTTCTGTTCTCAATATTTCCGCCTAACAGGCAGCTGGGTGCCCTTGTATCGCTGAACATGTTCTCAAGTTTCGTAGGGACGTTAACAATTATGTTCTTACTGCTCTATCTATCAAATATCTATTTTAAACCGGGGAACCGTGTTCCCAAAGGAGAAAAGAAATGAGAAACACAAAAGTAAGTATTATCGCATTACTGCTTACGACAATGGTTATTGGTTTTGCACAGGCACAGATTTCAGGGTTACAGGTTATGGAACATGTCTACAATCGGCCGACTGGACCGGATATCCAATCCGAATTGACTATGACCCTTATAAACTCCAGGGGTTCTACCAGAGTCAGGGAAATTAAACAGTTTATAAAAAAATTCGGCAATGATGAGAAAAAGATTATGTTCTTTATGTATCCAGCGGATGTAAAAAACACTTCTTTTATGAATTGGTCATATGGAAACGGAAAGGATGATGACATGTGGATCTATCTTCCCGCCCTTAAAAAGACAAAAAGGATCTCCAGCGACAGCAAAAGTAATTACTTTATGGGTTCCGACTTCACTTATGACGATCTTGGAGACCGGCATCCGTCTGAGGACACCCACAGGATCCTGAGGGAGGAGACCGTAAACGGCGAAGACTGTTACGTGGTAGAAAGTATTCCGAAAGACAGCGATTACTTCTATTCAAGAACCATGACATGGGTTGTAAAGGGCGAGTGGATCGGAATGAAAAGAGAGTTCTACGATGAGGATGGAGAATTTCTGAAAGTTCTGACGGTAAAGGATTATGAAAAAATAAACGGTTACTGGGTAATAAAGGAGATGAAGATGTATAACGAGCAGAAGGATCATTCAACCCTGATGCAGCTGAACAATGTACGAATCGGCGAGGGTATTAAAGACAGCCAATTCACCGAAAGAATGATGGAGAGGGGAATCAGATAATGAAAAAAACATCATTGATCACCGCACTGTCAGCCGTGCTGTTGATAGTTGCTGCTGCAGGAGCGACGGCACAGGACCTCTCTTTCGGCGGGTATGCCCGAAATAATACAGGTGTACTTTTAAACGAAAATCTGGATTTTTCCCATGTTCAGAATACCTTTGACCTGAAGGCAGAATACTTTAGTGATATCAGCACATTGAATGCTGAAGTATATTTTAACTTAACCGGCACGGACGCACTGGAGGCGGGTGTTAAAGAACTGTATATGGATCTCTATTTTGATTCTGTGGATTTAAGAATCGGAAAACAGCAGATTATTTGGGGAAAGGGCGATGGAGTTTTTATCACTGATGTGATCTCTCCGAAGGATCTGTCCGATTTTGTTCTGCCTGACTTCGATGAAATAAGGATGGGTGTGACGGCCTGCAGGACGGACTGGTACTTAGGGCTCTTTGATATGGAATTTGTATGGGTTCCCGTTTTTACCCCATCCATTATGCCGTCAGGGCTCTGGGCGGTTTCGAAGCCTCTACCGGAGGGAGCTACAATAAATGATGCTGTTATTGCAGACTACAGTCTTGAAAACAGCGAAGTATTCGCAAAAGCCTCATATGTGGGATCAGCTATCGATGTTGAATTGATGGGCGGATACATGTGGGACGATCTCCCTGTACTTCACATGGTCGCTCCACTTACATTTACGCCGGAGTATCACCGGTTGTTTATGGGCGGCGGCAGTTTCAGCACCGATATTGCAGGATTAATCGTGAGAGGGGAGGGGGCATATTACTGGGGTAAAAATCTCAACACCACTGATATGGCCGAACCTGAAATGGTTGTAGAGAAAGACTTTGTGCATTACATGGCAGGGTTGGATTATTCGCTGGCTGGTATTACCATGGGAACCCAGTTTGTACAGGAGATCATTCTTGATTATGATGACGCTATGGGTAATAACGATGAGTTTAAATCGACGATGACGTTTCTTGTGGCTAAATCGTTTTTTAGTGAGACCCTGAAGCTGGAATTTTTTTCCTATGTCGGTCTGTCTAACGAGGATGCCCTGTTACGACCCAAAGTAACGTATGATCTGACAGACGGTCTGGAATGGAGTATCGGCGCTGATATTTTTATTGGCGATTCAGGAGACTTCGGGCAGTACGATGATCGTGATCTTGTGTATACAAAAATCAAATACAGTTTTTAAGTA
>JAJSAL010000106.1 GCA_024274705.1 Spirochaetota bacterium
CGGTGGACGGGCTGTCCGGGGCCGGAGCGGTAGCCGGGGACACCCTGGAACTGCTGTCAGGGGGTGTTTCCTTCGGAGTACCGAAGACGAGAGTACTGACCGGGGGCGATATTACCGGAGGGTATGGCTTTACTATATTCAGCGGCGACTTGGGCAGTGACGGAGCTAAAAGCATCACGGCGAAGATAACGGACGTTGCAGGGAACGCCGGTACAGAAAGCGGAGCCCTGGGGCTTACCCTGGATACGGCTCTACCCGGCATTACCAGCGTTACCCCGAATCCCCCTTCCATGACGTCGGGATCCGGTACATTCACCATTACCATCGTCTACGATGAGACCATGGATACCGGTGTTTCCCCGTCGATATCCTTTAGCCCGGATCCAACAAGTGATACTGGTAGCACCTTGGAAATTGTAGTTGCTCAATCTCAATGGGACATAGATGAAGTAACTTATGTGTTTACCTATGACTACGAAATCTTAGGAAGCTCAACGTCCAACATCGATACGACGATAACAGGTGGAGCGGATGTTGCGGGAAATGTACAAGCGTCCCATGATGAGGTCGGCCTGTTTGAAATGACGCTGAATCCTTCGATCATCCCGGCTGTACCGCTTAATCCCGGTGGAGAGGACAGGGTTACCGGATCTCTTGCAATTGCACCCTCCTCCGGGGGAACAGGAAATTCCGGAATAGAAAACACGGGAAAAGAGACCCGGGATGAAGATTTTCGCATTACATACCGGTCCGGGAGCAGGAAAAAAAGCGGCATCTCCGGAAACGGCAGCAGGTCCGGAAGTGCTGTAAGCTCCGAAGGGAAGGCTGCAGAAGGGGTGCGGGTCTCCGTACCGGAAATGGAGGACCCTGCCGGTTCCATCGTATCCGGAACAACTGCTGTGGAACCGCTTATTCCGCCGGCACCGGAAGAGTTTGAATGGAGTGAGCCGACAATAGTTCCCGGTCTTACTGCTGCACCTGTCGCTGCAAACCACCCTGTACCTTCACGGGAGATGGAAGAGAAACCGCAGGGACAGCCGGTACTCCAGTTTATCCTCGTTGTCTTTGGTGCCGCCGGGGTTCTGTTTCTTACGGCACGTGGACTGTTATCTCTTTTAAAACGATACAGACAATAGCACTATGAAACGGGCTTTACCTTCCCTGCTTCTATGTGCTTTGGCAGGTACACTGTTGTTGCTCGCCGGATGCAGCAAACAGCCGGAATCAGCTGCTGATATCGAAGCCGCCCCGGCGGCCGAAGATATGCCGGAACCGGAAACCACGGCAGAAGAAGTGCCATCCGAACCGGAAGCAGAAGCACTTGCGGAAGAAGCGCCGATTGAAACAGAACCCGCCGAGCCGGAACCGCAGCCTGAAGCTCTTCCGGAAATTGCCATGGTGGAAGAGATTCCGGACACTCTCCCTCCGGGCATTGTCATAGTAAGTCCGGAGAACAACTCCTTTTACCGTTCCTCGATCCTCCTCACCGGGTATGTTGCGGATTCACATGCTGAGCCGGGAGATGGAAAGGGAGAGGTTGACCGGGTGACACTGGACAGCACGGATCCAACCATTCAGCAGCGTTCTGTCTCCCTCGGGGAGGACGGATACTTTTCGACGCTTATCGATACATCGGATGTCCGGGGCTCATTAATCCTCACTGTTTCTGCATGGGACACCCTGGGAAACAGCTCGGAAGAATACATTATCCTTACGGAGTACACAGGGTTTCCCCTGATCAGGCTGGAAGAACCGATGGAGGGAGTAGTCTACCGGTCTTCCCTCACGGTGAAAGGAATAGCAGCCGATGCACCTGAGAACATCGGGTCGGTAAAGGAGATCCGTTCTGTAACACTCTACATTCCCGGTGTGTACGGTCCGGAAAGTATTCCCTTTGCTGAAGGGGGATTTGAGCAGGAGATATCCCTGTCCGGTGTAACAGGTACCATTACTCTCATTGGGGCTGTTGAAGACAAAAACGGCCGCAAAACGGAGCAGACGGTAACCCTGGTTGATGACGGTGTCGGACCCGGTCTCATCCTTATGCACCCTGAGAACAATTCCCTCTACTCCGGCGGGATGGTCGAAGTCTCAGGGACTGTTCAGAACAGTGAGGATGATCCAGGCGTTACCGAAGTCTCTGCCCTGTCATACCGCATTGGTAAGGATGATTCCTGGAGGGCACTTGAGTTCACAGGTTCCGGACAATTCAGCTTTGAGGTAGATACATCCGGGGCGGCAGGATCGTTAAGCATCGGGATTAAAAGTGAGGACTTAAACGGACACGCAACAGAAACACTCCTTACCCTGCAGAACCCCGGTGAAGGACCTTCCATCGATATCGTCAGCCCATCGGAAGGCGGTATCTACCAGTCGACGCTGCAGGTTGAAGGAACCACCGACGGTGTCACCTTGTCGTATGAACTTCTCGGAACAACCGGAAAAGGAAAGGCAGACCTGGACAGGGGAGGAGGTTTCAGCTTTTCCCTGGATACCTCCGGGCGGAAAGGACCGCTGGTACTGAGCCTTACTGCCGAGGATTCCCTGGGCAGGTTCAACGAGAGGACTGTTCGTCTCCGTGACGACGGTGAAGGACCCTATTTCCGGGTTTCCTCACCGAGAGATGGTGATGAATACGGAGCCTACATAGAGGTGCAGGGCAGAATCGGCAACAGCAGTGCGGAAAGGCAGGAAACGTCGGAAGTATCGGCTATTGTGTGGGAGGTCCCGGGCATCGGAGCGAAGGGGAGCGGTCGGTTCAGGCTGAACGGGGAATTCTCTTTCGAGATCCCTATGCTGGGCGTTACCGGTAAACAGGTAGTCAACTTCACCGCATTCGATCTGAACGGAAATACTACCGAAGTAACCTTGAATCTCGTAAAGGTGGAGGTTCCGGAGGGTGTGCCGCCCCTCCTTGATGTAGCGTCCCCGGAAGATGAGAGTTTCTACTCTAACGATATTGTGTTAAGTGGCATCATCGCAGATTCCCCTGACAACCCTGCTTCCACTTCTGAAATTGCGTATCTTTATTACAACCTGGGTGGACCGACGGGAACGAGTGAAGAGATCTATTTTGATCTGGACGGCGCATTCTTTTTCACGATCCCCGGAGAATATCTTAAAGGGGTTCAGCATCTTACGATTGCCGCAGAAAAAAACGACGGCTCGAAGACAGTAAAAGACCTGACCCTGTATGACGGTGGCATCGTTCCTGAAATCGAGATCGAGTATCCCCTGGAAGGAAGCTCTTTCGGTTCCGTCATCGTCCTGGGAGGAAATGTCCTGTACAGGGATGACGGCGTTCCCCTGGGAAAAGGTATCCGCAGGGTATCCTTTGAGATCTTCTCCGAAGAGGGAGGGAATTTCAGGGATGAGATGGACAATATCATTACCCTGCGCCGGGACGGATCATTCAGCAGGGTTATAACCACTGAAGAACTGGAAGGTTCCCAGGTGATAACGGTTAAAGCGGAAGCCTGGAACGGCAATACCTCCGAACAGAAACTGGAGCTTTTCAAAGGATCCAGTGATTTTCCCTCTTTCACGGCTGTTTCCGGAGCAAACCGGGTTGTTTTCGACTGGAATCCTCTTCCCATTCCCGGTGATTACACCCTGTACCTTTCGTCCGAAGAAGGCGACCAGGTGATAAGGGATGCAGTGCCTCCCTATACTGTGTCTTCCCTGCGGAACGGAGAAGTGTACCGTTGTTTCCTGGAAGGATATATCGAAGAGATAGACTTACGGTTGAACTCAGCAACGGTAACGGGCATCCCTCTTGAGCAGGATACATTAAAGCCTGTGGTGAAAGGGGAGTACGGTCAGATCCGGGTATCCTGGAACGCCCTTACTAAGTACGAAGGGGAGTATGTTGTCCTCAGGGCAGACCGGGAAGACGGGGAGTACGTACCTGTCAGCGGGACTGTAGCCGAAACGGTGGTTATCGACGGAACTACCCGGTTCGGAACACGGTATTACTACCGGGTCCGGACAGCTCCCCCGGGGAGCGTGAAAAGTATCGCGGTTTTCGGAGAACCCTTGGCTGCACCGGAAGTGAAGATCGACAGGACCGGTGAAATGGCAGGCGGAGGATTCCAGGCCCTCCTTGTTCATGGAAGCTACCTCTTTGCCGTAGGCCCGGAGAAAGGGCTGCGGATTGTCGATGTTTCGACACCCAGAAAGCCGGAAGATGTTGCTGCCCTTCCCCTGGAGGACGCCAGGAGTGTCACCGTAATGGGTGAATACGCGTATGTTTCCAGTGGCAAAGGGGGCCTGGTTATCCTGGATATATCCAATCCTTCAAAGCCCGTCGAAATAGGCTCGAAAAAAACCTCTTCAGCTTTGAAAAGTTCGGTAAAAGGGGATTTTGTCTATGTTGCAGACGGAGAGTACGGCATAAAAATAATCGATATCTCCAACCCCAAAAGGCCGAACAGGGTCGGCAGGGTCGCAACGGAACAGGCAAACAGTCTTGTCATTGCAGGCGAATATCTCTATCTCGCCGACGGCAGCGCCGGAATAAAGATATTCCGGTTAGACGGTACAAACCTTACCCGGGAGGGTATCTATGTTACCTCCAACGCCCTGGACCTGGTTGTATCGGAAAACCGTCTCTTCGTGGCAGACGGTGACAAGGGACTTGTCGTCCTGGATGTACGGGACCCCACCCGCCCCTCATTTATCGGTTCATATGATACGTCCTACGCGAAACAGGTAATGGTGAACGGGCGTTATATATATATCCTGGATGAGGATGAAGGCCTTATAGTCATAGATGCCTACGACCCTTCCCGTCTTAACCATTTCGACACCTACGCACTTGAGTCCGGAACAGCAGCAGCTGTCCAGGATGCAACGGTATACCTTGCCGGGAGGGAGAAAATCCAGGTGATAAACGTATTCACCTCCGGGCAGTCATACGTTCTGGGCAGAGTACCCACAGGAGGATATTCCTACGGGGTAACCACCCATGGCAGTAGTGCCTTTATCGCAGACCACCAGGGGGGTGTGAAGATCATCGATGTGACCCTTCCGAAGAGTATAAATGAGAAGACCCCGGTGAAGACCATTAGAACTTCCTATGCTGAACAGGTGGTAATTCAACAGGGAATTGTCTATGTCTCTGACGGCCAGGGAGGGATAAAAGGTATTTCCCTGGATACAATCGAAAACCTGGCTGAAGGAGAAGGGATCGATCCGGAGGTAACCGTTGAGACGGCAGGACCTGTCAGGAGAATAGCTTTTAACGGCCAGCTCTGTGCTGCGGCAGAGGGCGGGAACGGTATCGAATTTTTCGATATGACGGATCTGTCGAAAATACGGAAGACCGGGGAACTCAAGGATATACCCGGGAAGGATGTGGTGTTTTCGGGTGATTATCTTCTGATTGCAGGAGGCGATTACGGGTTGAGCATCGGAAGGGTACAGGAAGGAATCTATACACAGGCTGCCAGGGTGTCTGGAATCAGGCCGGTTTCGCTGACGGTAAGGGGGACAATCCTCCTTGCCGGGGGGATGGACGGGGTTTCGATTATCGACATAAGCCGGAAAACCGAGCCTGAAATCCTGGGGTTTTACCCGACGGATGCATTCGAAGACGCCGTTTTCGACGGGCGGTATGCCTATATTGCGGAAGGGTATAAAGGTCTTACCGTGCTGGACCTGGAAAACCCCGGGTATCCGGTTCTTGTAAGCCGGTGCAGCGATGTTTTCGCCTTCGGTGTCGATCTTGCACCGGGTGAAGGGGAAATTACCTTTGCAGTGGTGTCGGATGTTCGGGGAATAAACATCGTGGAAATCCACATCCCTTCATGGTTGAAATAGTATTCCAAAGTATGAAATACTGATCACCTATGATGAAACTCACTATTAAACAGGATACATGTACACAATGCGGGCTCTGTTTCGATGAATGCCCCTCCGGGGCGGTGACGAAAGATTCGGTTGACGGTGCTTATACGATTTTTCGGCCCTACTGTATTGCCTGCAGCCACTGCGGCATGGTATGCCCTGTGGATGCCGTGGAAACGGACCGGGGTGCCTTCCCGGAATTGAAGGGCGGAAAGCTTTCTCCCGGAACGGCGGAATCATTTATCAGAGGAAGAAGATCTGTAAGGATCTATGCCGGGAAGGATGTTCCGAAAGAGATTATAGAGAACCTCCTGTATACCGGTTCCCTGACATCCACCGCGTCGAACAGGCAGGAGTGGAAAGCGGTAGTCCTGTGCGGCGGGTCTGTACAGCGCCTCTCGGACAGGGTGATGGACTATTATGCCGGGCTGCTCAGGATGGCGAAGAACCCCCTGGTACGGGGAATACTGAAGTTCACAGAGGCCAGCCGGTATGTAACGAACCCCCATGCCCTTACCCGGTTTGAAAGTTTCATCGCCCGGGCGAAAAAAGGGGAAGACCCCCTCTTTTTCAAAGCACCGGTTGTGGTCATCCTCACAGCCCGGCGAAAAGAAAGAAGTTTCGGGAAGACCGATTGTGTCCTTGCCGGTTCGGCCATGATGTATACGGCCCAGGCATACGGCCTTGGAAGCTGCATGATCGGTTTCGCAGAGAGAGCATTAAACTTAAAAAAATCGATCAAAACCGGGTTTTCCATACCTGAAAATGATGTCGTTCACCTTGTTTTTACCTTAGGGTATCACAACCGCCGTTATTTCAGGCTCCCTGTCCGGAAAACCATGCCCGTGACTTTCCTGGAGTAAATGCTGTATGAAGGCTCTCCTGGTTACAGACCTGGACGGAACACTCCTTAACGATGCAAAGACGGTAAGCCCGGAAAACCTTTCCACCCTCCGCATGCTGGGCGACAAGGGGATCCTGCGGGCCATCGCAACGGGGAGATCCGTGTATTCCGTAAACAGGGTACTTCCTTCAGATTTCCCGATAGATTACCTTATCTTTTCCTCCGGGGCGGGCTGCATGGAGTGGAAAAGTAAAAAAATCTTCAGGGAGGCTTCCCTCGGTGCGGACGAAGTGGAATATATCTGTACGTACCTGTTTTCACTGGATGTTGACTTCATGGTCCATGATCCTGTTCCGGAGAATCACCGGTTCCGGTATTTTCGGGTTAACGGAGATAATCCGGATTTTCTCCGGAGGATTCGGGTGTATAAACCCTTTACCCGGCGGTTGGCTTCCGGCGGTTCCCCCCCGGAAGAAGCGTGTCAGTTCGTGGTGGTTCTCCCTGGGGAACGAAGATATCTCTATGGTATTATTGCGCACACCCTGAAAGATATGAACGTGGTAATGACCACTTCTCCCCTGGACGGCAGATCCTTCTGGGTGGAGATATTCCCGAAAGGGGTATCCAAGGCGGCGGGAGCAGAAACAGTGGCCAAGCGGCACGGAATACCCCTGGATGCCGTCGCAGCGGTGGGCAACGATTACAACGATCTGCAGCTTCTTACATGGGCTGAGACGGGTTTTGCCGTGTCCAATGCGCCGGAGGAAATAAAGAAGCGTTTTCCCGTGGTTCCTTCCAATAACAGGAACGGTTTCACAGTGGGGGTGGAACACTGGCTCCGGAACCGTGCACCGGAAAGGGCCGGGCATGAAGAAGCCTGACAGGTTCGGCTGCGGTAAGCTCCCGGCACCGGTACTGGCGGAACTGCTTAAAAACCTTACATCCTCCTCCCCGCCGCATGCTTCGTCTCTGGTAACCGGGCCGGGGCCCGGCAGGGACTGCGCCGCCGTGGATACAGGTTCGGATAACCTTCTCATAGTATCGGGAGACCCGATCACTTTTACGGCGGATCACATCGGGAGATACGCGGTCATCATCAATGCCAATGACATAGCAGCCACCGGCGCCTTTCCTAAGTGGTTTTTTGCGACCCTTCTCTTTCCGGAGCATACCCCGCCGGAAACGGTACAGACCGTGTTCGAAGAGCTGGATGACCAGTGCGTTGAGCGGGGAATCATCCTTGCCGGGGGACACACGGAAATAACAGACGCGGTGTCCAGGCCCGTAGTATGCGGAACCATGCTGGGTACTGTTGAGAAAGAGAACTATATCGATGTGTCAAAGGCAGGGGAGGGGGATGCGGTCCTCATGACAAAAGAACTTGCCCTGGAGGGGAGCGCGGTACTGGCAAGAGAACAATCGGCCCTCCTGGTTATGCGGGGCTTACCCAGGGAAGAACTTTCAGGTGCGGAAGGTTTTCTCAAGCGCATCAGTATTGTTGAAGAGGCTCTCCTTTCGGCGTCCACAGGGTGGGTGACAGGGATGCACGACATAACCGAGGGAGGATTGGCAACGGCTTTACGGGAATTCGCCCTTGCCGCCGGAAGATCCCTCCTGTTCAGCCCGGATTCGATTCCCGTATCCCCGGTAACCCGGCATATGTGTTCGATTCTGGATATCGATCCCCTGGGGCTCCTGGGATCCGGGAGCCTCCTTATCAGTTGCGTGCAGGAGAAACCCCGGGACCTCATCGCACTGCTTGGGGACAACGGGATAGGAGCTGCCAGGATCGGGACCATGCAAGGGAGAGATCCCGCCGGCAGGGTATCCGCCGATGACGGAACAGCCCTTCCGGTTTTCGAAACAGACGAGATTGTCCGTGCATTAAGAGAGGAAGAAGGGTACCAGTTGATGTTATGAAACACAACACCGCGGGTTTCCGGTTTTACCAGGAGCTGAATGACTTTCTTAAGCCGTGCCGGAGGAAACACCAGTTCATATACTATTTCAGAGGGAATCCTTCAATTAAGGATGCCGTCGAAGCCCTGGGGGTTCCCCACACCGAAGTCGATCTCATACTGGTAAACGGAACAGCGGTTGATTTTTCATACCGGCTCAGCCAGGGGGACAGGGTTTCGGTCTATCCTGTATTCGAATCCTTCGATATCTCCGGGGTCACCCGGCTCCGGAAACAGCCTTTAAGGGATACCCGCTTTATCCTGGATGTTCACCTGGGAAAACTGGCCAGGGACCTCCGCATGTTCGGATTCGATACGTTGTACGAGAATGATTATGATGATCCGGAAATCGTCAGGCTGAGTGTGGAGGAACAGCGGATCATCCTTACCCGGGATATCGGTATTCTGAAGCACAGTGAGGTAACCCATGGTTACTGGGTGCGGGCCACTCATCCGGGAAAACAGTTGATCGAGGTGATGCAGCGGTTCGACCTGTATTCTCAGTGCCGCCCCTTTACTCGCTGCAACGTGTGCAACGGACCGGTTGAGCCTGTGAAAAAAGGGGCAATCCGGCATCGTCTTTTACCAAAAACCCGGGAGTTTTATGCTGAGTTCTTCAGATGCGGGAGGTGTAACCGGATCTATTGGAAAGGATCCCACTACATGAGGATGTCTGAAAAAATCCGTAACGTCCTTGAATCCGTGTCAATATCCGGGAAGAAGAGATACATCGATGATGTTCCTGGAAAGAGGGTTGAAGACGATACGATCAAGCCAGCGTTACACCGGTGAGTATGGAAAAATACTTGGTGCTGTTGCTGTCTGCCCGGGAAGTGAGAATAATAGGCGACAGGGCTCCCATGATTATTCCGCACATGTTGGTATCCGAAAGATAGGCAAAGGTCTTATAAAATACGTTGGCAGCCTCGATGTCCGGCATGAGAAGGATATCCGCATCCCCTCCAACTTCGGTTCGTATTCCTTTTACCTCACAGCTTTTCTTCGAGATCGCATTATCCAGAGCAAACGGACCGTCGACCATGCACCTGCCCAGCTGGTCCCGGTCACCCATCTTCGAGAGAATCGCTGCATCGACGGTAACCGGCATGGCGGTGTTCACTTTTTCCAGTGCGCCGATAACCGCGACCTTCGGCACATCGATCCCCAAAAGATGAGCCGCCTGGACGGCATTCTTGAGAATCTCAACCTTTGTATGTAAATCCGGGGCTATGTTGAGGGCCGGATCGGACATGAAGAGGAGTTTGTGATAAAACGGTGTCTCGATAATAGTAACATGGGAAAGCACCCCGGATCCCCGGATCCCGGTTTCCCTGTTCAAGGCGGCTTTCATGATAATTGCGGTCTGGACCTTCCCCTTCATGAGAAGATCAGCCTCTCCTTCCCTCACCAGCCGGACCGCTTTTCCTGCTGAATCCGCACTTCCGTCAGCCTGGATAATAGGGAAACCGGATATATCGAGTTCCGCCTTTTCCGCGGTTTTCCTTATCTCTGTTTCAGAACCGATGAGAATCGGCTGGACGATTTTTTTTCCCGCTGCATGGGTTATGGCGGTAAGGGCATCAGTTTCTTCAGCCATGGCAAGGGCGATCCTTTTCGAGGGCCGGGATACCGCCTGGACTTCCATTTCTTCAAACGATTTGATCATGAAGTTCTCCATACCGCAGTATATCACACCGGGTTACCGGTCTCAATTGATAGTCCCATGGTCCGTAAAGTTAAGCTTGACGCTTATGTGCCAGGAATCTACAATGTGGCCTTACACTGTCGGTGAATAATACGGGAATCTCAGCAGCCGGTTAAGAGGACTGTTTCATGCTGGAAGTTAAATCGTTATGTAAAAATTTCGATGGTATACATGCGCTTAAAGATGTGAACATCACTATTGAAAAAGGTAAAATCCATGGAATCATCGGTCCGAATGGTTCAGGAAAAACCACATTGTTCAACTGTATTTCCGGAGTTGTTGTACCGACTTCGGGAACGGTAAATTTCGAAGGGAAAGAACTAACCGGACTGGCCCCGGATGCTATTGTCGACAGGGGCATACGAAGGACGTTCCAGGCGGGCAAAGTCGTGCCGGGCCTTACCGTTCTTCAAAATGTGATGGCCGGCATCTATGAATTCAACAGGAGCTCCCTGGCGGAGACCTTTTTCCGGCCTCCTTTCAAACCCTCGGAACGGGAAGAGAAAGCCCGGGAGTCGGCGATATCGGCCCTGGAAATGGTTGGGCTTAAGGGCGATGCTGAAAGGTGGGCACTCGATCTGGTCTGGGCGCAGCGTCAGTTTGTTCAGATTGCCAGGGCATACATCTCCAGACCGAAACTGCTTCTTCTCGATGAACCTGCTTCCGGCATGGGAACGAAAGAAACGGGAATGGTGGAAGAAATTATCAGGAAAATTCGCGAAAAGGGAGTCACCATCGTAGTGGTAAGTCATGATGTAAAGATGCTCATGAGCCTTTCCGAGATTGTGTCGGTCCTTAATTTCGGTGAGAAAATAAGTGAAGGTCTGCCCGCGGAAGTACAGAATGATCCGAAAGTACTGGAGGCGTATCTTGGTGCAGACTGATGGTGTGATACTCTCGGTGAGGGGTCTCTCTGTCTCGTATGGACACATACATGCGCTTAAGGAGATCAGTCTCGAAGTCAGCAAGGGGGAAATCGTCGTACTCATCGGCGCCAACGGTGCGGGGAAAACGACTATCCTGGAAACGATTCTGGGTATCAATAAAGTGGAAAAAGGTTCTATCGTGTTCCGGGGTAAAGATATTACCGGCAGAACTGCAGACCGGAATGTCCGTTCCGGCGTCTTTCTCGTTCCTGAGGGAAGGGGGGTATTTCCATCCATGACGGTACGTGACAACCTCCTCCTTGGGGCTCATCATGACCCGCGCAATGCGAATACGAAGATGGAACGTGTATTTTCTTCCTTTCCCGTCCTGGGAGAACGAAAGGAACAAGTGGCAGGGACCCTCTCCGGGGGGGAACGGCAAATGCTGGCAATAGCCAGGGCACTCATGTCCTCTCCCGAACTGATCCTCGTTGATGAGCCGTCCATCGGACTGGCTCCGAAAATGGTAAGTGAAATATTCAACATTATTACCGGCCTGAATGGAGAGGGCTATTCGATCCTGCTGTCTGAACAGAACGCTTATAAGGCTCTTAAGTGCGCACATCGGGGATATGTAATAGAAACCGGGAACATCGTGCTTCAGGGTGCTTCAGAAGAACTGTTAAACGATCCCGGTATCCGGGAAGCTTATCTGGGAGCCTGACGGGAATGGAAGTATTTATTGCACAAATTATCAACGGTTTATCTTTAGGGAGCATCTACGTGCTCCTTGTTACAGGTTTCAACTTGCTTTTGCTTGTTGCCATGATCATCCATTTCGCTTACCCCCAGGTGGTAGTATTTTACATGTATATCACCTGGATGGTCTTAAGTCTTACCGGGAACAATGTCTTCCTCGGTGTTCTTGCGGGGATTGCAGCTTCGATTATCCTCAATGTTGCAACGGCCCCCATCTTTCAGCAGGTTATGAAGAACCGCGGAGAAGCGGATATCAATGCAACCATGGTAATCTCCTTAGGGATAGGAATGATTATAACCGATGTACTGTCCCACGAGTTTAACAGCGGATTTCCTATTGCGTTTCCACGGGAGATGACAGGAGACGGGGCGTTTCTGCAGTTCGGCCTCATCAGTATTTCATGGGGCCAGGTCCTTACCCTCGTTGTTGGTATAATTGCCGTCTCTGTATTCTTCTGGCTCCTGTATAAAACCAGATCAGGCCGGGCATTCCGGGCAATTGCGGAAGATCCCGCCGGTGCCAGGCTCGTGGGCATTCCAATTCTTAAAACAGGATTGACAAGCTATGCCCTTACCGGGCTGCTGGGGGGGGTCACGGCGGCGATACTGGCCGTACTGTTAGGCTCCGCATCGCCGGGCCTGGGAGAACAGGTAGCCCACAAAGTGCTGGCGGTGTCGATCATCGCCGGACTGGGAAACCTCAAAGGGGGTCTTATCGTAGGGCTTCTTTTGGGAATCCTGGAGGCAATGGTTCAGGGATACTGGGCGGGATCGTGGTCCAATGCAATTGCCTTTATCGTGATGCTGGTGGTCATCCTGGTGAAACCCAGAGGCCTTTTCGGAATGAAGTTATAGGGGGAAGGGAAGTGTCGTTACCACTTTACTATTTTCTTGCCACGACTGCCGTGTATATCCTTGTGAGCTGGTCGTTCTACCTGCCGTACCGGGTGGGGCAGCTCCATTTTATGACTGTTGCCAATATGACTATTTCGGGTTATTTCGGTGCCATCGCAGCACTCTACTGGAACTGGCCCTTTGCACTGGTTTTTCTTGCCGGGATCGGGATCGGCGCACTTGTCGGGTATGTAACTTCGAATGCGATAGGCGATGCCCCTTGTTTTGCCGTGGTTATTGTGGGATTCACCTTTATCTTTATCACAAAGACGGTAGTAGAAAATATCGAGTTCCTGGGAGGCGCCTATGGTCTGTTCGGTCTTCCCGGGCTGAACAAGACGGTGCTGCTCATAGTTGCCTATGGATTCGTTGTCCTTATCGGGATATTTATCTACCGGTTCGATCATTCTATGCTCGGGCGGGCGGCTTCTGCCCTTTTTATTGATAAAACCCTGGCCGGATCATTCGGTGTAAACCCGAAACACCTGGGAATGCTGCTGCAGTCCTGGGCAAGCGCAATCGGTGGTGCCGCGGGAGTACTCTATATATACTGCATGAGGAGTCTGTCTCCGGAATACTTCACCTTCCATCTGTTGGGAGCCTGTATGACTATGCTTTTCGTTGGAGGATATGCGACCCAGTGGGGGGTCGTTCTGGCCGCTCCTCTCCTGTACGGGGTACCCCTTTTATTCCCGCCGGAAATTGCGTCATGGAGGATTGTTATCTATGGAGTTTTGCTTATAATAGTCCTTGTACTGAAACCGGAAGGGATTATAACGCGCAGGTTTGTACATAAGGTAGAGCATTCATTTTCGCGAAACAAGGCGAATATGAAAGAATAAAAAAATCGAAGGAGAAACACATGAAACGTAAGGTATGTCTGTTCTTTATGGTGCTGTTTCTGACAGCAGCCCTCTCTGTTTTTGCAGGAGGGAAAAAAGAAGAAGCTTCCGCACCATCAGAGGGTCCTGCTGCGTCCGAACAATCTGTGGAAGAGCAGCCGGCAGAAACCGGTGGTGTTGTTGTGGATAAGTGGGAAATCCCTTTTCTCAATGTTCTTACCGGGCCCATCGCCAGTATTGGTGAGTATCTTCAGTGGGGTGCTGAAAGGGCAGCCTGGGAGATCAATCAGGCCGGCGGTATTGCCGGTAAGCCCGTGGAGATCATCAGGATCGATACAGGAATGAGCCCTGAAAAGGGAAGCGTTGAAATGGCAAAGATCGTGGAGAAGCCGTACCTGACTGTTCTCGGTCCTGTACCTGAGCCTGTTATCATGGCTGCGGCGCCTATTGCAGCGGAAGCCGGAATAATGGCGTTCACCGCCACCACCTCTTACGAATACGCAGTTCAGTTTTTCCCCTGGTCCATTTCCTGGTTTGCAAAAACCGAAGATAAACTTCCGCCTATCGTCACTGCCTGGGCAAAAAGCAACCCTGAAATGAAAAAGGTCGTTCAATTCGTAGAAAACTACGGTGTATGGAAAGGAATGGCGGAGGCCCACAAAATCGGTCTCGAAAAAGCCGGTGTGGAAGTGCTTAAGGATGTGGATGTTCCCCAGGACGCAGTAACGCTGGCGCCGCTTATCGTAAAAGCCCTTTCCCAGGAACCGGATGGTATTATTTTTGCATGTAATGCGGAAAAAGTCGCCAAAATCATCATCGAACTGAAAAACCGCGGATGGGAAGATATGTCCAACCTTCTGGTGTTTTCCAGTGCGGACGACGCAGCCCTGTATACGACCGGCGGCAGCAATATCAACGGTGTGTATATTTATAATTACGTTGATCCTAACCTGGATACCAAGAGGTGGCAGGATTTCCGTGCCGCTTTCAAAGAGGATCATGACGGTATCGAGCCTTTCAGCCTCTCACCGAATTATTACGATGCAGTTTATATGATAAAAGAAGCCATCGAAACCCTTGGGTTAACCGGGGATCCTGGCAAGGTCGCAGAAGAACGGGCTGAACTTGCCGATTACTGCCGGAATATTAAGAACTTCGACGGACTGTTTTTCGAGTGGACCAACCATGACGGTGTCCCCACTGATAAACCGGTTTTCCTCTTCAAGATCCAGGACGGCCGGAAGATCTTTGTCGCAAAGGTCACAGGCGGATTCGACGATTAAGGAACTCTCTTCCTGACAATAAAATCAACAGGGCCGCTTCTTCGGAAGCGGCCTTTTTTAGGGAGTAAAATCTACATGGTACCCTCTCCTCCCGGTCCTGGTGACGGCGGACCACACCGCTTCCAGGGCATCGGTTTCCCCTTTCAGGAGAAGCCTCTCCCCGTTAAAACCGACGGTTCTCAGTTAGATATCCTGATATGAAAGATTGTAGGATGAAAGAAAGACTTTAAACTGGCTATTGCTTACTGGTGTTCTTCTAACAAAAGGATAGACAACCGGTTCAGACTGTCTATCCTTTTAATCATTTCACGTCAATCGCTCTTAGATGTGTATTACTTTGTGTTTGATCAACCATTGCACCGATTCGTGCACTGCCTGAAGCGAGCTGTAACGTGGCCTGTAATCTATCAGGCGGCGGGCCTTTTCAATGCTGTAGTTGGGAGAATGAGCAATATGGTCCAGGGTATTTTCCGCCTGGACCTGTGTTGCCTTTTTTTTCCACTCATCCCAGGGCAGGTAGGCCAGTTTGGCTGTCCGGCCGAACCAGGCAGCTACTTGCTCGGCATACCCCCTTAGGGTCAGGGCTGCGGGGGAGACAATGTGGAAACTTTCTCCAACGGAACTCCCCCAATGGTTTATAGCGTGTACAAAACTCATGGCAACATCGTCGGCGTGCACATGATGAACCGTTTCCAGTCCGAAGTTAGGCAACTTCAGGGTGTTGCCCCGGGCCAGGTCCTCAAACACGCGGGGATCAAAATGCCCGGCCGGGTTTAACGGCGGCCATCCCTGACCCACGATATGTCCCGGGTGAAGGATGGTAGCCGGAAATCCGTGCAACCGGGCCTGCTTCAGAAGGTAGGCTTCGATTTGGGCTTTTTGAATTCCATAGTCACCAAAAGGGTGCCGCGGAGCATCCTCCGTCGTAGGAACAACCGAGCTGTGTCCGTGAACCCAGATGGTACCGGTGGACAGAAAGTGCTGAATCTTGTCTTTGAGTCCGGATACAAGGTGCTCCGCGCTCTCGAGTGTAAAGCAGATCATGTCGATCACCACATCTGCTTTGAATGCTGCGATGTTGTTGGCAAAAGTACCCGCTTTTTCCTCCGCTTCCCGGTCCATGGTGACTGATTTCACGGCACTCCAGGAAGCATGCGGTTGATAAGGCTGCCGTTGCCCCCGGGTTACGCAGATTATTTCGTGGCCGAGAACCACCAAGCGGGGGATCAGATAGGTGCCCACATGACCGGTGCCTCCGATAATTACGATTTTCATAATGACTCCTTTTCCCGATCCTGTGCTTAAACGGGTGATTTTAATATAGCATGAATATCCTGGAAGGGATAACAATACCAGCGGCAGGCGTAGACCGGACGGTCTGTAATGGTGAAGGAAACATGTCCGGTAAAAAAAAGTGTTGAGAAAAAAAGATATGATGAGGAGGTGCGATGCCCGTATATATATCTTTCCTCCGGGGAATCAATGTGAGGGGACGGTTACGGCCGGGCCCGGTTCACCAACACATTCTTTGAAAAAAAACTCAAAGTTCCGGCAACAACCAGGAACTGGAACACAGCAATGAAGCTGCTCGCCCTGTTACGGGATGGGTGAACTAAAAATCTCCGAACCTGAACAGGAGTTCACCGAACCATCCGGAGAGGGATGTCCTGGTAAAAACAGCCCCATCAGGGGTGCCCATGGCAAAGCGGTAGCCTCCGCCAAGACCGATGTGAAAATTCTGGCTCATATTCAGTTCCAGGTTTCCCTGGGGTTCGAGTACATAGAAGGTCTGGGTATTGTTATTCTCCCCTTTATACCAGGCGCTGCCTTTCCCGAAAAGAAACTCTGCGGAAAGGTGAAGGAGCTTTTCAGGAAAGAATGACCATCCTATGATGGGACCGCCATAGGTGAAGAGAAATTTACCTCCTGCCAGCTCCTTTGCGAAGGGCGTGGCGTATAACCCGCTTCCGAGAATAAGCGTGTGATTCACCAGGGCTGTCCAGTTTCCCCCTAACAGAAAGAGAGGTTCCGATTGATAGGTTGTTACCACGCCGGTGAAAGAAATGTTGCCGTCTACCGTTAAGGGGCCGTTGAACAGAGTATCCTGCTGTGCCGCGGCAAATGAAACGGTGATAAGGGAGAATAGAATAGCAATTATCATGATTCTTTTCATGGCTTAAGTCCTTAAGTTTTGTGTTCCATTCTAGATTCGGTATTTAGAAAGGAAACTTGAGGAATCCCTGCGTTCGAAAGCCTCCTCCGAACATTAGTGGCCACCGCACATCCCGCTGCCGCAGGTGCCCTGGTTGAACCCGCCTTCGCACCCGGATGAACAGTCCGGTATCTGCGGTGCAGAGCCTGCATGTACAGCGAAACTGCTGAACAGCTTTTTCAGGTCTCCGCTGCCGCAGGATTCGCAGGCAGCTTTATCATCCCCCTGTATAAGAGCTTCGAACTTCTTACCGCAGGCATTGCAGATGTATTCATATAATTGCATATTATCCTCCGTATATTCCCTTTTTCGAATGTACCATACTATAAGCGGGCAATAAAGTACATAATCCACCGGTCATGTCTGACGGAATAACGCTCCCTGGATAGTTATGGGTATGGCGTCCCGCCCCCGCTGTTATCCTCGTCGGTTTTTCAGAGCTATCAGGCGTATCCCTTCCAGGGTAAGCCATGGATCGATTGCCGAGAAGTAATCAGTAAG